>NZ_JAPEOX010000001.1:1829060-2133903 GCF_026340675.1 Streptomyces sp. NBC_01264
CAAGAGTTCTGGGGCTCCCCCACACGGCGGGCCCCGATTACCTGCGGGCCTGCTTCGGCCGGTCACCTCGTCGAGGCCCTGATACTCCCTGAGCCTCTGGGACCTCATCACCGCGTATTCGGACGCCACGAAGGACGTCCTGGGACGTTTTCACTCCCGCGCGAAGTCCTCAAGCAGCGCGAGTACATGCGTGGTGTCCGACAGATCTGGTAGCACGACGGCCGCGCCGGCGGCAGACAGCTCCGCCTGGCCGTGAATCCCCGAGGCGACGGCGATGATTCCGGAGCCCGTCGTCAGGCTCGCTTCGACGTCCCTGGGTGTATCTCCGACCAACACCACGGGCACATCGCCTCGGACACCGCGAAGGCGCTGAACCCGCTCACGCGCAATGGCCACAAGGTCGGGGCGCTGATCGGCATCGGCGCCGTACGCCCCGACGCTGAGATCCAGCAGCAGATCAAGATCGAAGGCCGACAGTTTCACGCGGGCATTGGCCGCGATGTTGCCCGTCAGAACCGACGACACCCAGCCCGAACGTTGGGCCACTGCGGTCAGTGCCTCTCGTACCCCCGGCAACGCGGCCCCACGACGGCGGAGATCCTCCTCGCGCCCTTCGCCAGCCCTGGTCAGGGCAGCCTCGACAGTGGACCACCCCGGTACTGCCACTCCGTGCTGCCGGAGCATCTCGCGCATGATCATGCGGTCCGTCCGGCCTTCCGTCGGCGCCGGCCTCGTGGCAGGACGACCTGCGAGCGCCGAAAAAGCATCGGCGTAGATCTCCTTACTCACCCCCGCGTTCTCGATGAGCGTGTGGTCGATGTCCCACAGGACGATGAGCTGCATGGCGCAAGCGTAGGGAACCGTCCCGGCCTCATCCCGCATGAACGTCCCAAAACGTCCTTGCCCGATCGCTCCTCGCTCCGCTTGCATGACGTCTGTGAACGAGCGACTGCACTCCGTACTCGCCCAGCGTGGTGTCTCACCCGAGTCGCTCGCCGAAGTCTGCGAGGTTGACCCCAAGACCGTTGGACGCTGGCTTGGCGGACGCGTCCCCCACGCGCGTCACCGGTTCCGCGCCGCCCAACATCTGCGGGTGGAGGAGTCCTTCCTCTGGCCGGCCCCGCAACCACGTACCAGCGCGCCCAACACCGCCGGGGGCGGCGAACTGGTCGGCACGTACCCGAACCGGGCCTCCGTCCCCCGGGACATGTGGCTGGCCCTCCTCCAAGAGGCCCGAAAGGAGATCAGCGTGCTCGTCTTCTCCGGCACCTTTTTCGCACAGTCCAATCCGCACGTTGCCAAAATGCTCGCCGAGCGGGCCGCCAATGGCGTGCGTGTTCGTCTGTGCTTCGGCGACCCGGGGGGCCAGGCAGTCGCCATCCGGGGCCGCGAGGAAGGCATCGGCGACGCTCTCGCGGCCAAGATCCGCGCCTCCCTGACCTACTACCGCCCGCTACTTCCCGAGGCCAGCTGCGAAGTGCGGCTGCACGACACCACGCTCTACACGTCATTGTTCCGCTACGACGACAACCTGCTGGTCAACCCGCACGTCTGGGGCCAGCCCGCCAGCGCCAATCCCCTCCTGCACCTCAAGAAAGTTGACAGCACAGGGTGGTTCGACAACTACGCTGAAAGCTTCGAAGCCGTCTGGGCCGCCGCACGGCTCTGGACTCCCGACCAAGAGGGGACCGCCGCACATGGGCAGGACTGAGTACTACAACGACCCCACCGCACCCAAGGCAAATACCCTCATCCCCGCCAGCAACCTGCTCGTTGTCGACGAGAGCGGTGCCATCCTGCTACAGCGTCGCCGCGACACCGGCCAGTGGGCTTTGCCCGGCGGCGCGCAGGACATTGGCGAGACCGCTGCCCAGTGCGCTGTGCGGGAATGCCTGGAGGAGACCGGTATCGAAGCCGAGATCACCGGCTTCCTCGGGGTCTACACCAACCCCCACCACATCGTCGCCTACACCGACGGCGAGATCCGCCAGCAGTACGAGAACACCTACATCGGCCGCCCGATCGGCGGCGAGCCGACCATCAACGACGAGGCCGACGGCGTCCGCTTCATCCAGCCCGCCGACCTCGACCAGTACGACATCCACGCCAGCATGCGCCAGCAGATCGGCGACTACCTCGCTGGTTCCTTCCCCTACCTCGGCTGAGCCGCCAGTACCGCCTCCACCCGCTCAACAGCCGCCAGGATCTGCGGCGACGCCCGACGGATGAAGCGCCCCACCAGGCTGTCAGCCCCATAGCGGCCGACGATCTCCGCCACCCGCTCCTCGGCGGTCGTCCGCTCCCCGTCGGGCGTCGTCGTCATGTCGCAATACACGAGCGCGTCCACCAGCAGCGGCTCGTCAAGCAACGGGAACTCAGCATCCAGACACTCCCGAAACCCGCGTTCTTCGGCTTCCAGCCGTGCGAAGGAATGGTTCGCTACCAACCGCACGAGCCGTCCATCAGCACCATGCTCATCGCGTAGGAACCGTGCCCCGTCGAGCGGATGGAAGCCCGTCACCGCCAGCCGGGGTGCGTACCCCACGTCATGCAGCACCGCCGAAGCCAACAGGAGGCTGCCGTCACTTCCCAAGATCTGCGCAAGCTCGGCCGCTCGAGTTGCCACCCCTTGCGAGTGCGCCCACCGCCTCGGAAGTGCAAGGCTGAGTTCCGCGTTTGCAACCCTCGTCGCCCAGCCGACCAGCGACTCATCCATGGACTGGTACCTGTCCCGCCAGACCCGATGTGTCATGAGCTTCCCTTCCTACCTCGTCGTGACCTGGCCAATGTATTCGGGCCAGGCAGGCGGCGGCCCAGGCATCCAGGCCGGTGGCGGCGGGAATCCTCGGTGTCAGTACGGGGACCCCAGACGACACGTGTCGGCAGCGGCCTGGCGGGCGCGTTTATCGACGAATCAATCGGCGAGATCAGTAACCACTGTGAACAGCCTGGAGCGGTGCCTGAGATGACAATTACCAAGCGAAATGCCAGGGCCATCCTTCTGGACGGCGACGAGCTTGTTCTCATCAAGCGGACCAAGCCCGGCCGGGACGCGTACTGGGTAACCGTCGGTGGCGGCGTCGAGGCCGAGGACGCGAGCATTGAGGACGCCCTGCACCGCGAGGTGTTCGAGGAGCTCGGAGGCAAACTGAGCAAGGCTGAGCTCGTTTACCTGATCACCGACTCGCTGGAGGACGGCCTGGGTGTCCAACACATCTTCGCCGCGCGCCTGGAGCAGATGGACATCGCGGCCCGTACGGGCACCGAGTTCGACAAGCCCGAGCGGGGCGGCTACGAGGTCGTGCGCGTACCGTTCACCGCAGAGGCGATCCGGCAGCTCGACCTGATGCCGCCGGCGCTGGCCAAGTTCGTGGCCAGCAACGCCGAGGCCATCACGGCCGTGCTCGACACCCAGATCCGCGCCACCTGACCGTCGTCATGTTCCTCAGCCTCAACCGCCCGGACAACGACGGCAAGGCCACGCAGCTACGTCTGCTCGGCGCTCGCTTCCCCAGCGTCCAGCTACCCGGCTCCGCTCACGAGCACGATGCCGCTTCGTGGGAGCGAGTGGCCAGTGAGGACTACGCCGCGTGGTGGTTCAAGCAGTCCACCACCGCCGAGCTGACCGGTCTGCTCCTCACCAGTTCCAAGAAGCAGGCCGCTGCGCTCGAGCCCGGCCGCGTCGGTCTCCTCGACCGAGGGGTGCCGATCCTGATCGCCGTGAGCGCGGCCACTGCCACGGTCAAGGAAGACGCGTCCACCGCGGACGGCGTGGGCGAGGCGGGCACCATTCTTGCATCGGCCGACGACAGGGGAACTTGTGGTGCTCCGTGTTGACGGACGGATCGTGTCGGCGGGGCTCTTCCTGCTACGGTCATCCGTTCGCCGAGGAGGTCGTGATGACTGGATCCCTGCCCGTTGCTGCCCAGGTGGACCTGCGCCGTCAGCCAGTGGAAGACGTGCTGGAGCGCGTGGAGGAGGCCCTACAGGTGCGACTGGTTCGGGAGGCCCTGGTCCGCAAGCGCCGTTCCTTGGGTGGCCGTACGGAGCGGGGCACGTGGGTGCGTATCGAGCGGCGGGGATTCGAGCGGATCGGCCCGCAGGGCTGGAACGGGACCGAGGCCGCCGCCGTACTGCAAGGGGTCGCGATGCCCGAGTGGTACCAGGGAGTGGCGTGGCGCGAGCCGGGCGAGCCGGTCATGTGGCGCGCGGATGAGCTGGAGCTGATTCCATCGCCGTCTGTTGGCAAAGGTGCCCTGGTGCTTGAAGACCCGGGCCTTCCGGAGGAGTGGTGGGAGGCGCTGAATGCTTCGCTGGACGCGCTTGCCTCGCAGCAGACACCGCGGATCGCGACGCCGGACACGGTGACGATCACGCAGGAGCAGGTGACCCAGACCCTCAGAGCGGTCTTCCCCGGGGTGGCCGATACGCGGATCGAGCGGTGGGCGCCGGCTCATGCGGATCTGACCTGGGCCAACGTGATGGGACCGGGGTTCTCCCTCATTGACTGGGAGGACTGGGGCATGGCGCCCCGGGGCCTGGACGCCGCAACGCTGTGGGGCAACGCGCTTGCCGTCCCAGGGCTCGCGGACCGCGTCCGAAATGAGCGACGTGCGGACTTGGAGAGCCGGGACGGCAAGCTGATGTCGCTGTTCTTCCTGTCGAAGATCGTCGGACCCTACGTGTGCGAAGAGGATCCGCTGCTGGCACCGGCCCGGAAGGAGGCCGAGCGCCTGGTAGCCGAGCTTCAGCGCTGACGGTGTGAGAGCCTGGTGATCAAGGGCTAGTCAGTGCGGGGTGCCCCGCACTGGCGGGTGATCGTTTCCCTGCGGTGGGTGCCGAGGAGGGTTCCGGAGAAGCATCGAGCTGGTTCCGAGTGGACGTGGGAGGTCTCGATGGTGTCCGTGATGTCGTTGATGACGGCGAAGGCCGAGCTGGCGCGAGGGAAGGCGACGGAGTGGCAGTCGCTGCTCGTGGAGGCCCAGGAGCAGGTGGATCACTGGCTGGCGGAGGCTGCGGCGGAAGAGGACGCGGTGCGCCGGTTGCGCCTTGCGCTTGAGGAGCGTGCGGAACTGGCTGAGGTAGCGGCCTCGTTGAGCCCGGTCGTGACGGAGGTCGACGAGGTGGCTGACGCGGTCGGCGCTCTCGCGCCGGTCCGGACAGCAGCGCTGAGGACGGCCCAGGGGCCCGCGCTGACGGTGGCTGGTCCGATCGCCGCGTGGGAGCCGGGACGGGACGAGGAGGTGCTGCCCGGGATGTATCGGGCAGCGCTGGCGGTCGTGCGGGAGTCGGAGGGGGCGGTGATGGCCCGGCAGGTGGCCGAGCGGCTGGGCTGGGAGACGACTCCGGCGCGTCAGCAGCGGGCACGGGATGTGTGTTCCCGGCTCGCGGACCGGGGATGGATCGTGAAGCGGGGTGACGGGAAGTTCACCAGGCTGCCCGGCTGACGCCGCGGTTGCCGCGGTCGGCAGGGCCGGCGAGGCGGCGGCTCATCTGGATGCCTGCGGCGAGGAGGACGAACGTGGCGTGATGGTCGGGGCGGCGTTCGTAGTCGCGCACGCAGCGGCGCCGCCGGGTGATCCACGCGAGTGATCGTTCCACGATCCACCGCTTGGCGATGACCTTGAAGCCCTCGCCCTTGCGGCGGCCGGGGTGGTCGGGAATCTCCAGGTCCAGGCCGAGGGTGCGCCGGGCCCAGGGGGCGAGTTCGCCGTCGTAGCCGTGATCCGCCCAGACCTTGGTGACCCGCCGGAACAGCAGGGTGAGGCGGTGGAAGAGGGCCATCGCGGCGGTCCGGTCGTTCATGTCGGCGCCGGTGACAGCGACCAGCAGGATCAGGCCGAGGGTGTCGACGACGATATGCCGCTTGCGGCCGTTGACCTGCTTGCCGCCGTCGAAGCCCCGGCTCGAGGCGCCGACGGTCTCGGCCGCCTTCACGGACTGCGCGTCGATGATCGCGGCGGTCGGCTGCTCGGACCGGCCGGCCTTCACCCGGATCTTCTTCACCAGCGCGGAGTGGATCTGCGCGAACACGTTCTGACGCACCCAGCGGCGGAAGAAGTCGAAGACCTTGCGCGGCGGCGGGAACGGTTCGGGCAGCGCCCGCCACTTGCCGCCGTTGTCGGCGAGATAACGCAGCGCGTCCAACATCCGCCGATGGCAGTACTCCTCGGGCCGGCCCCCGCGTCCCTCCAGCCACGGTGGCGACGGGATCACGCCGCGCACCGCATCCCACTCGGTGTCGGTCATGTCCGTCTCGAAGGCACGCTCGTGCTCGGGCGCCCAGGACGGCACGTTCCCGAAACGGCATGGCAGACACGCGCACGTGCGGGTGGTGAAGTTGGCGGCGGGCACGGCGAGTTGGTAGAACTGCGGCACAGGGGTCCTCCGGAGTGTTTCGTCGCAACGAATAGCTCTCCAGAGGGCCCCTTCTCTCATGCCTCACGAACCCCGAAAACTCCCACCCGAACACCAGAGCCCCTGATCACCAGGCTCTGAGTGAAGGGCCCGCAGGTACTGACTGACGGCGGCGGTGTCCACCTCCGCGCCCAGGGCCTGGACCAACTGGGCCAGGTGCCCGGGGTCGTTGGTGCCGACCGCCATCGCGGAGGTGCTGGGCAGGTGGAACGCGGTCCGGAACGCGGCCTGTATGCGGGACAGATCTCCGTGATGCGGCCGTAGGAACGGCCGGGGGTCGAATTCCTCCCACACCTTCCTGTGGCCGCCGCGGAAGGGACTCATGCCCCAGGTCTCGTCCGGCTGCCAGGCCGTGCTCAGGACGGTTGTGGCGTCGAGTAGGTCGATGCCCACGAGGAACCCGGCACGGACCATGAGGACGTCCGGGGACGGCAGGTCGTCCACCTGGACCATGCTGAGCGTTCGGGTGTCCCAGGAGGTCACACCCCAGGCGCGGCACAGGCCGTCGCGGGCGGCGTCGGCCAGGGCAGTGCAGGCATTGCCGAGGAGGGTGTGGCCATCGGCAGTGGACAGGCCCGCGAGGCTCCGTTCGGGGTTGTGGAGGAGCACGGTGTCGGGTTCCCTGCCGAGTTCCCGGGCTGCTCGCTCGACGGCCAGCCGCAGCCGGACCGGATCAAGGGAGTGCTCAGCACCTCCGGCGCGCGGGAAGAAGCCCACCTTCGTGGAGAGGGTGAACTTCGGCAGCAGGTCGGCCGCCGTCTCGGACAGCACCGTGTGAGAGCGGAAGCCGAGGTAGGGAGCCGCAGTGTCCAGGGCGGTGACGCCGAGGTCGAGTGCGGCCGTCAGGATGTCGCGGTGGTGACGAGACCGGTGAAGGCCGAGGACAAGGCGGGGGTCAGCTCCGTGCACAGTTCCTCCTTCAGCAGGATCTCGGCGAGCTGTTCCACGTCCAGGCCGGTCTTCTCGGCGGCGTCGGCGATGTCGACGGGGTGGCCGCTCAGCAGCAGGGCGAGGGCGGGGTACGCCTTGCCGGCGAACGTGAGCTTCTTGCCTGCGGCGAGGACGTCCACGGTGTCGTGGTGCTGCTCGATCACGGGCTTGAAGTCGGTGACGCACACGACGGCCGCGGGCTTGCCGAACAGGCCGGTGGCCGGGACGTGCCGGGCGGCCAGCCGTTCGCGCTCGCGGGCATTGAAGAAGTCCTGCGGGGTCAGCTTCGTAGCCATCTCGGCGACGGCGTCGGCCAGGAGCTGCTGTTGCCCGTCCCACTGGCCGGGGGAGTTCCAGCGGTCCAGGTCGTACCGGAACAGGTCCTGCGTGCGGGCCTGGTCGGCGAGCCAGGCCAGCCAGTTCACGCCGACGCGCTTCACGATGCCGAAGGTGGCGTGGAGGCTGTAGCCGTCGCCTTGGTCGTCGCGGGTGGCCTGGTGCCAGAGGCCGCGCGGGATGTGCATCACGTCGCCGGGCTCCATGACGCCCTGCCACACGATTTCCTCGCTGGGCTCGGAGTTGGGGGCGGAGTCGCGGTACATCGGAACCTTGCGCGAGGTGCCGCGGACTTCCCAGCTCTTGCGGCCGGCGAGCTGGACGATCAGGGTGTCGTGGTCGTCCCAGTGGAGCTTGAAGCCGCTGGCGTCCTGGGTGGTCAGGTAGGCGTTCACCTGCACCAGCTCGCGGGCCCACCACTGGAGCGCGCGGCAAGTGGCCTCCATGGCCGGGTCGAAGAAGTCGACCTCGTCCAGCACCATGGTGCAGCCCTCGCGCATCAGCCCGCCGACGCGGCGCATGTCGGCCATGGGGATGGCCTGTCCCCGCCGGGTGACGGAGGGCTGGATGTAGCGGCCGGGGTGCAGTTCGGCCCCGTCCTGGAAGATGCGGAACTGGGGCGTGGTGACGCTGCGGCGCATCACCAGGTCCAGCAGTTTCCTGGGGTTGAGCAGGCGATCGAGCAGATCGAGGTCCTCGATCGTTCCCCGGGCGAAAGCGGCTCCGAGTGCACCGGGCCCGTCCCAGCCGAGGGCTTTCTCCAGTGCGGTGACGAAGTGGTGGTCCACGTGTTCCTCCGGTTGGTGCCATGGCGGGTGAAGGCCGGGGGTCCGCCGTGGCTGACGGGCCCCCGGTTGGTGCTGTGGTGTGCTGGTAGGGCTACTCCTGCGGGAGGTTCAGACCGTCGCGGTTCTCGCCGTCGTCGCCCGCGGAGGTGCCGGTGGAGTCGGACTCCGCCGCCGCGGCGGTGAAGCGGTCCTGGACCTTGATCAGGCTCTCGACGCCGATCAACAGGTCTTCCTTCTGTGCCGCCATGTGTGTCTCCATTTCCTGGAAGTCCAGGGCCGACGGATACCGACCCAGCCCCGATGGGGCGTGCCTCACCAACCTCTTTGTTCCCGGGCCGGTGAGGAGACGGGGGGTGGCGCGAGGCCACGGATCGAGCGAAGCCGGAATTCATGCTGGGAGCTGGTTGCCGGTCAGCGGCCGGGCTCACCGGCGATTGCCAGGGCGCCAGCCCCGCGGCGTGCGACTGCGTACCGGGGAATCCCGCCCTAAGGGAGCTTTCAACGTCGTAAGGCCGCCACTACACAGCCCCCGGCGCGATGGATGCCGGCTGAAGGGCACGGACCGACGACGAGGTACCGCCACAGCGGGGGCATTCGCACGGGGGGTAGCGGCCGGGGTTGGAGAGGATGTCGAACGGGTCGCCTTCCAGGACCCGCGTGCTCGGCGACCACGTCCGACCCGAGTCCCGCGATACCCGGATGCTCATCAGGACGTGGGGTTCTATGCCCAGGTCAGGGGTTTTCCCGAAGGCCGTTCGCTCTGTGTCAGGAGTGCCCGCCGAATCGTTCAAGGCGGTCGTCCTCGGTCGCTTCGCCATGTCCAGAAGGATCGCGATCAGGACGACGAGCCAGAAAGGCCCAGCGGATTACCCAACTTGGGTAACATCACAGGCGGTTGAGACTTTAAAGCGATCCGTAGTCTTCCTCCGGAGCGTGCCCGATGCCCGAGACACGTCGCACGAAGGAACTACCAGTAAGTCTGCTCACCGAGCCCGAGATGATCGACGCGTGCCGCGTGCGCGACTTTGCGAGGGTCTTTCGCCTGGTCAAGACTCGGGCAGGCATCTACCCGTCGATGATCGCGCGGCAGTGCGAGCTGACGCCGAGCCGAGTGGGTGAGGTGATCGCGGGTCAGCGGCAGCTCCTCCACATGGAAGTGATCGAGCGGATCGCCGATGGATTGCGTATCCCGGGGCACATGCTCGGGCTTGCCCGCCGTACGTGGGAGACGCCGGCTGTCTTGGCCGTGGCCGACCGGGAGCGGCCGGAGTCCGGCCACGTGGCCGTTGAGCCGAAACTCCTCAGCGCCTTACCGAGCGTGGAGGTGGACAGCATCCTGGCCCTGGCCGCCGGGACCAACCCGAGCCCATCCACACTGCACGCCCTGCGTTCTTCGATCGAGGACTACTGGCGTCGTGACGACGAGCACGGGGGCGAGACGCTCCGGCCTGCTGTCGTCGGCCAGCTGCGATACGTCGAAGGGCTGTTGAAGGACCAGCGACCGACGCCGATACAGCACGGCCTGTACGGCATCGCGGCGGAGCTGGCGCGGTTGACCGGGTGGACGTACTTCGATGCCCGGCAATACCACCAGGCTCGCGCGTACTTCTCCGAAGCTCTGCAACTGGCCCGGGAGATTGACGACCACCCATTCATGGCCAACGTGCTGGCGTGCATGAGCCTGCAAGCGACCTACCAGGACAAGCCAGCGGACGCGCTTGCGCTGGTGTCTGCCGCCCAAGACCAGGCCAGAGCGGCCATCGGCACGACGCCGAGAGTCCGGGCCATGCTGGCCATGCGTGAGGCGTTCGCCCACGCGACCTTGGGTGACCGGACGGCGACCCACACCGCGATCTCCGAGGCGCACGCTCAGTACGACCGGATCAAGGCGGACGACCCGGACCCGGCATGGGTGACGTACTTCGACGAGCCGAAGCTCATCGTGGACACGGGCATCGCGCACGGCCGTCTCGGCGAGGCGGCGATTGCCGAACCGTTGATCGCGGACGCGCTGGATCGGGAGGCCCCCGCCAACCAAACGGGGTCGGGCGTTCCACGCATTTTGGCTGGCCCGAACGCAGCTCCAGCGGGGCAAGCTCGACCAGGCGTGCCACACGGCGATAGAGGCGCTAGTACCCGCCGCAGCGGTGTCATCCGAGTGGGTGACCGGGCACCTTCGCGAGTTCTACGAGCAGCTTGCGCCGTATCGCGAGGTGCCGGCCGCAGTCGCCTTCGAGGCCCGCCTACGAGCGATGCTCCCCCGCAAGGTCAGCGAACCCCTTCATCCATGAG
This sequence comes from Streptomyces sp. NBC_01264, assembly GCF_026340675.1. Lineage (NCBI taxonomy): Bacteria > Bacillati > Actinomycetota > Actinomycetes > Kitasatosporales > Streptomycetaceae > Streptomyces > Streptomyces sp. NBC_01264. The sequence continues at coordinate 1,839,824 of NZ_JAPEOX010000001.1, forward strand.
GACGTAGAGGAGGCCGACCAGGGAGCCGCTGCTGACGATCTCGCGGCGGTCGATCATGCCCCGGATGCTCGCCAGGGGGATCCACTCGACCCGGTCCGACTCATTCTTCTCGGTCGGCGGCCCGTCGTACGTCGCGCCGTCGGCGCGGAACAGATGGTGCTGGGAGTCCGTGATGCCGTTCGCCGGTTCGGCGTAGATCAGCGGCGTCATCGGGCCCGGACACCAGCCGGTCTCTTCTAGGACTTCACGGGCGGCAGCCTCGCCGGGGGTCTCGTCCGCCTCCACCAGGCCCATGGGAAGCTCCCACGCCCACGCATCCGTGATGAAGCGGTGACGCCACATCATCAGGACCTCTTGGCGGTCGTTGAGCACAGCGGCCACGGCCAGGTGTCGGAGCTTGACGACGTGGTGTTCCCAGCGGTGCCCGTCCGGCGTCTCGATGTCGGTGAGCCACAGGTTCACCCACTTGTTCTCGTAGATCGGACGTTCACCGTGGATCTTCCACTGCATCGCTGCGGCCCCTCTCGATCGGCCTCCAGCATCGCAGAATAGGCCTGTACGGCGGCCAGGTTCAGGCAAATTCACGTCATAATGACGAATATGGGCGAGGCCCTTCAGAGCTGCCGACGTTGGCACGGCTCGTCGTCGTCAGCTCGGCGATGCCCTCCAGAACCCGTGCCACGTCTGCGAGGGAGTCGAATACGAGGTCGGCGCCGGCCTCGGTAAGTTCGGCCGCCGTGGTCTTGCCCGATGCGATGCCAATGACGGGGGCGCCGCCCTCAAGGCCTGTTCGAACATCCTCCAGCGAGTCCCCGATGATCACAGTGTTCGAGCGTGTGAAGACCGTGCCGTACTTGGCCTGGGCGCGCTTCTGAGCGATGGCGACGAGCGCCGGCCGGTGGTGATCGTCGGAGGCGAATCCACCGATCTCGGTGTCGAGGAGACCGTCGAGGTCGAAGGCCGCGAGCTTGAGCACGGCGTTCGGCTTGAGGTTCCCGGTCACGGCGGTCGCAATCAAGCTCGGATGATCGTGCACCGCGCGCAGCGCGGCGGCGGCTCCCGGCATGAGGACGCCCTGTGTACGCAGGTCCTCTGCATGTGTGGCGAGGTGGACCGGCAGGAGATCCACCATGCGCGGCAGCAGACCGACCACTTCACCTTCCGGGACTCCGTTGTCGATAAGGAGCGATCGGATCGCCCGTGGCATGGTGACTCCAGTGCCGCGGGCCGGCAGGTGTTCTGCGGGGCGGCCGACAACCTCGGCGAAGGTCTCGCGATAGACCTGCCGGTCGATGTCGCCGACGTACAGGAGCGTGCGGTCGATGTCCCACAGCACGAGGACCTGCTGGGCCTGGGTCACGTTCAGCTCCTTACGCCTGTCACGAGAGCAGCGCGGTCGATCAGCTCCCGAGCGTACGGGCTCCGCTGGACCGGGGCGAGCTCGCCGACCATGCCGTCGATGTGCTCGTTGAGGCGGGCCGATTGGAGCTGTTCGGCAAGGTCGAGCGCCTGATGTGCCGTGGCGCAGCCTGCTTCGAGCTCGCCCTTCCGGAGGAAGGCGGACGCCGCGCGGGAAAGAAACAGGGCGTTGGTGCGCTGGTCTGCCGGGTTGAGGGCCTTTCGCGCCTCGGTGAAGCTGACAGCGGCATGGGGCGCATCGTCCAGGTCCAGATAGGCGCTGCCGGACTGGCCGTGGATCTCGCCTTCGTTGATCCAGTACAGCCAGTGGGGGTCGAACTCGGAACGCCCCCGGGCGCAGAGTTCGGCGGCCTCGCCGAGCGCGATGAGGGCTGCCTGCCGCTCGCCGAGCTTGGCGTGCCCGCGCGCCTGCCGGGTCAACAGCATCGCCTCCAGGGCGGGGGTACCCAGGGTCCTGATCTGCTCGCGGGCGGCTCGCGCCGCAGTGACCGCGGTACGTGGCTGTCCGGTGGAGTAGCCGTGGATGGCCAGGTAGGACAGGGCGCCGGCTCCCAGGCGGTCGTCGCCGGAGACCTTTGCCGCGCGGAGTGCGGCGAGCAGGTAGCTCTGGGCGTGGTCGTGGCGCCCGGAGTCGAAGGCGAACCAGCCGGTCTGTGTAGCGGTGTCGGCGACGATGGCGGCCAGGCGGCGGCCGATGTCCTCGGTGTATGACGCCTTCTGCAGAAGGCGTTTAAGGAGTTCGAGGTGCGCGTCGCCGAGCTCAGTGAGGGTCCCACTGCCGGCGTTGGCATCCATGATGCGCAGGTGGTCGGTCGTCGACTGCAGGTTGTCCAGCAGTTCCGGGGCGAGCTGGCTTCCCTCCGCGGCGCGTTGAAGGGGCTCTGCCTCGGCGGTGCCCCAGTGATGGACGAAGGCGGTGAGCGCGATGCCGCTCACCGTGAGGAATTGCCGGCGGTCAATCACGTCGCCTCCAGCCGCGTTGTCCAAGGCCGCCACCATACGGGCCGCGGTCCAGGGCAGGGTTGGGTCGAGATCTCCGGCCGACTGGTCCGTAGGCTGTTGAAGCGGTCTGCCCGCTGACCGTGGGAGCCGGAGCTGTACGAGGTCGGCGGGCGCGCCAATGCCTGCGACGAATTCGATGATCTTGTCGATGTTGGTGAGGCGGCGGCTGCCCGACTCCAGCATGGACAAGAACGCCTGGCTCAGTCCCGTGAACTGGGCCATGTCCTCCTGGCGCAGCGAGCCTCGCTGTCTGATCAAACGGCTGGCCTTTCCGAAGTCAAGGGCTGCAAAGGCCTGTCGGACACCGACGTCTTGCCACACCCGCTCCGGTACGGCGGGTAACGCGGGGGCGGACGGGATGCGAGATCGCGCGCAAGCGGAGCAGAAGCCGTCTGGGTTGTACTGGCTGAGTCGGCAGCCGCAGTCGTCGCACTGTCGCAGCGCCTGCTGGGCCACCTGTACCTCCCCTAGCGAAAGTGCGCCGGCCGCCGGCGTAGACCGCCGAAAACCGAGATCACCCCAGTGATATCACCGGCGGAATGTGCGCACCGGGCGTTTCCCGGTCAGCCTTGTGCCTCAACCAGCCTCAATTCAGGCCCACTCGCAGCTCGAACGCGTCCGGTCCTGTGTACCTCTCGCACCGGTTCGTCGCCATTGCCGCCGGGAATGGGCTTGAGCTCCGCTGCGGGGGGACTTGGCCGGGAACGAGCCACATCACCGACGGATCCGAAGGGGGGACACATCCGTGGCGGTCAGCATCTCCGCTGTCCTACTGCTCGCGGTCCTCGTCACCCTCCTCGTCAAGAAGGGCGGACTGAAAGCCGGGCACGCCGTCGTGTGCGTCCTCCTGGGGTTCTACCTGGCCAGCTCTTCGATGGCCCCCGCGATCTCCGAGGTCGCGACGAACGTCGCGCGCCTGATCAGCGGGATCAAGTTCTAGACCGGGCACTGGCAGTCCGGTAGCTCTCTCCGGCCGCGCAGCGATCCTGTCCGGCACCAACCTCCCTCTCTCTGCCGAGGAAGCATTCGATGACCGAGAAGAGCATGACGCACCCTTGTGCCGCGATCGAGAGCACGAGGTTTCAGCTTTCCCGGCCCTCGACTGCGACCGTCGACGACCCCGGTCGCGAGGCGCACTGATGCGCCCCGTGTACCACCCGGCCGGCACCGATGAAACCCTCGGTATGGCCATGGTCGAGTTGCAGGTCGGCCGGTGGAGACCGGCGCGTGACTTGCTGGCGGCAACTGGGGGGCAGTGGGGGCTGCGGACGTCACGTACGCAGGTGCTGGCGGTCACCGCTGCCCACTCCGACGTGATGGGCGTGTGGCTGGCGGAAGAGCCGAACAGTTACGACGCCCAGGTGATGCGTGCCCGCGTGTCGGTGGAGCGGGCACTGCGGGCCCATCACCAGCAGCACGCAGGCGCTGCGGCATTGGAGGAGGCTGCACGGCATGCCTCGTTGATGATGGCGCACCGGGAGCCGCGGGATCCGGTGCCCTGGATCTGCTTGCTCGCCCTCGCACAGATCGATGGACGCCAGGTGCGCCGGGAACACCGTGAGGTATCAGCAGAGCCGATGCTGCCGAGCGGGCCGTGGGGGCTGCTGCACGGGATCAACCAGCGCGACCCGTACAACCGGGAGGCGTACCACCGGATACTGCAATTCATACTGGCCCGCCCCGTCCCACGGGCAGCCTCACTCGCCGCGGTCTTCGACTTCGGCCGATGGGTGGCCTCGTGGTCGCCGGCGGGTTCCCCATTGCTGCTGTTGCCGCTGTACGCGCTCGTTGAGCAGTGCCGGCAGCAGTCCCTCCAGCACCGTGCCGATCCGCTGTGGCGACGGCAGTGGGCGCAGGAGCCGACGATCACATACACAGTCAAGGCGTTCCACCACTGGTTCAAGCAGCCGGACACCGCGCCGCGCTCGGTGACCGACCTGCACCACCTCGCGTACGCCTTGTGGGCCGGCCACCGGTTCGTGGAGGCCGCCGAGGTGTTCACAGCCGTGGGCACCTACGCCTCGCGCGAGCCGTGGGCGTCCGTCCATGAGGACCCGAACCATCCCGACGGCGGCGAGGCTCTGCTGCTGCGGGCCCGCCGGGAGTCCCTGTCCTTCGCACGCACCCACGCACCTCGCGCCGGACCGGTGCGCTGACCGTCACGCACAACAAAACACAGCTTGGCATACACCTGACTTTTTGTACTCGTTCCACCCATTCCATGGAGGATGTCCAGTGTTACGAACACGCCCGACTCGCCGCGCGGCGGGGGCCCAGTCAGATGACGCGTTCCTTCGGGAACTGGGCTACGAGCCGGTGCTGGCCCGCCGCATGCGGCCGTTCGGCAACTTCGCCATCAGCTTCTCGGTGATCTCCGTGCTGAGCGGCTGCATGACCCTGTACGGCTTCGGTCTCGCGACCGGGGGGCCCGCCGTGATGATGTGGGGCTGGATCGCCGTCGGCGCCATGGTGATGCTCGTCGGAGCCGGCCTGGCAGAGGTCACCTCCGCGTACCCCACCTCCGGCGCCCTCTACTACCAGGCCGAACAGCTCGGCGGGCGCAAGTGGGGCTGGTACACCGGCTGGCTCAACCTGCTCGGTCTGCTCGGTGCGATCGCCGGCATCGACTACGGTGCCGCGCTGTTCACCGGCGCCTTCTTGAACCTGCAGTTCGGCTTCGTCCCGACGCCAGGCAAGATCATGGCGATCTACTTCTGCATCCTCTCGCTGCACGCCACGCTGAACCTCTTCGGGGTCCGGCTGGTGAGCATCCTGAACTCCATCAGCGTGTGGTGGCACCTGGGCGGGATCGCCGTGATCGTCGGCGCGCTCGCGATCGTGCCGTCACGCCACCAGTCGCCGTCCTTCGTCTTCGGGGAGTTCGTCAACAACACCGGCTGGTCCGGCTCGCTGTACGTAGTGCTGATCGGGCTGCTGCTCGCCCAGTACACCTTCAGCGGGTACGACGCCTCCGCGCACCTGTCGGAGGAGACCACCAACGCGCAGGTCTCCGCCTCCCGCGGCATCATGCGGGCGATCGGCTGGTCGTGGCTGGCCGGGTTCGTGCTGCTGGCCGGACTGACCTTCGCCATCCAGGACTACGCCGCCACCCAGGCCACCGCCACCGGCGTGCCACCGGCACAGATCTTCCTCGACGCCCTCGGCACCGCCGGCGCGAAGGCCCTGCTGCTGGTCGTAATCGTCGCGCAGCTGTTCTGCGGCAACGCCGAGACCGCCGCCGCCAGCCGCATGGTGTTCGCCTTCTCCCGCGACGGCGCCCTGCCCGGGTCGAAGCTGTGGCGTCACGTCGATGCCCGCACCGGCACCCCGACCCGCGCCGTGTGGCTGTCAGTCGCCGTGGCCGCAGTCCTGGCGCTGCCGTCGCTGTACAGCCCGACCGCGTACGCCGCCGTCACGGCGATCAACGTCATCGGGATCACGCCCGCGTACGCCATCCCGATCTACCTGCGGATCCGCAACCGCCACCGCTTCCAGCCCGGCCCTTGGAACCTGGGTCGCTGGGGCGTGCCCGTCGGCGCGATCGCCGTGGCCTGGGTGGTCTTCGTGACCGTGCTGTTCTGCCTCCCCCAGTCCCGGCCCGAGTCCGGTCTCGTCTCCGTGACCACGTTCAACTACGCGCCCATCGCCCTTCTGGTCGTCATCGCCCTGGCCACCGTGTGGTGGCGTGTCGCGGGAGGCGACTACAAGGTGCCGACCGCGGCGGCCGACGCGGGCTCGGGCATGGCCCGGATCCAGGAAGAGGTCGTGTGATGACCGCTCTGTCCACCCAGACCGGAGGAACGCCGCGCCCGAGCGGCCCGTCGCACCGTAATGCCGATGCCGCCTCGACCGCCCCGCAGCGGCCGGCCCGGGCGTTCAGCGTCGACGAGCTGCGTAAGGCCGTCGGAGCCGGTGTGATCGACACCGTCCTCCTCGCCGTTCCGGACCTGCAGGGCCGCCTCAAGGGCAAACGGTACGGGGCGCGGCACTTCCTCGACCGCGTACTCGACGGCGGCGCGGAGATGTGCGCCTACCTCCTGGCCACCGACGTCGACATGACGCCCGCCGACGGGTTCGCCCTCACGTCCTGGGCGAGCGGGTACGAGGACATGACGGTCGTGCCGGACCCCTCGACGCTGCGGACTCTGCCGTGGATGCCGCGCACCGCGCTCGTTCTCGGCAACGCGATCGGTCTGAGCGAGGAGCCCATCGAGGTTGCGCCGCGGCAGATTCTGCGGCACCAGCTGACCCGGCTTGCCGCCCACGGGCTGCACGCCCAGGCCGGCCTGGAGACCGAGTTCATGCTCTACCACGGCACCTACACCCCGACCGCCGGCATCGGCCCGGGCGGACTCACGCCGGTGGCCGAGGAGAACCTGGACTACGCCCTCGACCACGCGCCGGACACTGACCGGCTCTTCCGGCGCCTCCAGGGCTCGCTGTCCAAGGCGGGCATGCCCGTCGAGGCGATCAAGACTGAAGGCGCCCCGGGTCAGGTGGAGGTCACCTTCCCCTACGGTGCTGCGCTGCCCGCGTGCGACAACCATGTCGTCTTCAAGCACGCGGTGCGCACCCTCGCAGGACGGTCCGGCATGACGGCCACGTTCATGGCCTCCCCCGAGACCGGCATCGCCAGCGGACTCCACCTGCACGTCTCCCTTACGCGCAGCGGCAATGCCATGCTCTCCGATCAGGCCGGACGGCTGTCCGAGATCGGCGAGCAGGCAATCGCCGGACTGCTCACGACGCTGCCGGGGCTCGCCCCGCTGTACGCGCCGAACGTCAATTCCTATAAGCGGTACGTGCCCGGCTCCTTCGCCCCCACTCGCATGGCGTGGGGGTGGGACAACCGCACGTGCGCCGTGCGACTCACCGGCCACGGTTCGGGCCTGCACTTGGAGATCCGCGTGCCGGGGGCGGACGCGAACCCATACCTGGCTCTCTCCGCCGTTCTCGCTTCGATCATCCACGGCATCGAACGGCAGATCACCCCGACGGCACCCTGCACGGCCAACGCCTACGAGGCCACCGACGTGCCCCTCCTGCCCCTCACCCTCGGTCAGGCCCGCTCCGCGTTCCGGCACAGCCCCGTCGCCCAGGAGGCGTTCGGGAAAGAGATGGTCGAGCACTACGCCCACCTCGCGCAGCTCGAACTCGACCACCACCGCGGCATCGTCACCGACGCAGAACAGGCCCGCTGGTTCACCCGCGCCTGATCCTGCCGCACCCAGACCAGACTCCGGCCGGGAGAGTTCCCCCTCGGCCGGGGTCTGCCCAACCTGCACCACCACACCGCCGCCGCAACGTAAGGACCCGATCATGCCCGCACGGCCCGCCACGGCCGCCTCACATCCGACCCCGGCACAGGTGAAGATCGCTGGAACCCTCGCCCAGGGCATGAGCACCGCCAAGGCGGCAGCCGAACTGGGCCTGTCCGAAGGCACCGTCGCGATCCAGATGTCGCACGGGAACCGGCGGGCCGGAGTACGCCACCGTCACGCCCTGGTCCACGCGTGCTACGTCACCGAGCAGCTGCCCCGGCCGGAGCCGACAGCACCACCGCCCGGCGGCGTCGACGACATCGAGACCAAGATCCTCTGGTCCCTCGCTCTGGACGGGACCTACGCCGAGATCGCAGAGCACTGCGGCCTCTCCCACGACGGGATGAAGAAGCGGATCCGAGCGCTACGGGCGCGCTGGAGCGCCGAGCACGACCCGCACCTGATCACCCTGGGCTGGATGTTCGGCGTACTCGACGCCTCCCACGGAACCGGCGGCCACCAGGTCACGTAGCTGCAGACGGCCACGTAATCAGTGGCCCTTGGCAAGCTACTCCCCCACACAACAGACAACACTGGATTCCTCGATACATCCAACCTCCGCTCCGGCCGTCGCGAAGGCATAGCCGATGTCCAGGTGGTAATGCTCCGGCTCGTCCTTCGCGGGCCTGGCCGGCACCTGGCCGAACTCGACGTAGGCGGGAAGCCCGGAGACCGGGACGATCCGCCCGGGGTCGATGCCCGTCTCCTCGGAAAGCTCCCGTATGGCCCCGCCGAGCAGCGTGGTATCAGTCAGTTCGGGATGCCCGCCCTTACGAACTCGTCCATGGTTGGCGGTGCGACGCCGGGGCTTGATCCCTGATCATGTTGGTGTGGTGGGGAAAGGGTCTCGTGCAGCGATCATCAGCGACCGGCGGATCACAGGGCTCTCAGCCGAAGTGATCGCCGAACTCGTCGCCGAGGTAGGTCCGTTATGGCACGAACGACACCAGGCGAGACTGGAGTCCCGGCCACGCCAGAGGGCCGTTGGCGCTGGTGCAAAGCATCGGCTGGTCTTCATCGACCGGCTCCTGGCCACGCTCGTCCACCTTCGCCACGGTGCCACTCACGACGTGCTGGCCTGCTGGTTCGGCGTTGACCGCTCCACGATCACCCGGGCGATCGGCGAGGTACGGCCCCTGCTCGCAGCCCGCGGCTGCACCATCGCGGCCGACATCCGGCTCCGCACCCTCGCCGAGGTCATCGACCACCTCGGCGTCAGCGGGCAGACCGGGATCATCGACGGCACCGAGATCCGGGTCCGCAGGCCCGCAGTCGGCCGCAAGGACCGGGAGAAGTTCATCTCCGGCAAGAACAAGCAGAACGCCGTCAAGGCCATGGTCCTCACCGACGCCCGCGGCAGGCTCCTGTTCTGCAGTCCAGCCCAGCCGGCAAGCTGCGCCGACATCACCCACGCCCGACAGTTGGGCCTGGTCAAGCACCTGACTGGCAGCCCGGTGGCCGTGGAGATCCTCGCCGACGCCGGCTACCAGGGCCTGGGCGCCCAAACCGGCGGCCGCGTGGTGACACCACCGCACCGCAAGTTCAAGAAGAACCCGCCGGACTGGTACGAAGAGATCTACGAACGCCAGCGCAAGGCGCACTCTTCACCCGGATCCGCGTCGAGCACGGCATCGCACACCTCAAGAACTGGCGAGTACTCGCCCACCACCACGGCCGACGCGACCACCTCAGCGACACGATCCAAGCCATCGCCAGCCTGCTCTCACACCAGCAGACCGCCACCCGCGGCGGCCGTCAGCAACCGTGACCACCAAGCCGACCTGCACCTTTCGACGTCGCACCGCCAACCATGCACGAGCTCGTTAGGAACAGTTCGCATATCTCAGGCCCTTGGCTGTCTCAGCGTACGGCGCTGCTGGCTCCGCACTCCCTGGTGTAGCGGCGTTAACCCTGGCGTCTCAGTCGGCATCGAAAACTTTACTCTTCTGTGATCTCGATTTGCTGACTTGTCGCTCGCCATAGACAGCTACTGCTGCGGTCGGCGATCAAGGAACGCCCGGACAGCTGTGTGCATCGTGGGCAGCAACAGGCGGACGGGAAGGGTCTCACCGCTCGGTCGCTGTCGGTGGTCGCCCGTAGAGTCATCGCGGGGCCAGCGTGGCCGCAACCTGACTGAGGGATGGACAAGTTGGTATCGGGACGTGCGACTGATCCGGAAGAAGCGCGGCAGCTCATGCTTCGGAACGGGTGCGACCCGAAGGTGCCTTTCGCCTCGAACAAGACACCCTGGGAGAGCACCTGCATGAGGTGCCAGGGAGATATTGACCCGACGTACGACAGCATCTCCACGAAGGCCAAGCGGCACGGGGATGCTCGCCGCGGTTGTCGCCCGTGCGCCGACAAGGAGCGTGCAAAGAAGTTCAGGCTCGATGAGGACGAGCTGGCGAAGAGCGTCGTAGCCGCCAACATCGAGCCACTGGAGCCGTACGAGAAGAACTCCAAGGGGTGGGCATGTCGTTGCCTCAATGTCGGTTGCCCACGCGAGGGCAAGCCGATCAAGGTACTCATGAAGGTGGTTCGGGCCGGCGGCATGGCCTGCCGTTTCTGCTCCAAGAAGGAGATCCACCCCGATGATGCGTTCAAGATGATGGTCGACTCGGGGATGGTCGAGCCCAAGGTGCCCTACCCAGGCATCGACATACCGTGGCTCGGCGAATGCCTGCGGTGTCACAAGGATGTGACCCCTCGTCTGAACGACGTCCGAAACGGTCAAGGAGCGTGCATACACTGCGCGTCTAACACTCCGCTAACCCCGGAGCAGGCATGGGGCCGCGCCCTCTCCTACCGTGTTCTTCCCGATGATCTGCACGCATTCAAGAGCACGAATACCCCTTGGCCGGGGACGTGCATCGAGTGCGGGGCCGATGTGGAGCCCCGACTGGGCAACCTCTACCGGGGCCAGGGAGCCTGCAACTCCCAAAAGTGCAAGCTCACCGGCTTCAAGGACGACGCGCCGGGCCTGATCTACCTCCTTCACCGCTCGGATCCGGAGATAGCGAAGATCGGCATCTGCGAGCACGCTCCGCACAACAAGGGTCTTGAGCGCCACATCAACAACGGCTGGGAAGTGGCGCAAACGCTAACTTTCCAGGTGGGACTCCATGCACGGCTGCTCGAGTCGACCATCAAGAGGTTGTGGTTCAAGGACCGGGCCTGGGCGGACGGCCGGGCCCGCGGAGAGGCGTGGTTCGACGGCTACACCGAGACGGTGCTGCTCGATGACCCAGAGCGGACTGAACCGTGGACTTCGCTCACGGCGCTGTCCCTGTGGACCGATGTCCAGATCCAGGCCGAGCGGCTGGGCTTCGCCATGGACGAGCGGCGCGCTGAGGCCGAGGCCGAGGGAGGCGAGCAGCTGACCTGAGTGGGGCGAACTACGTGTCGTTCGGCTTGGGCGTACAGGTGAGCGACCCCTTTGAGGGCAGGCCGAGCAGTTTACTTGGCCCGCTCGCGGGTCATGTTTGCGTGGCGTTGCCGCCGTGCAGGAGGCAGGTCCCGGTGTCGTACGGGCGAGCGGTGGCCCAGGAGCCGCCGTCGGGCGCGCCGATGACCAGGTGGTCGGCGGCGCAGTTCCGCACGAGGCCGGGATGGAGGTGTTCTTCGCGCTCAACATGTCTCATGAGACATGTTGCTTGACGCTGGCCGCGTGATTGACCGGGAGGCTAGCCGGATTGGCGAGAGCCTCTGGAGCGCGTGAGGCGCGAGCGAGGCAGAATCTGGAGTCCTGGACGGAGGTTCTGGAGCAGACTCAGGCGGAGGTGGATGCCGCGCGGGAGCGGGTCTAGCGGGCTCGGGTGGGCGTGAGGAGCTCGTGTCGGTGCTGGCCGAGGAACGCCCGGTTGATATGCCGGTTTCCGTGCCGTCTGGTGGTGAGATGGCTGCCGTGGGAGCGGGCGGCTCGGGTGTGGGGCATGGCGTGCGGCCGCCGGTGTGGCGGTCGGGCATGGGTGAGGAGGTGCTGAGCGGCATGTATCGGGAGGTGTTCGCCGCGGTGGTGGCTGCTTCGGGGCCGGTGAACGGGGTGGAGCTGACGCGGTCTGTGGGCCGGGAAGCGGAAATCGAGAACGAGGTGGAGAAGATCCGTCACCGTGACTATGTGCCGGAGAAGCGGGGCTGGCTGGCGCGGGCGAAGGACGGACGGTTCATGCCCGCGCCCGCAGCAGTCGGCCGAGGCGCTTCTCGGGCCAGTGCGGAGCATCCCCGGCCAGACGCCGGGACAGCCTGATCACGGCGGCCCACCACACCATCTGGGCGTGGTGGTCGAGGCGGCGCTCGTGGTCGCGGTTGAGGCGGCGTGAGTGGGCCAGCCAGCTCAGCGTGCGCTCCACCACCCACCTGCGGGCCAGTACGACAGACGCCGGCCTTGGTCCCGCAGCCAGCGCCAGGCCGTGACTCCGGAGCAGCCCACGGTCTCGGCCGGGACGTCGCGCCAGGCAACGCCGGTCCGCAGGACGTACACGATCCCCGCGAGAGCCGCTCGGTCCGGAACGCGAAGCCGCCCGGGATACGAATCTGTAGGACGGACGCCAAGGGTTCAGGGAACTTGTCACGACGTGTCCGCCAGCCTTGAACCGTCTGGCGCGGCCGGTCGCGACGCCGCCCTGCCCATAAGGCTCGCCAACTGGTCTAGGGTCGGCCCGTGTCACAGACCGCCGATCAGGACGATCAGAACGAGATACCAGGGTTCCTCTACCAGTGGGACCGCGACCAGGCGCTCACCCAGGACCGATGCTTCCTGTGCGGGGCCGACCTTGCCGGAGGCCGGACCGACGAGCATGTCTTCCCCCAGTGGCTGCTGCGGCGGTGTGACCTGTGGAACGAGAAGATCACACTGCTCAACGGCACCCTGATGCCGTACAAGCAGATGAAGATTCCCTGCTGCAGCACCTGCAACAACGAATACTTGTCCCGCATTGAACAAGCCGTGGGCGACGCCTTCGCCGAGGGCCCCGAAGCGGTTGCGGCCCTGGACGCCACCACCCTGTTCTTGTGGATGGGCAAGATCTACTACGGCCTCATGTTCCGGGAACTGTCGCTCCTCGCTGACCGGTGTGACCCGCAGGGCGGCTCCATCGTCTCGCCCGAATTCCTGACCACCTTCCGCATGCACCACCTGCTGTTGCAGGCGGCTCGCGGCGCCGTACGCTGGCAAAAAGATCAGCATCCGGCCTCCGTGTTCGTTTTCCAGGCGCAGGAGCCCACCGACCCGCGCCACCGCTTCGACTACGTGGACGTCATCAACTTCCCGTTCTTCGCCATCAGAGTCGGAGCGACCGCCGTCGTCGCCGTGCTCCAGGACTGGGGCGCGCTCGCCCAGGCTGTGACCGTGCCTGCTTTCGAGGCGGCCCGACAACTCGTGCTCCACCCGCAGCAGTTCCGTGAGGTGGCTGCCCTGGCCGCCTACATGACTACCCTGTTCAACCGCGTCCCCAAGCACCTTCTGTATGCAGGTGAGAACCGCGTCGATGTCATGACTCTGCCCCTCCAGGGCATGTCCACCAAGTTCGTCTTCGATCCCTTCGATGTGGGCGACTACGCACAGGTTCTGTCCCATGTCACTGGCCATCCCCTCGAGGAGCTGTATGACGGACGCAACATCGTCACCCTCCTGCGGGACGGGGACAATCAGCCGTGGGCCGTTCCATGGCCTGCCGACGAACGCCAGTACCCCGACATCCGGTTCATGCAGCGCTGACCTGCACAGCAATTCCCGCAGGCCGACAGGAGCAGCTCACGGCATGCGGCCTGCACCCGAGACCCAAGCCGCGGTCTGCATCGGGAGCGTCGACGTCGTGCCGGCGATGCCGGCGCAGGCAAGGGACCGGATCTCGCCGGCGGCGCGGAGGCAGTCTGCCCGGCGGCGGAGCGAGGAGGGCACGGTGGGTCCTTCGGCGCTGTCCGGCCGGCTGGAGCACCACATGATGCGGATCAAGAACGATCATGAAGGGCGAAGCGGGTGCGCCACACCCTCTGCCGGCGCCACGGAGCATCCGGGATGTCTTCTGCACCCGGTCCAGTCCTCCACGGACCGGTACACCGACGCTGCAACTGCGCGGCGCACCCCTCGTCTGCGATACGCACCGTCATCCCTGCCGGCTGCGAGAAAGAGGCTTCACCGGCATGCTCGTCATGCCTGCAGCGCAGCAGCAGGCACGGGAGTCGGGTGGAGCGGTCGGGCAGCTTGTCGGTGTGGCGTCGTGCGGCGAGGATGGCGGGGTGATCGAACGTGACCATGCGCCGAACGCCGGGACGGGACTGCTCGGAGCGAACTTCAGTCGTCGCAGCCGTCTGGAACCGACCGACGACCGGGCCGGGGCCGGGGCCGGGCGGTGGATCGCCATCGACGAGTCCGGCTACCACGGCGATCAGCTGCACGGCGGCGACCGCTACATGATCCTGGGCTCGGTGGCCATTGATGACGCCGATGCTGCCGCCATCGTGGACACCCTGCGTGTCGAGGGGGGGATCCAGAAGTCCGCGACAGAGCTGAAGTTCCAGAAGATGTTCGCCGGCCCGGCTGCGGGCCGGCGCCGTCACCTCCTGGGCGACCTGCTGGCACCCGATGGTCCGCTCCATGACCGCGCCTCGGTATACGTGATCGACAAGCACTACTTCGTCGCGGCCAAACTTGTCGACCTCCTGCTGGAGGAGCGGTTCAACGCCCTGGGCATCGACATCGTCATGAACGGCGTAGCCCGGCAGTTCGCCCTGGACCTGGCCACCGAAGGCCCCCGGGCGATGGGCCGCGACGGCTTCGACCGACTCATCGCCACCGCCGTGGGCTTCTTCTCCAAGAAGAACCGTACGGGCGACCATGTCACCGTCGACGAGCTCTTCACCGTCATCCAGCAGTGCCACACGTACGCCCGTCGCCGTAAAGCCCCGCAGGCGAAGAAGGCGGCACAGGTCCTGGAGATGTTGCGCACAACCCGCGCGGAGGCCGAAGCCTTCGCCCGTGAGCGGCCGTCCGAAGCCACACCGACCGGAGAGCACGGGCTGCTCGACGACTCCACCGATCCGCTCGTCACCGCCGTGCCGACGGTCATCCTCCACGCCTCGATCCGACACGGCGGCAAGCTCCAGGTCCTCGCGGACGACCAACGGCTTCTGACCGACGACAAACTCGACGTCCTGGAACGCGGGGCGACAGCCGTGGGTCTGGTGCAAGGCCTGATCGAGCAGAGCCACCTTCAGAGCCTGGTCCGCGGCCGGTCGGTGGATCATCCCTCCCTCCAGCTTGCCGACCTGGTGGCAGGCGCCGGCCGGGCGGTTGCACGATGGCACGACGGCCAGGACGACCCTGCCGGGCAGGACCTTCACCTAGTAGTGGCGCCACTCGTGGACCCCAACGGCCTGCTCATGGGTGAGAAGCCCGCCGATTTCGCGCGAGTCGACACCGCCCGCGCGAAGCGCCGCTGAACGCCGTGCGCTGCCGTAGAGTCACCTGCGGTTCGAGCACCGGATGGGACGCTGCCCGCCCGAGGTGTTGTGCCGTCGCTGCCCCTGCCGCCGCGCAGAGAGCTGATGCCCCGTGCCCGGACAGCAGCCGGCGAGCCCTTCCGCACGGCACGAGGAATATGCGCGTGTCGCATGCGAGGGAGGTGGATTCTGGTGTAAGCAGGCGTGAGGCCCCGCGGCCGTAGACGTCCGGCGGGGGCAGGGATCGGGGTGGGGCTCGTGACAGAAAGCGCGTACGAGGAGCTGCAGACCGGCGGGTTGGGGCCAGCAACGTTCGAACTGCTGCGGAGGCTGGTTCACCAGGTGCGCCGTGGCACCGGTTTTCCGCCCCCGGAGGGGCACACGGTGTGGAGCGATGACGCGGCTTACGACGTGATTAGCGCGATGTTGTCCCAGGAAGGAGCGGGACAACGGTTCGTGACCGTCTGCTTCACCCAGGCCGCCGACGAAGCCTCTCTGGAACGACTGTTTCTCACGTCGATCAAGAACTTCCTCATCGACGAGGCGAAGAAGACACCGCGAGGCAAGCTTCGGCGCCGTATCGCCCGGCTGATGGGCGAGAACGCGGCCTACCGCAAGCTCAAGGGTTCCCCGCCGCGCTGGGCACTGGCCGACCACGCCGAAGGAGCCGTTTGGCAGGGAGATCTCGACGATCTCATCGCCCAGGCCGCACAGGTGAAAGGCGTCGGCATCACCCGCTGGAACCACTCCGGCCCCACACCCCAGCAGACCGTGCACGCCCTGATGGCCATCCTGCTGTCCGTGCTGCAGTACGCGCAAGGAGCGGTACGGGAGGAAGACCTCGCCAAGGTTCTCGAGGCCCGGTTCGGGCTTCTGGCACCGGCCCGCATGACCCCTCTGTTCGCCGACGAAGGGACCGTCGCCGCCATCGTCGAGCAGCATGCAGCCACCACCGCACCTGACCCGACCGGGGTCGAAGGGGTTGCCGAGGACATCTGGCAGCGCCTCTCACCCAACGAGCGTCTGCTGCTTCCCTACCTCGACAAGGACGCCCACCACGCGGCGCAACTACTGGAGATCCGGCAAGGCCATGCGGCGCTTGTCCTGTCCAACCTCAAGACAATGCTCCGTGATGCCCTCTCCGCTGACAGTGCCCCCCAGGTGGTCATGGCTGCCCTGTTGCGGCGCTGCAGCGAGGCTGCCTCGTGAACAGCCCCAGTTACGTCGTCTGGACCCAGTGAGAAGAGAATGCGCTGATGGACCACAGCCGAGGAGACGGGGGAGACGGCATGAGCTCTGTCCACACCACTGCCTACCAGAGGCTTCTAGCCGCCGCAGCGAACCTGAAAGTACCCGACGCCGTCCACCGAGTGGCCACCGCAGCACCCCAGGACCCCCGCCCCGGCCAGATCTGGCGCGCGATGTGGGAGGACACCATCGAGCTGCTGCTGATCACCACGGCCGGTGACGACGACACCGCCCGCGTCGTGCCGGCCTCCTTCGAGCGGTACGCCGACGCCGACACCCTGCTTCTGCCCGCCCAGGCGACCACCCTGGAGCAGCCGCTGGCCCTGTGGTGGGGCCTGGAGACCACCGTGCCGTGGTGTGTGCTGGACCGGCAGGTCAGCGAGCTGACAAGCCGCCCCGACAACCTCACCTCCCGTGCGCTCGCCGACACAGTGACCGGCGCCCAGTGGGGGAGCCGTACCGTCTTGTCCACAGCGGCAGGCGAGTACCGCGCCGTTCTCACCGGCCACTTCGAGGTCCTCGGCTCCGCATGGTGGGCCCCGCAAGGATCGGGAGGTCTCTCCGAGCTCCTTGGTGAGCATGGAATCACCGTCAAGCAGCTCGCGGCCGAACTGAAACTGCTACCCCCTCTGGCGCTGGACGTGTGGCGGGGCCAGCAGCCCCTCACCGCCGAACAGGCCGCCACGCTCGCCGCACTCCTCGGCCAGCCCGCCGCCCGCTTCCTCGACGCCAACCCCGCCCTGCCACCCGCCGTCGTCCACGAACTCAACCGGCCTCTGCGGCGCAGCCAGGTCAAGAAGCTCTCCGCCCAGTACGACGAGACCGAACACGCCGCCCGTCTGCGCGCCGCCTATGGCGTCTACACGCTCGCGGCACGCGACGACAACCGCACCCAGCCGAACTGGACCGCACGCACCGACCGCTACTTCGAACTCCTCCTGGACCAATAGAGAAGAGGGGGTACCCCCGGGTGATCAACTACGTGCTCGCCGGCGCCGCCCGCACCCAGGCCGCCGCCATGATCACAGAACTCGAAACGGCCCGCCCCGGCGCCGTCGAACTCCTGGCACAAGGCGCCCTCGCGGCACTGCGGACCTGGCCCGAGCTCACCGTCAAAGACGTCCCCGAGAACGAGGCAGCCCAAGGCTGCAGCGTCGCCGGCGCGTACGACTACGGCCCCCACCCCGCCTGTCCGTCGCCACCTCCAACAGCCACGCACGGCGGGACTTCACCGCCCTGCACGAACTCGGTCACCACCTGCAGAAGAACAGCTTCGACCTCATGGAGCCCTTCAGCAAGCAAGCCGACCGCGGCGTCCTCCTCGAAGACGCCGCCTGCGACGCGTTCGCCGCCCAGATCCTGCTCCCTGCACACCTCGTCGACCAGCACCTGGACGCCAAAGGGCCCACCGCCTCAGCGATCACCCTCCTGTGGGAGACGAGCAAAGCCTCCCGCATGGCCGTCTGCGTACGAGCAGCCCAGCACCTCCCCGCCCCCGGTCACGTTCTCCTCCTCGACCCTGTCGGACACCTCGCTTTCGCCGCCTCCCACGGCCTGCCGCCCCTGCGGCGCGGCAGCTTCCAAGGCGACATCCCCGTCATCGACCGCGCCCTGGCCGGCCCCGGCCGCGTACAAGGACGGACCCAGGTCCGCTACCGCGACGGCATCCTCGGACGCGAACTGCACACCGATACCGCCCCCATGGACGGCTACACCGTCGCCGTCCTCCTCACCGACTCCGCCCCCTGGCGCGCCTTCACCCCGCCCACCACCGACACCGGCCCCCGGCCGCGCGACTACATCTGCGCGAACTGCGACGAGAACTACCGCTCCTTCGAACCCGCCTGCCGGCGCTGCCGCGTCCCTCACTGCCCCGAATGCGGCCGCTGCGCCTGCCCGCCCCGCACCCCCGGCCGCTCCTGCCCCGGCTGCTTCCTCGAGCACCCGCCCGCGATGTTTGCCCCGGACAGCGACCGCTGCCTCGACTGCTCCTGACACCCCGCCGGCCCCGCCAGCCACACGCGTCTTCCTACCCGCGAGTTACGTCGTCTGTCCCAGGCGAAGCACCCCACCCAGGGTGCTCACGGAACCCGGGCGCCGGCCGCGGGGACCCGCAGGAACGTCGCCGGCAGGGACAGCAACATGGCTATCCAGATCACCGCAGTGCGCCTGACGGCCGGCGGAACCGCGCACGAGCACATCACCCACCTGTGGTGGACCGAGCAGGCGACTGGCAAGACCGGCGACAACACCCGGGCCGAGATCGTCCACTGGATCGAGAACAAGGCCGGCAAGGCCTACACCAGTGACGCAGCCGGCCGCAGCACGGAAGTGCTCGTGGTGACGCCCACCCGGGGCGAGAAGTACCTGCGGACCCACGCCGACGGCGTATGGACCAACAACCTTCTCGCCCTCCCCAGGCGCTGACCCGCCACAAGCCCCCGGGCACTCGGCGCGCCGCCCCCGTAGCGGCGCGCCGGGGTACCCCGGCATCCACAGTCCGAACACGCGCTCCCCACTTCAGGAGGACCCCATGTCCCAGGACACTCACGGGCCTAAGCCCGTCACGATCATCGTCAACGCCCGCCCCCACATCTGGGAGGCGAAGGAGATCACGTATGAGCAGGTCGTCGACCTCGCTTACCCCGGCCAGCCGCCGAACGACCAGGACACCTACACCGTCCGCTACAGCCGCGGACACGACGGCCACGGAACAGGCAGCCTCACCGCCAGCCACAGCGTCCGAGTGAAGGAGGGAATGGTCTTCGATGTCTACCGCACTTCTCGCTCGTGACCCCGACCTGTCCCGCCTCATCGACGACGGCTACGCCATCACCGTCCACGCCGGCCACATCATCGTCCGGATCCCGTACGTCACCGAGAACGGCACTGTTGAGCGTGGCTTCCTCGCCCACCCGATCACCGTCAGCGGAGACCGCCTCGTTTCCGGCACCGACCACCGCATCTGGTTCGGCGGCTCCACCCCCTGCACCGAGCACGGCCACCCCCTGCCCCTGGCCACCCCCGAGAGCCGGGTGATCGCCGAGGGCATGCAGGCGAACTTCATGCTCTCCAGCAAGCCCCCGGACGGCTACCCCGACCAGTACACGAAGATCACCGCGTACGCGCGGATCATCGCCGACCACGCCCACGCCCTCGACCCCTCAGCCACGCCCACCCCCGGCGCCGCGTGGCAGAAGATCGACGACGACAGCCCCTTCGCCTATCGCGACACCGCCACCTCCCGCGCCGGCATCACCGCTATCAACCGCCGCTTCCGGGGCCACCGGATCGTGATCGTCGGCCTCGGCGGCAGCGGCAGCTACATCCTCGACCAGGTCGCCAAGACCGAGGTCGACTCGATCCTCCTCATCGACGGCGACACTTTCGACAACCACAACGCCTTCCGCGCACCCGGCGCCCCCACCCTCGACACCCTGCGCACCCGCCCACCCAAGGCGACCCACTTCGCCTCGATCTACGCCAACATGCACCAGGGCGTGACCGCCTGCGCGCAGTACCTCGACGAGGACAACCTCGACCTGCTCACCGGGGCGACGTTCGTGTTCCTCGCCTCCGACGACGCCGCCAGCAAGCCGGTCATCATCGACTGGCTCGAAGCCCACGACGTGCCGTTCATCGACGTCGGCATGGGCATCGAAGAGATCGACGGCCGCCTCAGCGGACTGCTCCGCATCACCACCAGCCTCCCCGGCCGCCGAGACACGCCCCGCGAGCGCATCCCCCGGCCGGCACCCGAACGCGACGCCTACGCAAGCAACATCCAGACCGCGGACCTCAACGCGCTCAACGCCGTCCTGGCCGTCATCCGATGGAAACGCTCCCTCGGCATCTACGCCGACGCCACCGACGAGGCCCACACCACGTACTCGCTGATCACCAACGAGATCGCCAACGAGGACCTCCCGTGACCCCGCAAGACACCCTGCGCCCGGTCTTCACCGAGACCTTCCCCCAGGCCATGGACGCAGGAGTGCTTTACATCTCGATCTCGTACCGCACCTGCGGCCACCTGTGCTGCTGCGGATGCGGGTACGAAGTCGTCACACCGCTCTCTCCGGCCCAGTGGTCCCTCACCTACGACGGCGAGAACGCCTCCCTCACCCCATCGATCGGCAACTGGTCCCTCCCGTGCCAGTCGCACTACTGGATCCGTGACGGCCGCGTCCGCTGGGCCCGCCGCTACTCGCCGGCGGAAATCGACCAGAACCGGAACCGGGACGGTCGCCTGCTGGCCGTCCACGACACCAGAGATCCCCAGCCGAAACGACGGGAAGGGTTCCGCCGCCGTCTCCGGTTCTGGCACCGTCCGTAGACCGACGGGCGAGCCCTGCCCCCACCGCCCTGCCGGACAAACAGACCCCCACAACGCACTTAGCGACGTTGACGGGGGCCGCGGGGGCGGATGGGCGTGACGGTGGTTGAGATGTCTTGTCGAGTTGCTACCGATGGGCTTCGTAGAACGGATCCTAGGGAGCCGCCAGCGGGAGCCCGCCCAACGGCTCCCAAGATCGCCCGGACAAGTCCTAACAGACTCCCGTCCGTGCTCGGCTTCGGTGCCTATGGAGTTACTCCAGGCGGTCGGCCTGTCGGATGTCACCTGGGAGCGAATTCGTGACTTCGAGACGCGCGCCCTCAAGGCGTTAGATCACTGGTGACCCCCGACCCAAGACGCCCCACGCCTCTGCGGCTGAGCGACGTAGCTACGGCACTCCGTCACAGCCGCCTGATGTGACTGACCGTCATATTTGGCCAGTCTGCCGGGCCCCTTTTGGCGGGCCCCGGCGGCGTGCTGATGAGCCCGGACGATCGTGGAATCTACATCGCCACTGCCCGAACCCCCTGCTACGCGCGGGTTGGAGAGCCGTGATACTGGGGAGATGGCAGATGACTCCGCGCCGAACCTCAACCTCTCCGCCCCTGTCGGGTCCGTCGACCTCCGCGCCTTTGACGACGACGGCAACCCGTACGAGATCTGGACGTGCCACGACTGCTTGCCCTGGCATGCTGAGGTCGTCCTGGTCTAAGGTGAAGTGCTCGTGCGTGAGTGGCACGCCGTGGACTGCCCTCAGTTCCGGGACCTCGTGAAGGACTGAGCTGCCCGGGGTCAGAACTCGAACGCCAACTGCTCCGTTGGCCGAGGGCTCTCCGTTGGAGCAGGTGGCCTCGGAGCCGGCACTGTAGCCCGCAGCGTGGTCGCTCCGGCCCCTCGCTCAGCCTCGGCCAGGACCAGCTCCCAAACCTCACGCGCCGAGATAAGTGACAGGGCGAACGTCTCCGTGGCGCCGTTCTGCGGAAGGTCCCGCTGGGTGAGGTACTGCGGCACCGCCAGTTCATCGCGCAGAAGATCCAGCACGGCCTGCTCGATCCGATAGGCGTCGTCACCTGAGGGGCGCGGCAGTGAGTACGGCATCCTCCAGCCGCGAGGACGCATCACCGAGAGCCGACCGCGCTTCGGGCGCATCGAAGCGATGCCCACCTTCCCGGCTCCGGACTGATCGTTGGTCATGACGTAGACCAGTGCCGGACCGGACCAGTCGAACCCCTGCTTGTCGCAGAGCTTGCAGCCGTGGCCCCGCATTACCGCCTTGTAGCGGCGTCGCGATTCCTTCCCGCACTTGTGGCAGCGCATCAGCCAGGTTTCCTGACGGCCCCGGAACTTCTCCAACGGCGTCGCCCCCCGCTCCTCCATCCGCTTTGCCGCCGTCTCTGGCGTGATCCTCGCGACCTTGGAGCAGTACGGGCAGCCGCTCTGCTCAGGCCGCTGGCGCAGGTTGACGAGGATGGGCTGCACCGTCTCGCCGCACCGCAGACAGGTGCTTACCCAGGGGAAGCTGACCCGGGCGGGTGCGGGGGCGAGTCGAAGCCACGCCACACCATTTCCGAGTGCAGTTCTTCAGGTGACCACCGACCGGAACACCAGGAACAGCCGAGCCCGCGGGCGATGCGCTCGACCACCACATCGACCTCATTGCCACACCCTGTGCACCGACACCGCCACGGCGTCGCGGAAAGCTGGGGCGCCGGCACCACCGGCACAAACCCGGCATCCTGCACGATCTTCTTCCGGCGCGTAGGGCTGGCGAGGAAGAAGCTGCACGACCGGCAGCCGTGGCCCTCCACGACGCGTCGCAGTGAGCGTCGGTGGCTCTCGCTGCACGTTGTGCACCGCATCAGCCAGGTCGCGTTCACGGTGCCGGGGAAGTCTTCCAGCGGCACCCAGCCGCGCTGATCCAGCTCAGCTTTGGCTTCCTCTTCGGTGAAGCGTGGCTTGCGCATACGTCGACGATAGAACGTGGCACTGACAGCCAGTCAGGACCACCTCGCGCTATGCCGCCATGCCCTGCGTGCGCATACTGAGGATCTCCGACTTCGGGCTCGGCCCGATGGGGCCGAAGGCGGCTATCTGGAACCGGTACACGGTGTCAGAGGGCGAGTCTGGTCTGACCTTCGCGTCGGAGGAGCCTGCGCCACTCGCTCGGAGGGCTTCCGGTCAAGGCGTTCCACCCACATCCTGACCCGGAGGTGACTTCGGGAGGGGAACCGCGTGTACGCGAAGAACTGGGCGAAGTACTACATCGACCTGGGTGCGGAATCCATGTACGTCGACCTGAGCGGCGAGTCAGACGCGCCTGTCCCCCACTGGGACGACCTGAATCTGGTGGAGGCCGCCTACCGAGCACGACAGCGGATCCTGCACGCGTTCCACCAGGACCTCAGGCCGGATACTGCGGACAAAGAAGTCGTCCTCACGGCGGCCAAGCGCAGCATGGTGCACAGCGCCGGCGGAACGAAGCTGCACGGGGACCAGCTCTACGTGCTGTGGTTCGAGGACCGCGATTCCTCGTTCGTTAAGGTCGGCCGCTCCTACGACTTCGAAGGGACCGGAGCTACCGATACTTCAGCGAGGCGGACCGGAACGCGAAGGCCCTGATGGGTGCGTGGCTGTCGCCTCCGGTGGCGCCCTTCGACGACAAGTACGCTGCGAAACCGTGGGAGGACAGGCTGAAGGCCAAGCTGGTGGAGTACGGGGTCGCGCGGAAAGGTACGGAGTACTTCAGCGTCATCTGGGAGCCCGGCGGGAACCTTGTCAGACCGTACGGGGACGCTGCGAACGACGGGATCACGTTCAGGCGCGTGGTGGACATCGCCCAGAAGCTCCGCGGCGGGGATGCGGACATGGTCTAGCGGACCGCGGGAGGCTTCGCGTCGTTGGTCATGGACCGCAGTCTGGGGGACGCGCCCCCTCCAGGACGTGCCGCACCGGCCGGTGTCCCCTGCGCACCCCTCCACCAGGTCACATCCAACGCGGCATAGGGCGAGTCAGTTTGAAAGGCTTGAGGACTGAGATGCCCCCGGACCGATCCGGCGGATTCAGGGAACATCCACCCGCCGCAAAGGTACCGACCATCGCCGACTCTCGGCTTGCATCTTGAAGCCTGAACTGGTTGCGAGACCAAGTATCCCTAGACACCTGGGCTTCCGGGGATCACCCCCACGAATCAGCCTATGCCGCAAAGCCTCAAGAACAGTCGTTCGTCTGGAGGTTCCACGACACCCCTCCAGGGAGTCGGGGACCACCGCCTTTTCACACAGGGTAGGGCGCGGCCTCACGGACGGGCCGGCATCTCCAACATCCCCATGGTGCGCACAGGGGTTATCTCCACCAACACACGCTCAGGGTCTGGGGCAGGGCGGCGACCGTATCGATCCGCATAGCGGTCGACAGCGTTCGAAACCTCATCGCCTGCAGTTCGAACCTCAGCAACGCCCTCGATGGTCAGCCACCTCGGACCCGCTACCTGCGATATCGCGACCCTCGCCTCTCCGGGAAGCGCGGCAAGGATGTTGGCGATTTTCACGCTGCTCTTTCGCGTGATGACACGCGCGACGCCCGCATCGTGGTCGTAAGTCACACCCACGGGCACTACATGCGGAGTTCCATCCGAACGCAACGTGGTCAGCGTGGCCAGGTGGTATTCAGACCAGAAGTCTACGAAGGCTTCGGTTTCAGTGATCGCGGTAGCCATGGCGCCAGGTTAATTCACTTCCGCATTCAAGCGGGTGCGACCTGTGTCACGTAATTCGAGATCACCACAAAGATTCCGTTACGTCCGAATCGCTCCAATTCAATAGCAGGCCCTACAGGCGGCCTGTTTCGGATTCATAACGAATCCGCCCGCGCCCACTTTCCGTGAACCTGCCAACTCATTCTCCAGATAATGGCAGGTCAGATGGGTTTCACTACGGCGCGCCTCACGGGGTTCGATGATCGAATAGCCGTTTTCGATCTTGCCTAACTTTTCGCTCCCTATTGCCCTACGCGAATCCGGTGATCAATCCACTCCAGGGATGACGTACGGTTCGATCAAGCAGGTGGATCACGGGTTCATCAAGGCCTTCCTCCGTGACCTCCACCGGCCAGGCCATGCGGAGATACGTCTTCCACAGAACCCCGAGCACGAGCCCAGCGGAGTCGCTGGGTGGAGACGGCTCGCAGGGCGCAGGGGTACCGCTTGACCGGCGGCGCACCCCGCCCCTCAGACAGCAGGACAAGACCGAGCCGTACCTCCACCGCTGTGGCGTCCGCCTCGGATATCGAGCATACAAGCGATAGCACCGGTGTCGATCGCCACCGCCTGCGGGTGTGGCGGACGACCACTGGCTGACGAGGGACCTATGTGGTGGCGAACCGGGGACACACGTCCCCACAGCAACACCGAGCGCCAGGTGCGTCCCTGGCCTCTCCGCCGACCAGGGACCTTCTCCCTTGCAGGTCGAGCGGACCGCGTGGCGGACAGGCAACTTCGTAAGCGGATCCGCCTGGAGCTCCAGGAGCTCGGCGTGCAGCCCCCGCTGCGCATCGACGAGCTTCGGAGCGCGCTGGCAGCCCAGCGCGATCGACCGATTCTGATTCGACGCGCTCCGCTCCCGATGCCGGGGCCCGTGGGCTTCTGGCTCGACCTCCCGGACGCCGACGTCATCGTCGTCCAGGAGCGCACGACCCGGCTCCACCAGGACCACATCATCCTGCACGAGCTGTGCCACCTAAAGGCCGACGGACCGCAAGCTCCCCGCTGGGAGGACCACGCCGCAGGTTTCGGAACGGAGGGCGGGCGATGCTCGTACCTCGACAAGGAGGAGTGTCAGGTGGAGAAGGCGGCCACGATCATCATGGAGTGGGCGTCCGTTCTGGAGCAGGTCGGTCCGCCGCCGGCCACCGATCCGGCCGTACGCAGCGTGAACCTGGCCCTGGGTGACCGTCAGGGGTGGCTGTGATGACGATCCTGTTCCTCCTCATCCTCGCCGCCGCCGTTGCATGGAAGGTCTACCAGCTCACGAAGGCACCCCGGGATGGCGCCCTGCGCTCCGTCACCCTGTGCCTCGTGTGTGCGGCCCTGTCCTATCCGGTGGCGATGCCGGGCGGAGCCAGTGGCGTGGACACCGTCGCCGGCCACGGCGCGGCCAAGCTCATACAGAACATCCTGCTGCTCGGCACGGTGTACTTCCTGATGTGCTTCTACCTGTACTCATCGGCCGACCGGGCAACGAGTAGGCGTCGTGCGCGTCGCGAGGCCCTTCTTGCGCTCGGAGTCGCGGCCGTTCTCGTCATCTCGGCCACGACGGTGCCGCACGAGGTGTTCGCCGGCTCTTTCTCGACCGCGGACATGGCAATTACCCAGCTCGCCGCGTTCTACGGCGTCGCCGGCCTGTACCTGACCTACGCCTTGGGCGCCGCCGGCATCTGGACGGTCCGCTACGCCCGGCTTTCACCGCGTCCGCATTCCACCGGTCTCTGGATCACGGCGGTCGGGCTGCTGGCCATGGCTGCGGCCTGCGCTGTCCGAGCGGTCTTCGTGGCAACCCGGTGGCAGGGCGGCACCGTTCCGAGGGGACTGATGTCCGCGGTCGCGATGCTGCTGGTCCTCTCCATCCTCCTCTTCGTCGTCGGCGTTTCGTACTCCGGCGCCCGCAGCCGCCTGTCGGCTCTGCGGGTGTGGCGGCAGCATCGCCGCGGATACCGTCGCCTCGAACCGCTCTGGAGGCTCCTGTCCGACCGGTTCCCCGAGACCGTCCTCGCCTCCCTGCCTACGGTGCTCGAAACCTGGGGTGTGCGTGGCGTGCACCGCCTCTACCACCGCCGCGTGGTCGAGTGTCGAGACGGGCTGGTCCGTATCAGCCCCCTCATGGGCGACCTGACGACGGAGGACCTCCTGGCCATGGACGCGACCATCCTGGCCAACCGGCTCCGCTCGGCAGCAGCCGCAGACGTCCACGGGTCCGAGGAAGCCCAGCCGGTCATTCCGCTGGCCGTGCCCGAGATCGACAGCGCCGGTGCTGACGCCGCCCACCTGTTCGCCCTCTCCGACGCCCTCCGCGCCGCCTGACCACCCTTCACGGAAAGAGAATCCCGATGCTGATCACAGCTGGCCGCATCCTCACCGGAGACGCCGACGTAACCGACGGCGCCGTACTCGTCCGAGACGGCATCATCACGGCCGTCGGCCTGCGCGCCGACATCGAAGCCCAGGCGGGCAGCGACGAACCGCGCCAGGACTTCCCGGACTCCACCCTGCTGCCCGGCCTCATCGACGCCCACGTCCACCTGGTCTTCGACGCCGGCGCGGACCCCGTGGCCACCATGCAGGAAGCCAGCGACGAGGACCTGCTGGAGGGGATGCGCAAGCGCGCCGACCAACTGCTGGCCACCGGCGTCACCACGGCCCGCGACCTCGGCGACCGCGGAGGCCTCGCGCTGCGCCTCGCCCAGGAAATCGCCGCCGGCACCGCGACGGGCCCCCGCATCATCGGAGCCGGGGCACCCGTCACTCCGCCCGGAGGACACTGCTGGTTCCTCGGAGGCGAGGTCTCCAACGCCGACGAGGCCCGCGCCCTCGTGCGCCGCAACGTCGCCGCCGGCGCCAAGGTCGTCAAGGTCATGGCCGGCGGCGGCGGCCTCACCAAGGGCGGAGCCCCCAGCTGGAAGAGCCAGTTCGGCGCAGACGAGCTCGCCGTCGTAGTCGAAGAGGCCCACCAGGCTGGCCTGAAGGTGGCCGCACACGCGCACGGCACCGATGCCATCACCGACGCGGTGGCCGCCGGTGTCGACACCATCGAGCACTGCACCTGGATGACCGAGGACGGCTTCGACCTCCGCGAGGACGTCCTGGCACAGATCATCGAGAAGGGGATCTACGTCTGCCCGGCCGTGAGCCCGCACTGGCGGATGCTCCCCCGCTTCTTCGGCGAGGAGAAGGCCGCCGCCATGTTCGCGCTCGTGCAGCGGATGGCCGAGGCAGGAGCCCGTCTGATCGCCGGCACCGACGCCGGCGTCCAGCGCGCCGGATTCGACGGGATCGTGGGCGCCCTCGGGTTTTACGAGCACCTCGGCGTCTCCCGCGACCGAATCCTGGCCATGGCCACCACCGAGGCTGCGGCGGCCCTCGGCGTAGGTGACCAGACCGGCCGCATCGCCCCCGGCTACAGCGCCGACCTCCTCCTGGTCGACGGCAACCCGCTCGAAGAGCTGTCCGCCCTGAGCGCGGTACGTGCCGTCTTCACCAACGGCCGCCAGCACCAGGCCGCTTAGACGCAGGGAACTACCAAGCGGGGCTTCGCCCGGCGCCGTCAGGCGCTGGGCAGGCCCCGCTCTTCGATTTCCGCGACGATGTTGTTGATCAGGGTCATAACTTCGGTGGGCAACCCCTCGGGTCCCATCTGTCGCCCCTTCAACCCGCGGATCTTGCCGGCCTGAACGTTCGCGAGCAGGGTCAGTCCCTCGGCGACCTGCCTCTTGACCACGTCGCGGCTCCGGAAGAAGAGGGCGCTGACTCCGAAGGCAGCCGACAGTCCCTCCAGCACCGGTGGGGACGCCTCGGTCACCACGCCGTTCCGCAGGTCCGCAACACCGGCCGCAGAGATCACCTGGGCGCCGACGTAGGCGTTGACCGCGCGCGCGGTCTGCGCATCCGAGGGTGGCGTGCTGCCGTCGTCCGGGTTCTCCAGGAGGTACCGCATCTTCTCGGCCAGGCTCGTGGGCACCTCGGGGTGAGGCTCCGGCACCTCGATCCCGAACGAGCGCTCCTGCGCTGCCATCAGCTGCTCGACACTCACGCCGTACGCCTTGGCCAGTGGCTCTACATAGACACCCGAGAGCCGCCGCTTGGCCCGCTCCGCGTTCGCCACAGGGCCAGCGGATTTAGTGCCTAGGAGCCCCGGCACCTCGTTCTGGAAGAACCCGGCATCGGCCCTCAGGTCCGCCAAGGTCGGCAGACCATCACGCGGGAACAGGTCTTCGAGCGACTGCCCCAGCGCGCGAGCGAGAGCCGGGAGCCTCTCCTGATCCGGATGGCTCGCACCCTTCTCCCACGCGGTCACGCTGGTGGCGTGGACTCCCACTACGGTCGCCACAGCCTCCTGTGTCAGCTCGGCGGTGCGACGGAGCGTGCGTACACGCTGCCCATCGAAAGTCCGTGCTGGCATGCTCCTCCTTCGTTCCGCCCCGACCCTGCGTTCACTGTATTCAGGAAACCTAGTTTTAGCCACTTGTGCGGTTCGCCGAACACAGATAACTTCGACTCAGCGAACGATACCGGCCGGCAGTCGGAGATCCCACCCTCGCGTCCAAGTCGTGATGGTCGGATTCTCCGCAGGTCAGGTGGGTGCTGCGTGGAGTGCGTCGGTTCTAGAGCTATGTCTAGATCTTGCACGGGGGTCTGCGTAGCTTGTTGCCAACCCCGCCGGACACGGCCGGGCAAGGGGCAGACCAGGGGGAGGGGTCCGGTGAGGACACAGCGCCAGTCACGCACTAGCGGCGGGTAGGCAAACAGAAACGGCGCCGGGGAGGAACTCCCAGACGCCGACTGCGCAGCTCGGAGGGCGTCAACTCTCCTGCGCTGCCCAGCAGATCACCTCGGGCCCCGGCAAGGGCCCGGCAGATCACCTACCTCACTCCGCGCCGGCCCCTTTCCATGGACAGCGGCGCGGAATCATCACGGGAGAGTGTTGCATGTCCACACCCCTGCGCGAAAGGCCGCAGATTCCGGCTCACGCCGAGATACCGACTCTGCGGGCCCGCGCGCTTGCCCAGCAGCTCACCACGATGCTGCCGCAGGTCGCCGACCTCCACATCCGCCTGCAGGACGGCCGCACAACCTGGCCCCACCTCG
This sequence comes from Streptomyces sp. NBC_01264, assembly GCF_026340675.1. NCBI lineage: Bacteria > Bacillati > Actinomycetota > Actinomycetes > Kitasatosporales > Streptomycetaceae > Streptomyces > Streptomyces sp. NBC_01264. The sequence goes on from NZ_JAPEOX010000001.1 coordinate 1,869,444, forward strand.
ACGTGAGGGCCACCGGCGCCGACGGGCAGGCGGTGCGGATCAGCCGCACCCAGGCGCACGTCGCCGCCCGCTGGATCATCCGCACCTACCCTGCAGCCAACTGGGCAGCACGCCGCACCTTTGACCTTCGGTCCGGTGCGCTCGATGGCGGTGCCGCCTGATGGCTCGCATCCGCACGATCAAGCCCGAGGCCTTCGAGTCGGAGGACCTTGCCTCGGTCGACATCACCGCCATGGTCACCTTCTTCGGGCTGCTCACCCAGGCCGACGACCACGGTCGCTTCCGCGACCACCCGGCGATCATCGCCGGGCGGCTCTGGGCTCTCCGCGCCGACCACACCCCGGCAGACGTGGCCAGGGACCTCGACCAGCTGGCCGGCGCAGGCCTCATCTGCCGCTACACGGGGTGCGACGGCGGGCAGTACCTGCACTTTGTGACCTGGGAGAAGCACCAGAAGATCGACCGCGCCTCAGCGTCTCGGCGACCGCGGTGCCCCGTGCACCAGAGCCACAGCAAGTGCAGCGAGTGCGACGGGGCCTCGTGCCCAGCCTCCTCCGCTCCGGCCACGACAGCGGCACCGACCACTCCCGCCGAGCTCTGCGGTCCCCGCCCAAAGGACTCGATGAACACTCGACGAGCCCTCGATCACACCATTTCGCCGGATTCGACGCCCTCTGCGGCTCCAGGGGCCTCCCGCGCCGACAGCAACACCGGTCTGAAGTCGACTCCACCGGCGCTCCAGCAGGCTCTTCCCGGAAGCCCGGAGGAATCCGCAGGTCAGACGGTTCTCGATGAGCCTTCGACACAACTGCGCGAGGGCTCGGCGTCTGGATCTAGGATCCTGGATCTTGGATCTTTCCCTAAGGGGGGCGCTGCCCCCGCGCCGGAGTCCGCACCCGGATCGATATCGGCAAAGGACCTGCTGGCCGAGTATGTGGCGGCCTGCTCGCAACCGGTGCCGCAGACGGTGCGCGGACTGATCGGCCGCCACACCAAGGGACTGCTGGAAGAAGGCTTCGACCCGGCGGTCATCCGAGCCGCCCTGGAGCGCCTCCGCGTCAAGGGCCTGCACGCCAGCGTCCTCCCGAGCCTGGTCAACGAGGCACTGAACGCCTCTCCGCCGGCATCCGCCTCCGGCGCGGGGCCCTGGGCCAGCGCCCGGCCCGCCTATCAGCCCTGGCAGAACCCCACCGACAGCTCGGTCTACGAGGAGTCCCTGTGAACCGACGCACGCACACCCGTGATCCGCTGGCGCTGGGCGAGACCACCTCGGTGAGCCGCATTCGGGCGAAGTTCGCGGCGATGGGGATCGATCCGGGCCGACCGGTGGCCGACACTCCGGCAGCAATTCCCGCGCTGGAGGCGGCGCACGCGCGGATCCCCTCGCGCTACCAGCGGGCGACGATCTCAGACCCACGGGTCAGCCGGTGGGTGGACGACGTCGTCGAGCGCTCCTCGGCTCCCCACACCGCTGGGCGCCGGGAGGTGGCGACGGGTCCCTCGCTGCTGCTGCTCGGAGCGACCGGGGTCGGCAAGACGCACGAGGCCTTCGCCGCGATCCGGGCCCTGATCGCCACCGGGATCGTCGTCCGGTGGGAGTCCGTCACGGCCGCCGACCTGTACGCCGAAATGCGCCCTCGGCAGGGTGTCGACCCGGAGTGGATGCTGCGGCGCCTTGTGCGGATCCCGGTCCTGCACCTGGACGACCTGGGTGCTGCAACGACCACCCGGTGGACCGAGGAGCTGACTTACCGGCTGATCAACCACCGGTACAACCGCGAGCTGCCGACGCTGATCACCAGCAACCTCGCCCCCGCGCGCACCCCCTCGATGCCTGCCGACCAGCCGGTGCTGCGCGAGCAGATCGGCGACCGCGTCGCCTCGCGCCTCGTCGGAATGTGCCAGCAGATCGCCATGACCGGACCGGATCGCCGCCGGACACGAACCTCCGCCTGACCAGCCTCCGCTCCCCCTGCCAACCCTCACCGCCTGGACCCGCCACGCCGCGCTGCCCTGCTGCAGCGCCGTGGTGACCGCGTGCCGGCCGTGAAGCACAACGGAGAACACCTTGCGATACATCACCACCCACGAGAACCCCCTTGTCGGCATGCTCGGGATCACCGACCGAAGCTGGGCCGAGCGAGGCTCCTGCTACGGCATGGACGCAACCGAGGCCGACGAGATCTTCTTCCCGACGGTCACCAACACGAAGAGCACTGAGGAAGCGCGGTCCATCTGCGCAACCTGCCCGGTCGTGCAGCAGTGCTTCGACGGCGCCATGGACAGCGACGCCCGGAGGGGATTCCGAGCCGGACTCACCGAGGCAGAACGGCGCCCCTTCCACAACAAGGTCGCCAAGCGCCTTGACTACAACCGCGTGCACGCCACCTTCCGGGGCCGCGACGTCGCCCTGTCGATTCCCGAGCGCAACGCTGTGGTCCGCCAGGCCTACCTTCGGGGATGGAGCGTCGAGCGCCTGGTGATGCTGCTGCAGAGCGAGTTCGACTACACCCGCCGGTTGATGCGCGAGCAGGCCGAGCTGGTGACGGACCGCGACCGCGATTGGCTCCGGCAGATGTCCCGCGCGCGCGAGGCCGGCGATCAGGCGAGGGCCGCGAGCGCGCCCACCACCGACGCCCCTGCCGCCCGCGGCTCGGAGCTCCGAATGGCCTTCGGGGAGGCCGCGTGAAGGACTCCCCCGCGCACACCGTCGCCCCCATCGGGTTCTGGGACCGCCTCGCGATCATCACGCTCGGCACGGCCGGCTGCGCCCTGTCGTACGACGCCCTCCAGCAGATGGCCGTGGCCATCCACGTCCGGGGATTCCTGACCTACCTGTTCCCGCTGGTGGTCGACGGATTCATCGCCTACGGCGTGCGGGCCCTGCTGGTGCTCGCCGAAGCGCCTCTGCGTGCCCGGCTGTACGTGTGGACGCTCTTCGGCACGGCAACCGCCTCCAGCATCTGGGCGAACGCACTTCACGCGGTACGTCTCAACCAGCAGGCCCTCAGCCCCAACGGACTGCAACTGGGCGACACCGTGGTGGCGATCCTGTCCACGCTCGCCCCCCTTGCGCTCGCCGGCGCGGTCCACCTCTACATCCTCATCACCCGGCACCACCCCGCGGACCAGATGCGGACCAGACCTGCGGACCAACCCACCACCCCTCTGGTCCGGTCCAGCACATCCCTCGTCCGGTCCGTCGCGTCGGAGGCGGATGTCATCGGACCAGACCGCCTGTGCAAAGTCATCGTTCAGGCGGACCAGGAGGAGGCGGACCACACCGCTGGCCGCGATCCGCACAGTGGGGAAGGCGACGAGACGGTGGCCCCCATGGCGGACCACCCCCTGCCCAGCGAAGCGGGCGGGGGCACACCGGCGGCGGCCCTCCGACCCCACCTGGGGAGCGACCTCGCCGCACACGAGCCTGAACCCGATCACGGCCGTTCTGGCAAAGCCGCAGGTGGCATCGCGGACCAAGCCCTCCCGCACCCCGTCGAGCAAGGCGGACCAGACCCTGCGGCGGACCACGCTCCCGACGCAGATCCTGCACTGGAGCCTCCAGGGGCCGGACCAGACCCGGCCTCAGACCAGCACAGCGACAGGACGGGAGAAGGATTGAGGTGCCCCGAAGTTCTCGGACAGGGGCCCAATAGGGTTGTCCTGTCAAGGGAATGAGGAAGCACGAAGTGGCACCGCCCAGCAAGTACACCCCGGAGTTCCGCGAGGAAGCAGTCCAGATCGCGCTCCGCTCCAGCAAGACCGTCTCGGAGACAGCCCGAGAGCTTGAATTGAACCCGGAGACACTCCGGGGCTGGGTGAAAAAGTTCCAGAAACGGCGTGAGCCGGCCGCTGACGCTGAGCTGACGGTGAGTGAACGCGCCCGGTTGAAGGAACTCGAACGCCGCATTCGCGAAGTCGAGATGGAGAACGCCTTCCTGAAAAAATGCGCGGCGTACTTCGCGAAGGATCCCCGGTAGCACGCAAGTACGAGTTCATCGAAACGATGCGACTCGACACCGCGGAGTACGTATTTTCTGTCGAGTTCATGTGTGAGCGGCTCGACGTGTCCAAGTCCGGCTACTACGACTGGCGACGCCGTCCTGATTCTGCGACGGCTCAGCGGCGCGAGGAATTGAAACTGCTCGTCAAGAAAGCCTTCGAGGTGTCCGACAGTACGTACGGATACCGGCGCATCCGCGCCCAGCTGGCGCGCTGGGGGCACGCCGCCGGCCTGGAGCTCGTGCGCCAGCTCATGCGTGAACTGGGCCTGATGCCCTGCCAGCCCCGCCCGAAGCGGTTCAGCCTGACCCAGGCTGCGGCGGGCGCAGTGCCCGACCTCGTCGGCCGGAACTTCACCGCCGACACCCCGGGTGAAAAGCTCGTCGGAGACATAACCTACATTCCGACTGGCGAGGGCTGGCTTTATCTCGCGACGGTCATCGACTGCTGCACGAAGGAAGTCATCGGGTATGCGATGGACGACCACTACCAGACGCCTTTGATATCCCGGGCCATACGCAACGCAGCCCGCAACAGGAAGCTCACCAAGGGGGCAATTTTTCACTCCGATCGCGGAAGTAACTATATGTCAGCCGAGTTCGGGAAGGCGCTGAACCGGCTCGGCCTCCGCAGATCGTCTGGGCGCACCGGGATCTGTTTCGACAACGCGATGGCCGAATCGTTCTTCGGAACTCTGAAGAACGAGCGTGTCTCACGTGTGACTTACCTGACCCTCGAGGCCGCCCGGCAGGACATCACTCGCTACATCGAATTCTGGTACAATCGCAAACGCCTTCACTCGGCTGTCGGTTACCGGCCTCCGCAGGAAGTCCACGCCGAGTATGCAAGGTTGCGAATAGCCGCGTGAAATGAACGGTCAGATCCCTGTCCGAAAAACGCGAGGCCCCTCAGATCGGCGGACCAGACCAACACCCCCTTTCCTGACCCGGTCCCCCTGGAAGTGCTCGTCCCGATCGCCCGCGATGCGGCTCTGGCCGGCGGCCGAATGACGCGCCGAGTCATCGGACCGTACTTGCGCCAGCAGCACCTCACGATCAGCAACGAGCGGTTCCGAGAGCTGCAAGAGGTCCTGTACGAGGACGCCGCGCTCGCCCACCTGCCTCGGCCGAAACGTCGAACCCGTTGATGCACGGACAACCAGCGCGTCCCTGACCGGTCGGTCACCCATCGCAGAGCGGGGCGTCCCGGAGACAGCTCCGGACGCCTCGCTCCTCTCACTCAAGGAGCCTTCGTGTCCTCATCCGCCAGCAACCGGCCCCCGAAGTCGGCGAACCACCCTGCTGTTGCCGCCGCTTGGGCTGAAGTCCTCGTGCGCCGAGGGCACCTGCACGCAGCCCTGCCTGCGCCCACGGGCCAATGGCTGGTCCAGGAGGGGCCGGAATCGCCCGTACTGGTGCTGCCCGGCCCCGAAGACCTGCTGGACCTCGCGGCCCAGGCCCAGCGCCTCGATCACGCGAGCCGGGGCGTCAGCCGATGACGGATCTGCTCTCGAGCCTGCCCCACGAGACCTACCCGCTACCTATCAACTCGACGTCAGGGCGAGCAAGTTATCCCATTGGATACTCCACCGTCGGCGGAGTATCCAATGGACCCGGCCCCCAGGGGAGCCGGGAGCCCTCCTGGCACCGGGGGGCGCCAGGAGGGGAGACTGCGACCGGGGGCGGATCGCAGTCGGAGGAGCAGCCACACACCTGCCACGACAGCGCGTGCGAGCACGTCGAGCGTGTCCAAGCGCGCCCACGCCGCCGTCCGTACCAGCGCGGGCAGCGCCCGCACGTACGCAACGCCCGACTCAACGACGAAGAACTCGCGGCCATCACCGCCGGCGCCCACGCTGCCGGTCTGACCGTCGCCGGATTCATCGCCCACGCCGCCCTCGCCGCGGCGCGCGACATCCACAAGACGGCAGCGGAGATCGCTTCCGAACGCGAGGTGGTCTCAGAGCTGTTCGCCGCCCGTCGGCACCTGGGCTACATCGGCAACAACATCAACCAGATCGCCCACATCCTCAACTCCGGCGGCGACACACCCCAGACCGACGCCGCCCTCGCCGCGGTCCATCGGGCAGCACGGCGCCTGGAAGCCGTCACCCAACAGCTGATCGAACGCTAAGGCGCCTGCGCATGATCCCCCGAGTCCACAAGCGCGGCAGCCGCACGATCGGCCTGCTCCACTACCTCTACGGCCCCGGCACCCACGAGGAACACACCGACCCCCACCTGGTCGCCGCCTGGGACAGCCTCGCCCCCGATCCCGGCCGGGACCCCGAGGCGACCTTGAAGGAACTGCAGCAGCTGCTCGACCAGCCCGTGGACGCTCTGCCCGCTGGCCGGTGCCCGGACCAGCACGTGTGGCACCTGTCCGTGCGCGCCGCCCCGGAAGACCCGGTGCTGACGGACGAGCAGTGGGGGGACATCGCCCGACGGATGGTCGCCGCGACCGGCATCGCCGCAGGTGATGATCCTGCAGCCTGCCGGTGGGCGGCCGTACGCCATGCGGACGACCACATTCACATCATCGCCACGACCGTCCGCGAGGACGGCCGCAAGCCCCGTCTCCACAACGACGCGGCCCGTTCCCAGGCCGAGGCACGCCTCATCGAGGCCGACTACGGTCTGCGGCGTCTCAACGCTGGTGACAAGACCGCTGCTCAGCGCCCCACCAGCGCCGAGCGGCACAAGGCGGAGCGCACCGGGAGGACCCGTACCGCGCGCGAGGAGCTCCGCGAGACCGTCCGTCGTGCGGTGGCCGGGGCCGTGAGCGACGCCGAGTTCTTCGACCGGCTCGGCGCCTCCGGCCTCCTCGTCGTTCGCCGGGTCGCGCCCAGCGGTGACCTCCTCGGCTACAAGGTCGCCCTGCCCGAGGACCGTAACAAGGACGGCGAACCGATCTTCTACGCCGGCGCGAAGCTGGCTCCCGACCTTTCCCTCCCCCGGATCCGCCAGCGATACGGACGCGAGGAGGCTCCGGACGAGGCCACGGTCAGCAGTCCGCACAGCGGCGAGGAACGGCCGGGTCCGTCGCAGGCCCGCCGTTCGGCCACCGGTGCGGTGTGGACAGCACTGCTGGTCATCGACCAGGACGATGACAGCGCGGCGGCCGCCCAGATCGCCGATGCCGGAGAGGTCCTTGACGCCCTGGCCAAGACGAGCGCCGCCCACACCAGGCGTGAACTCTCCGATGCAGCCTTCGCGTTCGAGCGGGCATCGCGCTCTCACATCCGTGCCGAACGGCAGCAGGACCGTGTCCTGCGTCAGGCAGCACGCGACCTGGTCCGGGGAGGTCCCGCTCTGGGCCGTGGTGAGGACGGCGCCGGCACGGCCATGGTCATCGACATGTTGTTCTTCCTCGTCATCACCGCCGCGGCCTGGCATGCGAAGAAGGACCATGCACAGCAGGCCGCAGCGGCGCAGCAGGCGGCCGAGTACCTGCGGGCGGCGTACCTCAACGCGGCCGTGGCGCCCCTTGGGGTCTTGCGTGAACGGGGCCGCCGACTGGCTCCACCGCTCCAGCGCCGGTACGGATCCGCTCTCCGCGAGGCTGTGCCAGATCTCGCGCAACGGGTCCTCGACGAGGCCGGGTGGCCGGCGCTCGCTGCGACGCTCGCGGAGGCCGAGGCAGCTGGTCACGAAGTGGGGCCGCTGCTGGCCGAGGCCGCCTCGCGCCGCGAGCTGGATACCGCGGAGTCGATGTCCGACGTGCTGGTGTGGCGCCTTCGGCGCCTGGCAGACCTTCCTGCCGCTGCTGGTACCGGTCCTCGCCCTCGAAGCACCAAGCCGAGCACCGTCCGCTCCGGGCGGGCCTTCGTCCCAGGTCAGAGCGGGCATAAGCGCGATCAGCCGACGCCGAGCCAATGATCTTTTCGTTAGTAGAAGTGCGAGCCGCTGTCGGGAGAGGATTCTCCCCTGCCACCACACCCCAGGCCCGGGAGGCGCCCATGTTCCGCCGGAAGAACCGACACGACGAACAGGCAGAGGAGTTCCGCGCCGCCGCCGCACAGCTGATCGCCTCGGCCGCCGAGCCCTGCCGGCCTGCTCCGGCGGGCGCGGAGCCGAGCGGCGTAGAGCCCGAGGGTGTGGAGCTGGAGATCCCGGCGGAGCTCCACGTCCCGGCGGCCGGGGATCTGGCCGGGTCGATGATGCCGTACTGGGCGCCGCTGACCGTGGACGGAGTCGTCGTGTCCTGCTCGGAGTGCGGCGTATACCGCGACTGGCTCGTCCTGAACTCCGACGACCGGGTGTGGGTGCGCTGCCGCTCCGGACACGCAACTCCCGTCCCCGGGCTGGACGCGGCCTGGTACGAGCGGACCGCCGGGCCGGTCGAAAGTCTCCACGCCAGCCGGGAGGACGGCGAGACCGCGTTCGGCTACGACGGAACCTTCGCGGGAGTGATCCTCTGATCGCACACCAGGCGAGATGGATCTACCCCGCCCATGGTGATCGGGGTAACGTACGGCCGCACACGAATTCTGGGGGGGGAATCACATATGCGAAACAGCGTCAGAAATCTGCTCGGCCTCACCGCTCTCGGCGCCTTCGCGCTGACGGGCTGCTCTCAGGCCGCCACGCCCTCCGCACCTGCCTCCTCACCGCAGGGCGAAGTGAAGGTCGGCGCGAAGTCCGGCACACCGTCGAAGCCCTTGACCAGTGCTGAACTCGGCCCGCGCTTGCTGGACCTGATCGACCTCGGCTCCGACTACCGGGTGAAGCCCGAGACGACGTCGAAGCACGACGACATGGCCGTGGTCGGGTGCCCGGCCCTGGAGAAGCTCGGCTCCGGATCAACTGACGGCTCCCTGGACTTCCCCAACCAGGCCAAGGTCTCCTTCACGTACGCGTCGAAGGATTCCGACCTGAGCGAGGAGGTCTACAGCGACACCGACGAGAAGATCGCCAGCCGGTCCCGGGAGATCTTCACCGCGATGGGCTCGTGCCCGAAGTACCAGATGGTCTCTGGAAGCACTCCCATCGAGGTCACCGTCCAGAAGGTGACCGCGCCCCAGCGCGGCGATGAGCAGTGGGGGCACATCCTGACGCTCACGGCCGGCGGACGTCCCAGCGTGATGAAGCAGATCGCCGTCCGCTCCGGCAACGTGCTGGTCGTCGCGGCTTATGCGGGTCCGGACATGTCCTTGCTACGTTCCCGCTGTGCTGAAGAGCGAGACTGGAGTGCTGGGGTGGCGGGTGTTCTTCACCCGTCGTGGTCTGCCGCGGCCGAAGACCGAATGCGACTTGCTGCCTGAACTCGGTGATCTTGACGGTTGGCTGGACGAGTGGCGGATCGAGGATGGATCGCCGTATCTGATCGACCCGTTGCGTCGGTACGACGTGGACCTCAACGACTACTTCGTGACCGAGCTGGCCAACGAGCCGGTGACCACGCAGGAGGCGGTGGCGTACGACCTCAAGCGGTTCTTGAAGTTCTTATGGGACAACCGGAGGCGGCGGAGCTGGAAGGTGGCCACGTCCGAGGACCGGGCCGCGTTCAAGCACTGGCGGGTGACCGATATCGCCGGCCCGCGGGTGGAATTGACGACCTGGGACCGGGAGGTCGCGACGGTCAACCAGTTTTACCGCTGGGCCGTACGGAAGGGGCATGCTGCGTGGAGCCCGTTCCTTCTGCGGACGTCCCGCAGCCGCGACCCTCGGCGGACGGCAGCGGGTGCGGAGACCCCGGCGGAAGCGTCGCACAAGGGCCCGCGCAACGACGTCGAGTGGCTGCCGCCGGCGCTCTACCGGCAGTGGCGGGACGTCGGGGTACGGGGCTTCGGCGTTGACGGCCTGCCGGACCGATCGTTCCGGGGCCGGTTCGCCTCGCGCAACGCGGCCTACAGCGATCTGAAGATCCGCACGGGCCTGCGGCTGGCCGAGCAGACGAGCCTGAGCCTGTTCGAGCTGCCGGAGATGGTCCCGGGCCTGCTGAATCAGCGGTCGTGGCTACCGACAGCGATTGCCAAGGCAGGCTCCGCACGCCGTGTCTACTTCCCGGCGTCCGCGCTGAAGGACGTGTGGGACTTCGTTGAGACAGACCGGGCGGAGGCGGTGGAGGCCGCCCAGGAGGCGGGCCTCTATGAGCGGATCCTGAACCCGCTGATCGTCCCGGACCGGCGACGGCCGTTCGTGATGGTGGACGGCGAACGTCTGTCCATCGCGAAGCTGAAGCACGAAGAGCGCCGACGGGTGCTGATCGACAGCCCGCAGGGGCTGGAACCTGCGGCCTTGTGGCTTAACCAGTTCGGCCTGCCGAGCAAGCCTTCGGCCTGGCAGGAGGTGTTCAAGACAGCCAACGGGCGGTGCGAGCGACTCGGGCTCAGGCTTCGGTGCCACCCCCATGTTCTGCGCCACAGCTTCGCCGTGATCACTTTGGAACAGCTGTGGCGCGGGCACATTCAGGAGCTGGCGACGATGACTCCCAGGCAGCGTGAGACGTACCAGATGATCTTCGGGGATCCGTTGAACTGGGTGCGGATGAGACTGGGGCATTCGTCCATCGAGGTCACGCAGATATACCTGCACACCTTGCAGGAACTGGAGATGGAGACCCGGATGGCGCTGGTCCCCTCCGGGTGGGAGCCAACCGGTGTCCATCCGGAGGACCTGCAGGGGGCGGTGGACGATGCAGCCTGAGCTCCCTGGACAGCGCCGCCGGACCGGGCGGGGGCGGGTCGCGGCCCAGCCGGAGGGTTACTACCAGCCGGAGATGGTCCGCGCGGAGGCCGGTCCGGTCGTCGAGTTCTTCGGGGAGGACGACCGCCGAGCCGCCTACGACTTCGCCAAGCTGCCCTGCTCGCGCATGCACGCGGACCTGGCCGCCGCGTGGGGGCGCCGGATCGGCCCGAGCGGGGGACTGCGGACCCGTGGCGCCGCGGACAGCGCCTGGGGATCTCTCTCGCGTCTGCTGCGGTGGTTGGGCAGCCTGGGCCGTCCGCCCGCGACGCTGGCCGGGCTGACCGTCTCGCATCTGCGGCACTTCGACCAGCACCGGCGCATGACCATCTCCGCCTTCGTGGCGGTGACCGAGATGGCCCAGATCCGCGAGGCACTGAAGGCAGTACAGCCGGTCAGCCTTCTGCACCAGGAGGTACGCGAGTACCTGGAACAGCCCGGGCATCTCTACGGCCGGTGGAAGGCGCTCAAGACCAGGCCGCTGGTTGCGGGCTACTCGGACCGGGAGTTCGCCGCCATCATGGCCGCGGCTCGCGCGGACGTGGTGGCCGTCCGGCAACGGCTGCGGGCCTCCTGGAGGCTGGCCGAGATTTTCGAGTCCACCCCGGACACCCTTAGCGATACCGACCGGGCCCGGGTGGCCGAGCTGGCGCGGAGGCTGCGGACGGGTGAGGTCCCGCCGCCGGAGAGGCACCGGATCAGGGGCACCAACATCCCGGATCTGACCGCGCAGAAGGACCGTGCGGGCGAGCTGTTTCTCACCACTCAGGACCTGGCTCCGCTGCTGGTCCTCGGAGTTGGGCTGTCGGGGCGGAATTCCGAGACGCTGAAGGAGCTTGCGGCCGACCATCGTGTTCTCGATGGCCGGGCGGTCGCGGTGAACCTGCTTAAACGACGCCGCGGCAAGACCCGTAGCCGCGAGACGATCCACTGGGAGGTCGGCTCGGAGAGCTCCCAGCTGCACACGCCGGGCGGGTGGTTCCTGTTGGTGAGCGAATTATCCGCTGCCAGCCGTGGCTTCAGCCGCTCCGAGCGAGTGTGGTCGATCTGGGCGGGTACGCCGTCTGCCGGCCCGGAGGAGTTCCGCGCCGCCCGGGCGGCCGCCAACGGCCACATCGACCCGTTCGCCCTCCGTCTCGGCCGGCAGCTGCATCTGAGCCGGTGGGCTGCCGGGCACGGTCTGATCGCCGATGCGGCCACCGAGACCGCCCAGGGCGAGCCGGAGCCGCTGAAGCTCACCCTGGGACGGTTGAAGAAGACCGTCGAGGTTCGCACCACCCGGGCCGTGGGCGGCCACCTGCCCTCGGCATCGCGGACCAACACCCCGGACGTGTCGTTCCTGCACTACCTGCGCAGTGATCCGAGGATCAGGAACTGGGCCGACCGGGTCCTGACCGAGGCCCTGGCAGACGCAGAGGCGTCCGCCCACGCCTTCCGCGGAAGGATCCTGGATGAGTGGGCCGCCACGGAGGTGCGGCGCGATCCGCAGGCCACGGCCACTGCGCTGGGCACCACCGCCGAAAACCTCATGCGCGCGACCGCCGGTGAGCTTGACACACTGGTGGCTTCCTGCCTGGACTTCGAGCACAGCCCGCACAGCGCGGGCGGACTCTGCGACGTGTCCTTCCTGACCTGTTTGCGCTGCCCGAACGCGCTGGTCGCGGAACGTCACCTGCCCAAGCTGTTCGCTCTGCTGAACTGGCTCCAGGACGAGCTCAACGCCCGCAGCATCGAGGACTGGATCGGGCGGCACGGCATCACCTGGCTGATCATCACCCGGCTGATCCTGCCGAAGTTCACCCCCGCCCAGCTGGAGCAGGCCCGCCACCAGGCGCCGGATGCCTTGCCCACCGCTCTGCTCGACGGACTGAGGGAGCCTTCGTGACCAACCGGACTGCCGGCCGCGTACACGCGGGCCTGCCCAACCAGAGGCAGCCCCGGGTCGATCCGGATGCCTTCGTCCTGGCCGGGCGCCCGCTGCTGCCCGGAGTGCGCCTGTCGGACACCTCACGGTTCAGCGAGGACATCTGGCGGCTGAAGCATGCCCAGATGCAGCGCCACCAGACCGACCTCGTCATGAACTTCACGCGGGTCCCAGCCCGGTTCCGGCAGGTTGCCAAGGAGGTGAGCTACACGCTGCTGGCCAGTGACCTGCCGCCGGGCTGCGAGCAGGTCCGAACCCTCTCGACGATCCGCAGATACGCGGCCGACCTGCGAAGGGTTCTGGTCTGGGTGGACGACCACCAAGCCCTTGCAGTCTCCGCGTTGACCGGCGCCGATGTCGAGGAATTCGCCCGGCACCTGGCCGGTCTGCGGGAAAGTCAGGACGCCAAGAACGGCTGCCACCGGGCCCTGCGCCTGCTGTGGTTGTGCCGGACGAAGATCAGCGACCCACTGACGTTCGACCCCGCAGCCGTCCTCGCCGGCCTCCAGCCGTCGGGGTCCCGCTCGGTGACACGACGGGCCAGGGAGAACGCGACCAGCCGCATCCCCGAGCAGGTGCTGGCGCCCTATCTGGTCTGGGCCCTGCGCTGGATTAACGACTTCGCGGACGATGTGATCGGCGCCCATGACGAGTGGCGTCAGCTGAACCGCTGGTCGATGCCCAGCCGTCGACGTCGCGGGCAGCAGCCCATCGGGTTCGGCCAAGCGGGCAAGCAGGTCGCCAAGGTCCTGAACCGATATCGGCTCGAGGGCCGGCCCTTGCCGGGGTGGAAGGGCAGCGTCAACCGCCAGCACCTCGCCCGTGAGGCCCAGGTCGAACGGACGAGTCTGGTTGACCGGGCCCCGGGCGGGAAGCTGATCCGTGAGGCCGCCGCCGAACTCGGGATCGCCGACGCGGCATACCTGCGGGTTCCCGTCCGCGGCCTGCTGGACGGCAAGCCCTGGCACGGGCCGATCGAGTACGCAGACGTCGAGCCGCTGACCCGAATGCTGCAAACTGCCTGCTACATCGTGATCGCTTTCCTTTCCGGCATGCGCGACAGCGAGGTCAAGCACATCAAGCGCGGCGGCGTCTCCGCCTGGCGCGACGAGGACGGACATGTGGTCCGCCGGCGTTTGACCAGCCTGGCGTTCAAGGGCGAGGCCGAGCAGGCGGGAGTGGAGGCAACCTGGGTGATCAGTGCCTCCGCCCAACGGGCCGTCGAAGTTCTCCAACGGCTTCAACCCGATGGCCAGGACGCTCTCTTCGCGCTGCTGCCGCCTTCGCACGGCTATATCGCCCAGGGCGGAAGGAACGAGGCGCGAACGACGAGCGCCACCAACGCCGACCTGACCGCCTTCACGAAATGGATCAACGGGTACTGCCAGAAGACCGGCAGCGATGACACCATTTCGCTGGTCAACGGACAAGACTGGAAGGTCACCACCAGCCAGTTCCGGCGCACGCTGGCCTGGTTCATCGCCCGCCGTCCCGGCGGCGTCATCGCCGGGGCCCTGCAATTCCGCCACCTGTGCGTTCAAATGTTCGAAGGGTATGCGGGCACCTCGGAATCCGGCTTCCGAGACGAGGTCGAGGCCGAGGACGCCATCGCTCGCGGCGAGAAGCTCGGCGACCTGATCGTAAGCCACGAGTTCCACCGCCTGAGCGGACCGGCTGCCGCCGAGGCAGAGAGCCGCCTCGCGGAGTTCGAGCGACACGTCCAGTTCTGCGGCAAGGTCTTCAACGACGCCAAGCGGCTCCAGCGACACATGAACCGGCATGACCCGCACATCTATCCGGGCGACTTTGTCACCTGCGTCCACAATCCCGACCGGGCCCTCTGTCGTCGCAGCGATGGCAGGGACGGGCCATCCCTGCCGGATTGCCAGCCGTTGCGCTGCCGCAATGTCGCGCTGAGCAGCGACAACATCCTCCGCATGAGGGAAGCCCTCGCCGCCTATGACCGGGAGCTCGAGCTTGGCGACCACCTCGCCCCGCTCGTCCGCCACCGACTGGGCGTCCGCCGCCAGGAGATCGCCGGCTTCCTCACCGCTGCCGCCGCGAATGACCCCGCCCCGGAGACATCATGAATCGCCCCCTGCCGACGGATCAGCAGGTCCGCACCTCGATGGAGACCGAACTCGACGCGAGCCGGTCCGCCGGCCGGCGCGCCACGGTGAGCAACGTCGAGAAGCAACTCGGCGTGACGCACGCGACGTTCTACCGGAACTATCCCGGCCAGATCGCGTGGTTCAAGGCTCAGCTTGTCGCTCGCCGCGAGGGTGCGGTCGCCGTCAGGGACACCGTCAAGCACCAGGACGATCTGGACCGGCTTCGACGCGAGAACACCGACCTACGCAAGCAGCTGAGGATCTATGCCGAGGCGATCCGTCAGCTATCCATGGACAAGGCCTTGCTGGAGGACAAGCTCCAGGTCCTCACAGGAACCACGGATCTCGATGAGCGCCGTCGCCAACAAGACCTTCGGGGAGTATCGCAACGAGAGACGGAAGCCCGCGTCGCTGCTGGCGAGGGTTCGGCATTGGGAGCCCGCGAGCATGGACGACGCCTTGGACCTCCTGGACATCTTGATGGCCTCCCGGCTCCCGGCCCGCACCGACCGGGAGGAGCAGGAGCCGCTCGGTAGGGTTCCCGGCCGCCGTTGTGGGCGATCTCCCGGAAGACCGTCGACGCCGCCCGACCGAGGCGCCTCTCCATCTGACGAGCGGAGTCACCGACGCTGTCCTTCGACAGTGGGCATAGTCGCCTTGTCGCCGATTCGAGTCGACGCGAAAGGCTCGTGGCATCTTGGCTGGAGATGTCACGGCGGCCTGCCTCGACCGGTCCTACAGGGATGAGGTTCCCCTGCAATGCCGAGTGTCGGGGGAGCGAGCGGGGCGGAGGCACTGCACCGCCGAGCCGAAGCCGCCGAGCAAGGAACTGCCCGTCGATCAGCGTGCACCCGGAGGGCAGCACGGCTGGATCCCTCAGGCCGCGCCTGGGTCGGTGAGTGCGATGGCCGGATCACCATCGACGAACGCGCCGAACTTGCCGCGCAGCGCACGGAGAATGCCCAGTTCGAGGGGGCCAGCGGCGTACTGAGGACAGCCGCCGGCCGCCGCTGACGGACCTCCTGGACGAACTGCCCTGCGACTGGGAGCAGGGGCGATGCAGTCCGGCCCGATTTGCTTGTGTGGACGCGTAAGAAGCCAGAGGCCCAATGCGGTTGGGCGGCGAGCCTTGCGGGCGTACACCGATGAGGCGGAAGGGGCTGACGGCTATCCGTCCGTCGGCTCGACGTAGGTGCTGTCGAACCAGTCGATGAACTCGCGCACGGTACCGATCTTCGAGATCCGGGCGTGCAGGGCTCGCTGGTCGTGGCCGATGACGAACCAGCCGCTGGCCACCGGCTCTCCGCAGCCGCAGTAGCAGGTGCGGGCGCCGTGGGGGGAGTCGAAGTAGGTGATGGGGTTACGGGTCGTCTCGACAGGCGTGGGCTTGCCGACGTAAGCGTCGTAGACCTCGTCGCCCGGCGTGAGGTACCTGCCCTCGATCGCTTTGCGTCCTCCGGCCACGGGAACGAGGCTGTCGATCTCGATGGCCATGCGCACCTCGCCCTCGTGGGAGAGCAGGGCGTAACGCTCCTTCTCGGCGCGTTCCCCAAGGACCCAGCAGCCGCGGTTGGCGTGGAAGAGGGCTTCGTCATTCATGACCGGGTCGAAGCCGACGATGTTGCGGCCGAGCTGGTCCTCCTGCGGGTTGACGTACCGCCTTGAACCAAGGGTGATGTGAATCATGAACTGCCCCCAATAGGTGTATACCCAGGGCTCCCCGCCCTGCGGACTATCGAGATCCTGGCATGAGAGCGCGATACCTTCAACCCCCGGGACGCCAGCACTTCAAGTAGATCGAGTGATGCGGACTTCAGACACGCGCGAGTCACGTGGTACGGGCTTCGCGGCGCCTTGACCGCCGTTCGACGTGGTCGTGGTTCCAGGCCGGGAAGCTGGGGTGGCCCGGCTGCGACTTCGTGATGTGTGCGTGCCGGTCATGCTCGGGGCGCCCGAGGTCACGGCCCCTGTGGCATCCGTGTCAGGCAGGCCACGCCGGAGCTGGACCAGTCGAAGACGTCTGGAACGCGGACGTGTTCAGGTCGGCTTGTGGGGCGCGCAGCCCACGGGCGGCATCCCGCAACCCGCTGCGGGCCCCGGGCGCGGCCGGGCGCGACGAGGGGAGGGCAACGCAGGACTGCCGGCATGGGGCGGTCGGGCATGCAGGGGGATCCGAAGGTGTTTCACCCTGTGGTTTCGAGGGTGCTGAGGGCGGCGTCGAGGCGGCGGGCGGCTTCGTCGGCGACGGGCTGGAGGGCGGGCAGGCCGGTGAGGGTGACCATGACGCCGGGATCCAGGACCTGGACGGCGGTGCGGTCGCCGTCGGCGCGGACCACGACGTTGCAGGGCAGGAGGAGGCCGATGGTGCGGTCGGCGTCCAGGGCCTGGCGGGCGAGCGGCGGGTTGCAGGCGCCGAGGATCAGGTAGTCCTCCATGTCGTGGCCGAGTTTGGCCTTCAGGGTGGCGGTGACGTCGATCTCGGTGAGGATGCCGAAGCCCTGCGCGGCAAGGGCCTCACGTACGGCGGTGACGGCGGTGGCGAAGTCGGTGTCGAGGTGGACGGTCCGGTCGTAACGCATGGCGTCATCTCTCTTCCGGAGGTGCGTAGGCGGGCGGGCGGCGGGTAGCCGCCCTGTGTGAACGGGTTCACCATGCCGCCAAAAATACCCCCGGGGGTACCCGTGCTAGGCTCGAGATATACCCCCGGGGGTAAATGTCAGCCGAAAGGAGCAACCGCGTGTTCTTCATCGACACCATCGAGACCGAGGGTCTCGGAAACCGCAGCTACCTGGCGGGCGGCGCGCACACGGCGGTGGTGGTGGACCCGCCCCGCGACATCGACCGTGTCCTTGTGGCCGCTGCGGAGCGGGGCGTGCGGATATCGCACGTCGTGGAGACCCACGTCCACAACGACTACGTCACCGGCGGCCTGGACCTGGCCCGCCTGACCGGCGCCGCCTACCTCGTGCCCGCCGCCGCCCGCGTCGCCTTCACCCGCACACCGGTAGCCGACGGTGACACAGTGAGCGTGGACGAAGGCATCACGCTGCGGGCGATGGCGACCCCCGGCCACACCCCGCACCACACCTCCTACGTCCTGGAAGAGCAGGGGGCAGTGGCAGCGGTCTTCACCGGCGGGTCGCTCTTGATCGGTTCGGTGGGCCGCCCCGACCTGGTCGAGCCGAGGCTGACCGAACAGCTGGCCCGCGCCCAGCACGCCTCCGCCCACCGGCTGGCCACCGAGCTCCCCGACGAGACACCGGTACTGCCCACCCACGGCTTCGGCAGCTTCTGCTCCTCCTCCCAGTCCGAGGGCGACGCCACCACCATCGGCAAGGAGAAGACGGGCAACGACGCCCTGGTCAAGGACGTCGACTCCTTCGTCGCCGCCTTGCTGGCCGGCCTGGAGGACGTGCCCGCCTACTACGCCCACATGGGCCCGGCCAACGCCGACGGCCCCAACCCGGTGGACCTGACCGCACCCCCGCTGGCCGACGCCGCCGACATCGCCGAGCGCCTGGCCGCCGGGGAGTGGGTGGTGGACCTGCGCAACCGGATCGCGTTCGCCGAGGGCCACGTCGCGGGATCGTTCAACTTCGAGGCGGACGGCAAGATCGCCACCTACCTCGCCTGGATGATCCCCTGGGGCAAGCCCGTCACGCTGCTCGCGGAGTCACCCGCCCAGCTCGCCGCCGCCCAGCGTGAACTGGTCCGCGTCGGCATCGACCGCCCGGCCGCCGCCGCCACCGGCACCGTCCGCGACTGGATACCCGATGGCCACGCCCCGCGCTCCTTCCCCCGTGCCACCTTCGCCGAGCTCGCCGCCCAAGACCCCCGCCCGGACCTGGTCCTCGACGTGCGCCGGGACTCCGAACGCGCCACGGGCTGGATCGAAGGCTCCGTACACATCCCGATCCACCACCTCCACCGCCGCCTGGCCGACGTACCGGCAGGGACGGTCTGGGTGCACTGCGCGGGCGGAATGCGCGCGGGCATCGCAGCGTCCCTGCTCGACGCCGCGGGCCGCGACGTCGTCGCAGTCGACGACTCCTTCGACGCCGCAACCGACGTCGGCCTGCCCCTCACCACCGGCACCGGCACCGGCACCGGCAGCTGAACCGCAACACCGCAGCCACCCCCCTGCCCCCGACAATCGGAAGGAAGACGGATGTTCCTCTTCCGTCGCGGCACCGCCCGCGTCACCCCCGCCCAGGCCCGCCAGAACACCACCGACGGCGACGCCGTTCTCCTCGACGTACGCGAGCAGGTCGAGTGGAACGCCGGACACGCTCCCGGCGCCGTCCACATCCCGCTCTCCCGGCTGGTCACCGGCGCCGCTCTGCCCTCCGCCGCCGAGGGCCGGCCGCTGGTGGTGATCTGCCGCTCCGGGCACCGCTCCCGGCAGGCCGCCAAACTCCTGGCCGGGCGCGGAGCCGAGACCGTCGACGTCAGGGGCGGTATGAACGCCTGGGTGTCAGCCGGGCTGCCGGTCGTCGACGAACGCGGAAGCAGCGGCCGGATAGCGTGAGCACGCTCATACTCGCCCTCGCCGCCGGGGCCGTCATCGGCCTGGCTCTCGGGGCACTCGGCGGAGGCGGCAGTGTCCTGGCCGTGCCCGCCCTGATCTATCTCCTCGGCTTCACACCGGCCGCCGCCACCACCGCCTCACTGATCATCGTCACCGCCACCTCCGCGACCGCCCTCTACGCCCACGCCACATCCGGCAACGTCCGCTGGAAGACCGGCGTCCTGTTCGCGGCCGCCGGGATCGTCCCCGCGATCACCGCGGCCACCCTCGCCACCCGCCTGCCCGAAACGGTTCTGACCGCAGCGTTCGCCGCGATAGCCGCCCTCGCCGCCCTCGCCATGCTCAGAACCCCGGCCGCCAATCCGCAGCCCCAGCCGGTCCGGCCCGTACGGGCGGCAGGAGCGGGCGCCGGACTCGGGGCGGTCACCGGATTCCTCGGCGTCGGCGGCGGCTTCCTCGCCGTCCCCGCACTCGTAGGCGTCCTCGGACTGCGCATGCGCGCCGCGGTCGGCACCAGCCTGCTGGTCATCACCGTCAACTCCCTCGCCGCGCTCGCCGCCCGCGCCGGCACCAGCACGCCCCTGGACTGGGCGGTCATCGCCCCCTTCACCGGCGCCGCGATCCTCGGAGCCTGGGACGGCAAACGCCTCGCCGCCAAAATCTCCGGCCCCACCCTCCAACGGATCTTCGCGATCGTGCTCCTGGCCGTCGCCGCCCTCATGCTCACCGACGCCCTCCACTGACCCCTGCGCGACCCGTGGCGGAGCCCCGCCGCGACACCCCCGCCAATACCTCCCGGGGTAGCGCGTTGCCCACAATCGGGCATCACCGACAACTCAGGAAGGAACGCCTCACCGTGATCACGCCCCGCACCCTCGACGCCGACCAGGCCCACACCCGCCTGCACGAACTGATCGTCCTGGACGTCCGCACTCCCGGCGAATACGCCGCCGGCCACCTGCCCGGCGCCCTCAACATCCCGCTCGACCACCTGGACCGGGCCCTACCCGACATCCGTCACGCGGCCCAGCGCGGCGACATCCTCGTCGTCTGCGCTTCCGGCGCCCGCTCCGAGAACGCCTGCCACACTCTCGCCGCCCACGGCATCACCACCGCCACCCTCACCGGCGGCACGGGCGCCTGGGCCGCACACGGCCACGCCCTCCACCACCCCGACGGCGCCCGGCGTACCGCCTGGAGCATGGAACGCCAGGTCCGCCTCACCGCCGGCGCCGTCGTCCTGACCGGCCTCGCCTTGGGCCGCCTGCGCCCCGCATTCCGCCTCGCCTCCGCCGGCATCGCCGGCGGCCTGGCCTTCTCCGCCGTCACCAACACCTGCGGCATGGCCGCCCTCCTCGCCAAACTCCCCCACAACCGCCCCCACCAAGGCGACCTCGATGCCGCCCTCGCCGCCCTCCGCAACCACTGACCCCCACCCGGCCGGATACCCCCTGGGGTACCATGAGGTGAGAGTAGACAAGGCCAGGAGGCAACCGGTGAAAGTCGACGACGACGCAGTCAAAGCAGTCCTCAACCGCCTGCGCCGCGCCCAAGGCCAGCTCGCCGGCGTCATCGCCATGATCGAAGCCGGCCGCGACTGCAAGGACGTCGTCACACAGCTCGCCGCCGTCTCCAAGGCCCTGGACCGCGCGGGCTTCAAAATCGTCGCCAGCGGCATGCGCCAGTGCATGACCAACGCCGATGCGAACCAGGCCCCCATGACCGAGGAAGAACTCGAAAAGCTCTTCCTCGCCCTCGCCTGACAGCGTCGGCCCGAACGGCCCGGCCGCCACCGCGAACCGGGCCGTCCGCGTGCCCGCACCGGCCATGGCGCAGTGTCGCGCCCCGCCCTCCGCCCCGAGCGCGTCAACCGCCGCAGAATCTCACCAAGCCCTGCTAGTGACCGTAGTCTGAGGTCTGGCGTTAGTTCGGCATGAGTCGTCCTGGTCCGAAGATTCCACCGTTGCCGGTAACCGATGCCCAGCAGGCTGTGGTGGAGGGATGCGTGTGTCGTCGTACAACGGTCCAGGCGCCGGCTCGGCGGTCGCGGAACGTGCTGGAGTACGCGGACGGGCACTCGATCATGGAGGTGTCGCGTCGACGCTTGGCTGGCGAGACTGCCATCGACTGCACGAACCTGGTCGACTACACGACCGGACACACCGAGGAACGTGGTGACGGGTCGCGGCCGCTTGTGCGGTAGCGGCTCACGTGGTTGTGGCCAGAAAAACCCAGGGCTCTGAGAATTCTGACGTGGGCTGACGCAAGACCGCGAACGCGTACCGCCCTCGTTGACCGGGAGAGAAATATGACCATCAAGGACATCGGGCCGGAACCTCAAAGCTTCAACCTCGAGAAGGCAACGCTCGAGAACGCGAACTACCGCGCGGTCGCCTGGTCCGGGAAGTACCTTCAGCTGACCCTCATGTCGATCCCTGTGGGTGCGGACATCGGCTTGGAAGCCCACCCGGAGACCGACCAATTCCTACGACTCGACGCAGGCCGGGGCCGCGTCCAGATGGGCCGCACGAAGGAGCGACTCGACTTCGACGGGGAGGTCGAGGACGGCTGGGCAATCTTCGTGCCCGCCGGCACTTGGCACAACGTCACCAACATCGGTGACGAGCCCCTGCAGCTCTACGCCGTGTACGCACCGGTCCACCACGCACCGGGCAAGACCCAGGCGACAGCCGCCGACGCGGAGCGCGAGGAGGACTCAGGCGACGACGAGCCGCCAAGCTGGTCGGTCCAGCCTGCCCAGCAGCCATCGGACAAGCACGCCTGACAGCGAGGACCCCATCGCGACAGAGGAGACGTGCCCCTCGGTGCCTTCGGCGCGGAGCCCGCAGGCCAGCCCGCGGGTGGCGGCCGGGTCGTCGAGGAGGGAGGCGATCGGCTTGCCGAGCAGATCGACCGAGGGCATGTGCTGACGAAAACGGGTCGGACGGTCGCCGCGTGGATGTGTTCCGGGAGATCCACCGAAGACGCGGATTCAAGGGCCTCGCCATTTCCGCGCCGTCAGCCGGCAGCGGGGAGGTCCCGCAGTCGGTCGCGGAATTCGCGGACGGCCGGCACTGCGGCGTGCGGCCCGGCTCGCCGCCGTCTCCAAAGCCCTGGACCGCGCGGGCTTCAAAATCGTCGCCAGCGGCATGCGCCAGTGCATGACCAACGCCGACGCGAACCAGGCCCCCATGACCGAGGAAGAACTCGAAAAGCTCGCCCTCGCCCTCGCCTGACAGCGCCGGCCCGAACGGCCCGGCCTCCGCGGGCCGAGCCCTTTCGCGGGCAGCCTGCGGCCGAACCCAGCGCCACCACGCCACCCTTTCAATGCTCCCGCGCGCGACGATGCCCTGCGCCGTAGCGGTCACCGGGCTGGCGCAAGCCCCGGCCACGCCACCCACGAAAGCGCGCCCCGGGGTGAAAACCGTCGGCCGCACTCGATACCGTGATCACGGTGACCAAGCCTCAGAAGGACCGAGTACAAGACAGCGACGACCGCGGACTGTCGGCGTGGGCATTCGCCGCGCTGCTGCTGGCCGCCTTCGCCGTCGTAGCCGTATGCGCGCTGATCGGCGGTTGGCCAGGACTGGTAGGCATCGCCGTCGCCGCGATCGTCCTGATCGCCTTCGCCGCCTACCGCCTGTAGAGCACACGGTCCTTGCCCCCATTGACCAGGCCCCTGCACCGGGACAGCACGGGGGCAGGCTGGGGTCAGCGAGCGTTTTCAGCTTCGCCACTCCAGAGTGACGCCGCGGCCCTCGCTTGAGCCTGGAAGCTCCTCGGCTGGGCCCGCCGGGCACGGTGGGTTGTCTGTGAAAAGTCGCGTGCGGTCACTTTGCTGAGGGGCCGGTCCTGCGCTTCGGGGCGGACGGTGATTGTGGGGAGGGATGGAACGCATGCTCGAAGTACCATCCCTGCAAGGTTCTCCGGCCGGTACTTCCCAACCTCCGCAGTGGCGTAGTCGGACGGGGACATCCTTGTAGAGAGGACAGAGGGCATAGGGCGATGAGTGTGGCTGAGAGTTGGTCGCGTGTGATGAGCCTTCTTCGGGAGCACGCGTCGGCCGATCACGCGGATCTGCCGGGGCCCGCTACGGAGCAGATGCTCGCGGCAGCCGAGGAACGGATGGGGGTCTCCCTTCATGGGGACCTGCGGACGTGGCTGGTGCAGAACAATCTGGATCTGCCGGAGGAAGACCTCGACGACGACGTGATGTGCTGCGGCTTCGACGGGTTCCCCGACGAGGGAAGCTTTTTTCTGGGCATCCGGGCGATGGAGAGGCTCTACGCCAACCATCCCCTGTCCAGTGGGAGCGAATGGCGCGAGGAGTGGATCCCGTTCCTGTCGGATCAGGATGCCTGGATGGGGCTGTTCATCGATGTGACGGACGGACGTATCGGCAGGTGGTTCGTGAGTAAGCCAACGACCACCGGCGAGTACGCGTCACTGGCTCACTACTTCGACTTCGTGGCGGAGATGCTGACGAGGATCGGCGCAGGAGACTATCCGATCTGTTCCGTTGCCGAAGGGCGACTTGTCTGGTCGTGAGACGGTTCCCACCGTATGACGGCCATCGCCAATCCGTCCTCACCCTGGAACGGCAAGGAGACGCATCAGCGTTGACGTTCCAGGGTGAGGACGGCTGCGGCGATGACGGTCATCCGGTTGGGCTGCAGCGGGCCCGGCGCAGGATCTGCCAGGACTTGAGTCGCGCGATGCTGCGTTCGACCGGTGCTCGTGCCGCTGACAGGGCTCGGTTGACCGTCTGCTGGGTTGTGGTGAGGTCTTGGCCGGGAAGCCGTCTGATGGGTGTGGTCACCCAGGGGCCGGCCCCGATGTAGGCGCGGTCGGCGAGCACGGGGACGCCCTGGCGTTCGCAGATCCGGATGATGCGGTGGGTGCGGGCCGCGGTCAGGTCATGGGTGCGGCCGGGCAGCGCGG
The DNA here is from genome assembly GCF_026340675.1 of Streptomyces sp. NBC_01264. NCBI lineage: Bacteria > Bacillati > Actinomycetota > Actinomycetes > Kitasatosporales > Streptomycetaceae > Streptomyces > Streptomyces sp. NBC_01264. Next base: position 1,893,636 of record NZ_JAPEOX010000001.1, read on the forward strand.
GTGAGATCCGCAGCAGGTTGCCGGTGGGATCGGCCACGACCTGCACGTTCACGCTGTGACGGCGTTGCTTCTGGGAGAAGTCGGCCCGGCTGTCGCCGACTCGGTCGCACTCGGCGAGCGTCCCGTCGAGCAGGACGTGATCAGGATCCGTCTCGCGCAGGACCCGCAGCAGACCGGGTGCCCGGCGGGACAGGTGGTTGACGACGGCCGTGACGTAGGCGTGGGCGGTCCCGACGGATATGCCGAAGCCGGCGGCGATCTGCGCGAGCGTCTCGTGCCGGCGCAGGTAGACCAGGCCGACGAGGGCGCGCTGGTGGGGCGGGAGCTTGCAGCGTCGGTCACCCTCACGGGTGACGATGAGCATCGATACCAACTCGACCAATGTATGAGGCAGGTCGAGTGCGGAAGGACGGGGAACCAACGAGGCTCCTGTGCTGTTGAGTTGAGACGTCGAGCATCTCTCTCAACGGCACGGGAGCCTCGTGGGTTGCGGGACGCTGGCCCGCCACCCGATCAGTGGCCACTCTGAAAGAGCTCAGTGACTGGCGAGTTCGCCGGTGAGCTTGCCGTGGAGGTCGGCGCTGGCGTCGTTGAGGCCGATGATCTCCACGGATTTGCCGCGCTGGGCGTACTTGGTTTCGATCGCGTCCAAGGCGGCGACCGAGGAGGCATCCCAGATGTGCGCGGCGGACAGGTCGATGACGACGGTCTTCGGGTCGGCCGTGTAGTTGAACTGGCCGACGAGGTCGTCGGAGGAGGCGAAGAATAGCTCCCCGGTCACCGTGTAGACCACGCTGGTGCCGTCGGGGGCGGTGACGGCGGTGACTTCCGCGAGGTGGGCGACGCGCTTGGCGAAGATGACCATCGCGGTGACCGAGCCGGCGACGACGCCGATGGCGAGGTTGTGGGTGGCCACGACGCAGGCGACGGTGACGACCATGACGGTGATCTCCCCGGCCGGCATCCGCTTGAGGGTCTTGGGGGCGATGGAGTGCCAGTCGAAGGTGGCGAAGCAGACCATGACCATGACGGCGACGAGGGCGGCCATGGGGATGTCGGAGACGACCGGGCCGAAGACGATGCACAGCACCATCAGGAATACCCCCGCCAGGAAGGTCGACAGGCGGGTGCGGGCGCCGGACACCTTCACGTTGATCATCGTCTGGCCGATCATGGCGCAGCCGCCCATGCCGCCGAAGAACCCGGTGACGATGTTGGCGATGCCCTGGCCGATGGACTCGCGGGTCTTGGAGGAGTGGGTGTCGGTGATCTCGTCGACGAGCTTGGCCGTCATCAGCGACTCCATGAGGCCGACCAGCGCCATCGCGAAAGCGTACGGGGCGATCGTGGTCAGGGTGTCCACGGTGAACGGGACGTCGGGCAGGCCGGGCACGGGCAGCGAGGACGGCAGCGCCCCCTTGTCGCCCACGGTCGGGACCGCGATGCCGGCCGCGACGGTGATCACGGTCAGGATGACGATCGAGACCAGCGGCGCCGGGATCACGGTGGTGACCTTCGGGAAGAACACCATCAGCGCGAGTCCGGCCGCGATCAGCGGATACACCGGCCAGGGCACGTCGTGCATTTCGGGGACCTGGGCCATGAAGATCAGGATCGCGAGGGAGTTGACGAAGCCGACCATCACTGAACGCGGGATGAACCGCATCAGCTTCGCGACCCCGATGGCGCCGAGCGCGATCTGGAAGACACCGGCCAGGATGACCGCGGCGACCAGGTAGCCGAAGCCGTGCTCCCGGTTCAGCGGCGCGATCACCAGGGCGACGGCGCCGGTGGCGGCGGAGATCATCGCGCGGCGGCCGCCGACGATGGAGATGACCACGGCCATGGTGAATGAGGCGAACAGGCCGACCGCCGGGTCGACCCCGGCGATGATCGAGAATGAGATCGCCTCCGGAATAAGGGCGAGCGCGACGACCAGGCCTGCGAGGACCTCGGTGCGCCACACCTTGGGGTCGGAGAGCCAGTCCGGGCGCAGGTCGCGCAGCCGAGATCCGGGAGAAGACTGGGCGGAGACAGAAGACAAGGGATCGGGAACCTGTCGTTCGGGCACACCCTGCCCTGGCAGGCCGGGGCTGTGCGGCAGGACGCGGGAAGGCCGGGCGGGCATTCCGCGGACGACCCGCACGAGCGGGCCGGAAGCAGAAGGGAGACGAAGCGGGGCCTCGCCAAGGGCGTGGCCGGGCCGTACCTCAGAGGTGAAGCGTCACGGCGGGCAGGCGGCGGCGCTGGGCGTCATGGGCTCGCGCACGCTTCTCTCCTGCAAGAGTCGGATCTTCCACGGGGACTCCATCGACCCCGACACAGTCACAGCGGCACCGCGGCAGGCCGCCCTCACTGCCAACGACTCTACCCTAACGTTAGAGTAGAGATCGGTGAGGCGGTGCGGACGCGTCCGCCTGGACGAGACGGACCAGAGGATCACGGGCGTGGACGATAGGCACATGCAGATCGGTGAGGTCGCCACACGGACCGAGCTGTCCCTGCGCACCATCCGGCACTACGAGGAGACCGGTCTGGTCACCCCCTCGGCACGCTCACAGGGCGGCTTCCGGCTCTACACCGAGACCGACGTCGCCCGCCTGATGGTCATCCGCCGGATGAAGCCGCTCGGGTTCACCCTCGATCAAATGCGCGACCTTCTGGACGCTACCGACCGCCTGGATGCCGGTGACGGCCTCGACGGCGACGAGCGCAAAGTCCTCCTCGAGCGTGTACGCGCGTACGAACAGGCCGCCACCGAGCAGGTCGGCAAGCTGCGAGTGCAGCTCGCCCGGGCGGAAGATTTCGCCGCCACCTTGCGCGGACGCCTCCACCCCATCCCCGCGCCATAAGCCGCCAAACGGTGAAGGAGGCTCCCGTGCCGCAGTCGCGCTGGAGGATGTGGCGGACGGTGCACGACCCCGGTTGCCCTGTGCGGGTCCACCGCAGAGGTCCCAACGGTGTGGAGGTCGCTTTGCGCGGCGAGATCCGCGCCCAGGACGCCCCGCTCGTCGGATCCGCGCTGGCCCGTCTGGCGGACGATGCCCCGCCGCACATCCGTATCGATCTCGGGCACGCCGGCGAGCTGAATGCGACCACCGGCGGGGCGGCGTTCTTCCCCCTGCTGGCCCGGGCCCGCCTGCACGGCACCGTCGTCATCGTCCACCACGCCTCGACCCGTACCCGTGCGAAGCTCCGCGAACTGGGCCTGGACCACTGCGTGGCCTGCCCCGACACCTCCCCCTGACCGTGGGCCGAGAACTCGGGACGGGGCCGGGGAGGGAAGGCAGGGCTGGCGCTCACGCCCAGAGGGTTTTGGCGAGGCCGAGCCCTCCGCTGCCCAGGAGCCCCGTATGAGCCACTACCCTCGCACCGGCCGCGCCGATCCGAGTCCGGCGGGCGCTCGCTGCCCCGGCTCGCCGCTCTTCGTTGCGGGCCTGATTCTCACCATCACCGGCGTCGCCCTCTACACGCTGCCCAGGGAACGGCCGGGGCTCATCCCGCCGGATCACTGCCCCTGGCCGCGGTCGCCGCCTGGTGGTCCGCCTCCCGCCAGAGCTGATCACAACCCCGCACCGATGTGATCATGCCAAGGGCGCGAGGCAGACATCCGGCCCTGCTCTGGATACGGTGTAAGGAACGCGTCAAGAGTGTGGCGCGCGGTGTGCCGGGAAGTCTGGTCGGCGTCCTGGGGGCAGTGCGCCCTCGTCGCCCCCGACACCCGAAGGCCACCGACATGCCCGCCGACCCGCACGAACCCTCCTCCTCTTCCCGGTCACCGCTGTTCGGGGTCCTGCCCTGGCCCGAGCGCACCGCCATCGCCGGCGCGCTGCGGACCGAGACGGTGGGCGGGATGGTTCTCCTCGCCGCAGCCGTGATCGCCCTGGTGTGGGCCAACAGCCCCCTGTTCGGCGCGTATGAGGCGGTGCGGGACTTCCACTTCGGTATCCCCGCCCTGGGCCTGGTACCTGTCGGTGCAGCACTGGGCAGCGGACGGCCTCCTCGCGATCTTCTTCCTCGTCGCGGGAATTGAGCTGAAGCGCGAACTCGTCGTCGGTGAGCTCCGCACCCCGGCCACTGCTGTACTGCCCGTCGTCGCCGCCATCTGTGGGATGGCCGTCCCGGCCGCCGTCTACCTGACCATCGTCTCGGCGGGTGGCGGGAGCCCGGGCGGGTGGGCGGTGCCGATGGCCACGGACATCGCCTTCGCGCTCGCCGTCCTCGCCGTCATCTCCACTCACCTGCCCGCTGCTCTGAGGGCGTTCCTCCTGACCCTGGCCGTCGTCGATGACCTCGGTGCGATCCTGGTGATCGCCGTGTTCTTCACCGCCGACCTCAACCTCTGGGCCCTCGCTGCGGCCTTCACCGGGCTCGCTGTCTTCTACCTGCTCCAGCGGTTCCGGGTTCGCGGCTGGTGGTGGTACGTCCCCCTTGGGCTGGCGATCTGGGGGCTGATGTACAACAGCGGGGTCCACGCCACCGTCGCCGGCGTCGCCATGGGCCTGATTCTCCGCCCCCAGCGCGACCCCGCACGCGGCCACCGCCCGGCCGAGACCGCCTCCCCCGGCGAGCGGACCGCGCATCTCCTGCGCCCGGTGTCCGCCGGGATCGCGGTGCCGCTGTTCGCGCTCTTCGCCGCGGGCGTGGCCCTCTCCGGGCCCGCGCTCGGCGCGGTGTTCACCCAGGCCGAACCCCTCGGCGTCGTCCTCGGCCTCGTCCTCGGCAAAACGGTCGGGGTGTTCGCCGGTACCTATCTGACTGCCCGGTTCACCCGGGCCCGTCTCAACCCCGACCTGGCCTGGGCCGACATCCTCGCCTTGGCTGTGCTCGCCGGGATCGGGTTCACCGTCGCCCTCCTCATCGGCGAACTCGCCTTCACCGACCCGACCACAACCGAGCACATCAAGGCCGCCGTCCTCGTCGGCTCCCTCATCGCCGCCGCCCTCGCGGCCCTCCTGGTCCGACGCCGCAACACGATCTACCGACGCCTGTACGAGGAGGAGAACCTCGACGCGGACAACGACGGGATACCCGACATCTACCAGCGCGGCCCTGTCGCAGGGACCGACGGCACCGTTGACCGTGCAGGAGGGCAGCACACCTGATGTCCAGCGATGCCTCACTGCCAGGCACCCGCTGCCGGCGCCGTCTCGGACACCTCCACCGCGCTCCAGCATCCGCGGCCAATGGTCACCTCTGCTGGGCAGTGGCGGGCTCGGGCCTGCTCGCCGGGGCACTCTCCGCCTTCCCCACCGCCCGCAACGTCCCTGCCGCCGCACCCCCACCGCCCCGAGCAGGAGCAGACCATGTCTGAACGCCGGATCGGACGAGTAATGGCTCTCATCGGCGCACCTCTCACCCTGGCCGGAGTGGCGTTGTACTTCCTGCCCGGACCCGGCTTCCCCATCCTCGTCATCGGCTTGGCCCTACTTGTCACCGGCCTCGCCATGGCCGCAGCCGGCCACCGCTGACTCTCCACCCCCAAGCCCGCACCACGAACGACAGGAATCACGACGATGAGCTGGGAATGGATCGGGTGGCGTGGCCGCCCGGCGGCAGGACGGCCCCTTCCGGACGAGCCAGTGGATGCGCCCGCCCCACACGCCACGCCGCTTCCCCGCCCCATCTCGCTATCCGTCGAGTTCGAGGGCAGCGAGCCGATCGCCGAGGCCCGGCGACTGACCCGCGCCTTCCTCGCCGACGTGCAATCCGTCCACGGCCTGCCGGTCTCTCACCGTGCCCGGGACATGATCGAGCTGGTCGTCAGCGAGCTGGTCACCAACACCCGCAAATACGCGCCCGGCCCCAGCCTGCTCATCCTCGAAGTCCGCGACGGCTGCGTGAACGTGGCTGTCTGGGACAGCAATCCCGCGCTACCCGCGATCCTGCCTCCCGACCCCGCCCGGGTGGGACAGCACGGTCTGGAGATCATCATGGCCGCGGCACTGACCCTTCAAATCCACCGCGAACCCGTCGGCAAGCGGATTACAGCGTCCATCGAACTGGCCCACGGGCCGAACACCGACGCCGCAGACCGAGAACGCTGAGATTGGGTCCGGCAGGTTCTGGACCCGGACCAAGCGATACCCGCCAAGGAGGAGGCCCCTTCTTTCGGTGATCAAGCTCCTGACCGACTCCGCATGCACTGTGCACCGCGCGAAGACAGGGATCATCGAGACCGGCTCCGGCACCGCAAGCTCGGCCCACCGAGGCTGCGTAGGTCGCAGCAGGCTCACGGCGACAAAGCCAGGGGACTCCCGCCGCAGAAGGCCTACACGGTGACACGGCTCACCGTGGAGCTGCACCACGTCTGGCCCTGGCCTCAGTGGCTGATCGGGCTACGCCTACCTGCCGAACCTGGCAGGGTGGGTGTAGCCCGATGAGTTGTTAGCCCGCGGTAGTTGCGAGCGTGATATCCGCCACCGAGATGAACGGGTCTGCCGCATCCACTAGGCCGCGCATACAGTGTTGATCACCAGCTTCTAACGATCTTCGGATGGCCCATGGTCGACCACTGGACCGCCACCCCATACCCACCAGCGATCATCAGCGACCTCCAACGCCCGCCGAAGTCGTTACTGGTCGCTCCGATCCTCCCGAGTGCCGACAACAGGCACCAGCGGACAACGGACATAAGTGAAAGACCCTCATAAGCTCTCCGGCAGCCCCGCCCTCGTCGACGCCCATGTGGACAAGGCGCTTGACAAGGCCCTGAAGCCCGCAGGCTGACACGCTCCGGACATACAGAAGGCACTGGCCCCCAGCGAAGGATCTCGCTGGGGGCCAGTGCCTTGTTGACGGGCCGCGTAGGTCCGGTGTCCGCCACCGGCCGTCCCCTCGTTAGAGGGAGGGCCGGATCGTGAGGCGTGCTTGGGAGGATTCCGGCAGGACGCGACGCGGAACCGGTGCCTCGCAGACGAGGCCTGCGGCGAAGACTGCGACCAAGTCGTGCGGTGTGGACGTGCTGAACGCGGCAACCCACAGGTAGGGACCGCTGGCTTCCGGCTGGGACCAGGCCTGCCAGCCGGGCATGTCGGGGCGGGGGTCCTGGTCCTGGATCCCGTCCGGGAGCGGCGCCCGGGTCATGCATGCCGTGAAGGACTTGTCCCAGAGGGTGAAGGCCGGGTCGTCCACGTCCCCGTGCCAGCCTCCGGCCACCAGCGCTTCGGGAACGGCCTCGGGCCCGTCGAAGCCCCACGTCGGCTCCGTACGGGCGGCAACGGCGAGGGCGAAGGCGGCAACAGCTTCGTAGGGCACACCGCGGGTGAAGTAGGCCGTCCAGTTCACCGTGGCACGTGAGGTGTCCTCGCGTGCGGAGATCTCCCAGGCGACGGGTAGGTCGGCCAGTTCCGTGGTGAGAGGGTCGGCCATGACCCATTCGGCGCAGCGGAGTTGGTCGGGGCTCGCGTGGAAAAGCGTCCGGCGGGCCGTTACCCAGTACGACCATCCGGCGCCGACGAGTTCGTCTCCCACCTGCTCAGCCAGCGCGCTGTCGTCGCCGGCCAGGTGTCGCGGGCTGACCCAGAGCACGTCGGGACTCGGAAGGTCTGCGGGCAGTTCGGGATTCAGGGGCGCCTCCCGGGCTTTCGTGGAACGGTCACTGGACGATGGCTCCTACGCCTCGTCGGACCCTGGCCGGCAGGGTGGTGCGCGGGTGCCAGCCCAAGTCCTGGGCGGTGAGGGCCGGCAGGAAGCCCGTCTGCCCCGATTCGCCGAGAAAGACGACGGGGCGGCCGTCGTGCCCGACGCCCAGGACGATGTCTCCCAGCGTGTGGGCGAAGGGGAATTCGGGGTTGATGGCCAGGCGTACTGAGATGTCGGGGGCGAAGCGCGAGAGGTGCTCGATGATTTCGGCGACGGTGGGATCGGCGGCGATGGGGTGCATGGAGCCTCCGGGGCTGGATGCGGAAGAGGGGTGCGAAGTCGTGCTCGACGTCGGCTATCAGGCCGGACGTGAGGTGGAGATGACGGTGGCGACCGCCGAGGCGATGACATGGGCTGGGGTCTCGACACCAAAGCCGATGCTGTAGCCGGGCACGGTTGCCGTTCCCGTGATGGCCAGCCGCCAACCCTCGTCGAGTCGGCCAGGCCGGCCTTCGGGGAACCAACCGAGGTAGAGGCGCCCGTCCTTGCTGGCGATGTGCATGTCGGCCCTGTCGTCCACGACGAAGTGGAAGTCCTCGGCCGTGAACTGGTCGATCACCTGGGAGGGCTGGCCCCGCCCGAGCATCCACGTGCGGATCCGCAGGGCCTCGATGCTCGTGGAGAATCCGGGGCGGCCTACCTCGACGGTCATACGCGATCACCTTTTTGACCTGCGGTTTCGGGGAAGGGGTCAACCTTGACATGGGTCGGCCGGTCTCTCCAGAGATGTACGCGTCTTGCCCGTCTGCCGTGAGCGATGTCCGGACAGCACGAAGCGAGGGCGGTACCCCGTCAGGGGGGTATCGCCCTCGCTTGGCGTTCTTCGGCTATCGGATTGATTCGGGAGTGGTGCTTCGCCGTCAGCCGTCAGGAATGCCTGCCGGGATGGGGCTCCGTGGCCGCCCCATCTCTATGGGGCGGGGGCGGCCTCGGCGTCCTCCGCAAGCGTCACGACCTGCTCACCGGGCCGACCCCAACGGTTGGTCCAGGGCGGCGCGGGCACGCGTCTCGAATTCGCGAATTCGCTGCCAGGTCAGGTCGGACAGGCCGACGGCATCGGCCGGTCCTTGCCGGAGCACAGACTGTACGGAACGTGAGGCCGCCAGAGGATGGCCAGGATGGTATGCGCCGCTCGAGCAAGCCCAAGCTGTCAAGGCGCGCACCGCTTGGTGAGCCGCACGCGCTACATCCTCGGGGCCCTCCACCAGAACCAGGGCGAGTGCCTTGCTGGTGGTCCGGCGCATGTCGACGACCTGGCTGTATAGCTCTGCTGCTTCGGGGCTGGGGCGGTCCTCGTCGTCGAGTGCCTGAACGATGCTGATGACTTCACCGTAATCAACCGCCGCGCCGACGAAGGCCACGTACGCCTGCCTCCGGCCGTCTCGACGCCAGTGCTCGTGTTGTGAGCGCCGCTGCATCGTCCCGTTCAGCCGTGCGGCGCCGAGCGCGCTCACTGCCCCCGAGCACGTACCGATGATTGCCGCCAGCGCCGCCACGATCCCTGGTTCCACAGATCCGCCCCCTACGAGGAACACCCCTGGCACTGTTCGACGAAGCCAGGGTCCACCTGGTTGCACGCGGGACGCTGGAGACGGCGGCCGGGTGCCGTCCGGCTTCGGTATGGTGCTGCCCTTCACGGAGGTACGACCATGACCGACGAACCCCTCGACCGATGGGCCGCGCGCCGCCAAGGGCGACTGCGCAAGCCCGGCGAGCTCAAGGCCATCACCCTCGGCGCCGGCCCGCAGCGCGCAGCACACGTGGACCCCCGCGCCCCTCGCCTGATCTTGGAGTGGGACGGCTTCGCCTGGCAGGCACTGACGACGGTGAAGAACTATGCAGAGGCCTGCCGCGTACTCGGCCGGACGCTTGAAGCCGCGAGTATCGAACAAGCCGAGACGACTGGCCCCATCACCGGACGCAATCCACTGGCCCCAGGGACCGGACGTCACCGAAAGCCCCGGCCCTGACCGATGCCGACCGTCCGACTCCCCGAGATCCCCGCTGACGTCCTGGACCTGATCGAAGCGCGGACTGGGCCCGTCCTCGGGTACGAGACCGTCAGTGCCGGGCTGAACAGTGCCGTCGCCGCCCGCGTCCGCACTGCCAACACCACGGTCTTCGTCAAAGGGATGCCCAGCGACCACCGCCGCGTCTGGACGCAGCAGCGCGAAGCCGACATCAACCCGAGCGTCCCTCACCTCGCGCCGACGCTCCTGTGGCACGTCCAAGAGGCCGGCTGGGACCTGCTGGCCTTCACCAACATCGACGGCCACCACGCGGACTACGCCCCCGGCTCGCCCGATCTTCCGCTCGTGGCCGAAGCGATGGCCCGCCTCTCCCCCGTCACCGCGCCCGGCATCACCATGCGGTCGATGCCGGAGCGGATGAAGGCCTACAGCGAGACGCCCGAGCTGTTCGCCGGCCCGAGCCTTCTCCACACCGACTGGTTCCCCAGCAACGTCCTCATCGCCGACAACCGCGCCGTCCTCGTCGACTGGGCCTGGGCCTCACGCGGGGCGGCGTGGATCGATCCAGCCCTGTGGGTGGTCTGGCTCATCAAGAGCGGCCACACCCCTCAGCAAGCTGAGGAGTGGGCGGCACGCGTCCCCACCTGGACTACCGCCCCGCCTGCGGCGGCCACCGCCTTCGCGAAGGCCACCGTCGCTGTGTGGGAGGAGATCGCCGCGGGCGAGCCGGCGGGCTGGGTCCTCGACATGCTCCAGGCCGCCCGCACCTGGTACGGCTCCCGCTGAGCCGGACGGGACGGTCAACTGCCACCACGGGTGGGAGGACGACGGAACGTGTCCGGCACCGCGGGCTTCGTGGCCGGTTTGGCAGTCGGGCCGATAGGACGCGGTTCCTGGACGGGCACGGCGGCAGACGGGCGGACGGGCCCCAAGGCCATGAGCCCTTGAAGTCGCTCGGCGGGGAGAGCCGGGTGGTCGGCGGTGTACATGGCGATGTACCCGGCGTTTGCCAGTTCCGCGTACGACGCCAGGTGCAGCACGGTGCTCAGCTGCGTGCTGGTCCCTTCAGGGAGAGCGAAGAGTTCCAGGTCACCGACCATGGTTGGGCGGAAGGCATGCCGTTCTAGCACCTCGATGACGGCCGGGTTGTCCTTGAGCACGGCGACCCACAGCGGATTCGAACTGCCGGGAGTCTGCCCGTACAGGACGTCGGGCTCGACGAAGTCAGTCATGTAACTCCTGGTGAAAGGGACGCCAGAGCGGGCTGGCCGTCCGATTTACGTGAGGGCGTCAGTGGGCGAGCGTTAAGGGGTGGTGCGTTCTGCCCGGCGACGCAGTGCCCAGACGGCGCCGCCGCCGGCAATGATCAGAACGCCGCCCAGGAGGCCGATCCAACGGGCGGAGCCGCCACCGGTATTGGCGAGCACGCCTGTCGGGGCGGGGGAGGTGGTACTCGAAGCTGTCTCAGCGACCGTGGGAGTGGCCGACGGGGCCGCGGAGGCTGCAGCCGAAGGTGTGGATGACGTGCTCGGCTTGGGCGTGGACGGGGAAGTCGGCGGAGGGCTGCTCGGGGGCTGGGTCGGGGGGATCTTCGAGTTGGTGAACTCCGCGGTGACCGGTGCGCCCGGCTTCGCAGTGACGGTCACCGGCTTGGCGGTCAGCTGGTATCCGGCCGGCGCCTTCGTCTCGGTGGCGGTGTAGGCGGTGCCGGTTCGCGCGGAGACTGTCAGCTTGGCCTTGGCTGTGCCCTCGGGTCCCGTGGTCAAGGTGAGCGTCTCCCCCTGGCCGCTTGTCGGTGTCACGTTGATCACCGCGCCGGACAGGGGCTTGCCGGTTTCCTTGTCCGCCTTCTTGACGATCAGGTCGGCGGCCTTGAACGGGTCGGTGATCACCATGGGCGTGACGGCATCGGTGATGATGACGTCCTGGTCGGCGACGGTGTCGTGGATCGGGCTGCCGCTGGCGGTTTCCTTGAGGCGGTAGGGGCCGGGTATGAGGCCTTCGAGGCGGAGCAGGCCGTCGGCGCCGGTCTTACCTTCGGCTGCCGGATTGCCGGAGGCGTCGAGGAGGGCAAAGGAGGCGCCGGCGAGGATGTCTCCGGTCGGGTCCTTCTTCTGGATCTCGATCCCTCCGGTCGTCACGGAGCGCTCGGTCATGACCGGCGGCGGGGCGGACGGGTCGGGGCTCGTGCTGGCGTGGGCGAAGGGAATGGTGGCGGCCATCGCCGTGAGGGTGAGGGCGAGGACCGGGGTTGTGCGGCGGCTGGGCAAGTGGTGGTGCTCCTGTTGATCGCAGTGGCGGGTGGTGCGGCGGCTGCTCGGCAGAGTGCTGGCCTGTCCCGCTGCGGGGACAGACCAGCGGGAATGGGCGGCCGCTCTCCTGGGGTGCGGTTCATCGCGTGGGGCTGGTTGCGGCCTTCACCGGCGTGGCCTGGAGGACTGGGGCCGGGGCTGACCTGACGGTTCCCCGGGTGCGTTTCGGGGAGAACCAGAGGTCGGCATACCTCGTGATGGCCTCCCTCAGCGGAGTCCAGTCGCCTCCTGACCAGCCGGGTGCGCCCTTGGCGGTGTTGTAGTCGGTGAAGACGCCGTGCCCGCTGAGGCCCGGGTAGCTGCCGGCGGCTTGGTCGCGGCGCTGGAATGTCCGGTGGTCGGCGAAGGACAGGACCAGGTCGTCGATCGTGCCTTTGTCTTCGTGGAGGATCCGGACGCGCAGGCCCCCGTATTCGCGATGGCGGATGGTCGGATGGAAGTCGACTCGCAGGCGCAGTGGGCTCCGGGGGCTCGGCGTCGCGTAATAGCTCTGCCCGATGACCGTGCTGCCGGGGAGGCCGAGAGCGAGTTCCTGATCGAAGAACCAGCGTGGCTGTAGGGACAATTCAACAACTCCACAGGTTCCGACTCAGCGGCCCGACCGCCGGGTGGGCACGGGGAGCCGCGCGCCCGGTGCGCTGCTGGTCGACCAGCGCGGAACACTGTGTGTCCGGGCGCTGGGCAGCACGCGGGGGCGGGCACGGGCGACATCGAGAGGCGTCGGCGCCTTCGGCGATGCCGGTCGCACCGGGGTGAGCTCGGCGCGTTCGCGCAGCGCCTTCGGCATCTCCTGCTCCCAGCGCAGGATCGGGGCGGGGTCCGCAATCGCAGCAGTGATCGCAGTGATGAGGCTGACGGGGGTCTCCGTGGACGCTGTCGCGTACCAGCGGTCCCATCCCTTCGGCCCGCCCCACATGAACCACCGGGCTTCCAGGGTGGTGAACTCCATCTCGGGGTCGAGGTCACCGGTGGTGAAAGCGACGCCCGCCAGCTTGTCGGGCGATGTCCATTCGAGGGTCCGTTCCACGGCGCGGGTCAGTTTCCATCCGTTGTGGATCATCGGAACGAGCCCGTCGTAGGCGCTCCCCTTCATGTGGGGAAGGTAGGACCCGGGTCCTTCGGTGTAGCCCTGGGCGAGGGCTTCGGTGAAGGCGGTGACGAACTCGGTGGGTGCCTTGTCGTTGAAGCAGACGCCCCAGACCGGGGCTGCGTGCGGGTCGCGGTAGGCGGAGATCCGCCAGAGGCCGTCGTCCTCGCCTTCGGGGAGGTAGCCGAGGCGGACGCGCCGGTCGGGTGAGGTCACGTAGCAGTTGCCGAGGTTGTCGTGGTCGAGGGGCCAGCCCAGGTCGCGCAGGGGCTGAAGCCCCGGGTCTCCTATGTATGTGGTTCCGGCGAGGTAGCGGGGGGTGACGTAGACGTCGCCGTCGAGGTCGTCGGCGTCGAATGCGGAGGAAGCCTCGCCCATCAGCCGGCCACCTGTCCCCCGGTGCTCGCGCCGGGGTTCTCCGGTGCGGGGTGGACCACGACCGTGATGTGGTCCTGGGCTTCCTCGATCCGGGTGGCGGCCTGGGCAGCATCAGCGGCGGTCACGACGACGAGGCCGACCCGGGCAACGTCGACATCGCCCTCGGGTGGCAGAACCACTTGGTCGCCGACCTCGCTGATCCAGCTGACCTGCGTCAGCCAGTCGGCGCCGACCAGGTGGGCGTCGATGCCTCGCTCGATGACGGTGCCGGATACCTCGGGGTAGAGCAGGCGTACGGCTGCGGCCTGCCGGCGGGTGGGCGTGAGGTTGGGTTCGGTGCCGAGGGCGAGGTCGGCGGCGGCCCGGGGCAGGTCGATGCCGGTCGCGAGCTGGACGAGCCGGCCGATCAGGTCACCGCCGATCCGCTGGTTGACCTCGATGATCCGCGGGCCGGTGGCGGTAAGCCGGAGCTCGACGTGGGAGATGCCGGTCGTCACCCCGAGGGCGGCGACGGCGGCCGTGGCGATCGGGCCGGCCTCGGCGAGCAGCGGGTCGGCTGCGTCCACGCTGTGGCCGATCTCCTCGAAGTAGGGCTCGAAGCCCAGTTCCTTGCGTGTGACGGCCACGGCGGTGGTCTGGCCCCGGTGGGTGACGCACTCGACGGAGATCTCCGGGCCATCGAGGTACTCCTCGACGAGGACGTCGTTGGAGTCACCGCCGTGCAGGTTCGCGCCGGCGGTCGCGAACTCGTATGCCTCGGGGAGCTGTTCGGCCTTGTCCACGCGGATCACGCCGACGCTGCCGGCCTGACCCGCCGGCTTGAGGACGGCGGGATATCCGATGGATTCCGCCGCGAGGGCGCTCTCCAGGAGGGAGGCGACCTTGATGGACTGCGCGGAGGGAACGGCATGGCGGGCGAACTGGGCCCGGCTGGTGGCCTTGTCGCGGCAGGCGTGGAGGACCTGCGGGTCGTCGGTGAGGACGGCCAGGTGCTGGGCCAGGTGTGCGGTCGCCACCAAGAGCGTCTCGTTCCAGGTGAGGACGGCGGCAACAGGATGGCGAGAAGCGAGGAGTTCGCCTGCGGCCAGCAGGGCCTCGCGGTCGTACGGATCGGCCGTCTCGTGGTCGATGACGAGTCCGTGCTCCCAGGTGATGGGGCCCGGGGTGATGACGACGGTGTCGTAGGCGGCGGCGACCGATTCCAGGCAGTAGCCGCGGTACAGGAAGTCGTTCGGGGCGACGACCAGGACGACCGGGCGGGAGGGTGCGGGGCGAGTGGAGGACAAGGGTCGGAAGGGTCCCGTTCTAGAGATGGTTGATGGAGGGCGGTGGCTGCTGATGGCTACTCCGGCGCCACCGAGGCCATGGGGCGGAAGCCGGCACGCAATCCCCGTGCGCCCGGAGAGAAGGACCGGTCCGGTACCCGCCGGGCCGGGGACGGAATTCCGACTGCCTTCTGCTCGGCGGTGGTCAGGTGCCGACGGAGTTCGGACAGTGGCCCGTCGTCAGTCGGCACCGCGACTCCGGCGTGGGCACTCGCCGCTGCGACGAGCAGGCATATGTCGTTCACGAGTCCGGCGGGGACAAGGAGCGAACGAGCGAGGGACTCCGCTTCCGGCTGGGGAAGGGTGTCGAGCCGCGAGGTGAGGCTCCGCAGGAGGCTTCCGGCAGCCGCGGCTTGATCCGCGCTGAACGACGAAGCGTTGTGGTTCGTACGCGACATGGCTTCTCCGGGGGTTGTTGTTCAGACGGCGGCTGGTTCGAGGGCCGGTCTGTTCGGCTCGTGCATGGCGGGATCGCGTCGCAGGCGCCAGAACGCGGTGGCCAGCCCGATGGCCTGGAGCGCGGCGCAGGCGGTCATCACGTGGCCGAGCGTCTCGGGCGGGGTGACGGCGACGAGGACGCCGGCGATCGGGAAGGGCAGCAGCATGATCAGGATGGTGATGCTGAGGGTGGCGCCGAAGACGTCGCGCGGGATGAGGCGGGAGCGCAGGGTGCGTAGGACGACGGTCATGGAGCCTTCGCCGGCCATCAGGACGGCGACGAGGACCAGGAACGGTGTGTAGTCGCTGGCCTGGGACACGGTGAGGCCGCCGAGCGAGGCGATCAGGGCCCCTGCTGTGCCGACGGGCCAGAGCCCGAAGCGGTCGATGGCGAACCTGGACAGGGTGGTGGCGAGGAGGGCGGCGGTCGCGGCGGCGGACCAGATGAGGCCTACGGAGGCGGTGCTGAGGCCGAAGTTCTGTACGACGATCACAGGGGCGGCGGCCTGGAGGAGGCCGGTGGCGAAGTTGCTGACTGTGAGGCCGGCGATCAGCCATCCGAGGGCGGGCAGTGCTCTGAGCGTCGACCAGCCCATCCTCAGGCTCTGTCGGGCGGTTGCGGAATCCGCGTCCTGCTGGGTCCGGCGAGCCCTGGGGGAGGTGACGGCCGCGAGGAGTGAGAGTGCTCCGATGGTGATGAGCAGGGTCTGCTGTCCGGCGTATTGGAGGAGGAAGGCGCCGGCGGCGGGTCCGGCGAGGGTGGCGGACTGGTCGATGCTGAGCAGTACGGACTGCACGCGGTGCTCGACGCGGCCCGGTTCCCGGCTGGCTGCGCCTCCGGCGGTCTCCGCTGCGACGTAGGAGTATTCGGTGAGGACGCCGATGACGGCGGCGAGGGCCATCACCGAGATCGTGGTGATGAGTTTGTCGTCGATGAAGGTCAGGGCCAGGACCGCTGCGGTGACGACCAGGGTTCGGATCGTTGTAGCGGTTCGGAAGACGCGTTCCGCGCCGTGGCGGTCGACGGCAGCGCCGGCACCGATGAAGGCTCCAATCCGGGGGATCCATTCCAGGACGAAGGCGAGGCCAGTCAGCATGGCCGAGGACGTGGTGGCCAGTACGAGCAGCGGGATCCCGTAGGTGCCCAGGTTGAACGCGGCGGCGTCCATGGTCCGCGGCAGGTAGATGCGGCGGAAGATGCCGTGATCGGGCAGGCGGGCATGGCGGCCACCAGCGGCTCTGTGACGGGTCATGATCACTTTCAGTCGGGGTGTGGCCGATGGGTGGTGGCCGGGATACTTCAGTCCTCGCGGTCCGCGGGTGTGGGCGCCGAGCCGACCGGCACCGTCAGTTCTGACGTGTGTGCTTGCTCGCGCACCTGGCGGAAGGACGGGTTGCTACGCGGAGCGCCGAGGGGCTGCCCCGGGCAGGGCGGCTCCCAGTACTACGCCCGGGACGGCTGCACGCACCCTGGACACCGGTGGGGCAGGCCGTGCGTGCCGCACGCGCTGGACGAGCGCGGTGTTCGCGGTGGCCCAGCCCTGCACCTCGGCCAGCGGCCCCTGCAGGTCGCGTCCGGCATCGGTCAAAATCCACGGAACGTGAGCGCCTTGCCGGACCAAGCCGGCGTCGACAGCTCGGGCAACACGGCTGGCTTCGTACGGGGCGTGGGGGTTGAGCAGGAACGTCACGGTGTGCGGGTCGCGCAGCAGGCCGAGGGCGGCTTCGACTCGGGTGACGAAGTCGGGCTGGTCATCGGGGTAGTCGTGTTGGCGGGCCCACCGGCCGAGCCGGTCGTAGACGTCTCCGAGGGCGAGGCCTGGCTCCGTCAGGGTGAGTTGCTGCTCTCCGGTGGTGAGGGTCTCGCGGCGGACGAGTCCACGACGGCGCAGGCCGGCCACGGCAGTCTTCAAGACGTCCACCGGGATGTCAGAGAACGTGGCTGCGAGGCTGCCTCGACGCCGGGCGACGGGGCCGTTGTCGTCGAGTTCGGTGATGATCCTTGTGGTCCACCGGTAGCTGAGAAGCGTCGCCGTGCGCACGAGGGAGTCGGCCTCGGGGTTCGGCTCGGTCATCGGACGCGGCCGCCCATGGAGGACCCGGCTCGGGGGCGATCGGGTACTCCATGGGAGAACAGGCTCGTGGAGCTCTGCGGGGTGCTCTCTGGCGTGGCCACCACCGGTGTGGGGCTCGGGGACGGGGAGCTGTTCGCGGCCCACATGGTCGGGCGGCCGGGAGCGGGCGCGGACAGCCAGAGCGGGTGCTCAGTGGCTTTGGTGCGGCCGGCTGCCCAGGTGGACAGGGCCTGGAAGGTGCTGGTCAGGGCTTCGCCCTGGGCGGGAGGAGCAATGCTCGGAACCTGTGGATCGGCCTGGGGCGGGGTGCCTCGTGGGATGCGGAGGGCGTACCTTCCCGGGTGATCGACTCATGGTCACCGAATGGGCCCGCGTTCGAGCGCGGGTCGGGAAGGCACGCCCGTGCTCAGCGTAGTCAACGAAGACGGCACCACCGAGTCTGGTATCTCTCTGATCGACGAGATCGTCCGGGAGGGCGCCCGGCGGATGCTCGCGGCAGCCCTGGAGGCCGAGGTCGAGCAGTACATAGCCGAGCTCGCTGGCCAGCACGACGAGCGGGGCCGGAGGCTGGTGGTCCGCAACGGCCGTCACCGGCCCCGGTCGGTGACCACGGCCGCGGGACCGGTCGAGGTGGCCGCGCCGCGTGTGAACGACAAACGAGTCGACGCTGGGACCGGCGAGCGGGAACGGTTCTCCTCGAAGATCCTCGCGCCGTGGTGCCGGAAGTCCCCGAAGGTCAGCGAGGTCCTGCCCCTGCTCTACCTCCACGGCCTGTCCTCGGGTGACTTCGTGCCCGCACTCGAGCAGTTCCTCGGCGGCACGGCCGGCCTGTCACCGGCGACGGTGACCCGGCTGACGAAGCAGTGGACAGCAGATCATGCCGTCTTCCAGCGCCGTGACCTGGCGGAAACCGATTACGTCTATGTGTGGGCCGACGGCATCCACCCCAAGATCCGTCTGTCCCAGACCCATTCGTGCCTGCTGGTCTTGATGGGCGTCCGCGTCGACGGCACCAAGGAGCTGATCGCGATCGCCGAGGGGCTGAGGGAGTCCACCGAGTCCTGGGCGGATCTGCTGCGGGACTGCCGCCGGCGCGGCATGCGCGACCCGGTCCTGGTCACCGGCGACGGGGCAATGGGGCTGTGGCGGGCCCTGGCGGAGGTGTTCCCCGCCGCCCGCCATCAGAGGTGCTGGGTTCACAAAACCCGCAATGTCATGAACGCGCTGCCGAAATCCGCGCAGCCCGGCGCGAGGAAAGCCCTCCAGGAAATCTACAACGCCGAGGACCGCACCCACGCCCAGAAGGCGGTCACCGCGTTCGAGAAGACGTACGGGGCGAAGTGGCCGAAGGCGGTGAAGAAGATCACCGGCGAGGTCGACGAGCTGCTGGCGTTCTACGACTTCCCCGCCGAGCACTGGATCCACCTGCGGACCACGAACCCCATCGAATCAACGTTCTCCACAGTCAAGCTCCGGACCAAGGTCACCCGCGGCGCCGGCAGCCCCACCGCCGCCCTCGCCATGGTCTTCAAGCTCGTGGAATCCGCCCAGGCCCGCTGGCGCGCGGTCACCGCACCCCACCTCGTCGCCCTCGTCCGAGCCGGCAACCGCTTCGAGAACGGTCACCTCGTCGATCAGGACGAGACCCTCGCGGCATGAACCACCTCAGCTGATCCACAACTCTTGACTATTGCTCTGGCGGGAGAGCTGGTAACTGCTGTGGCCGAGTCGGTCGACGAGGCCGTCCTCGACGAGCTGGCGCAGCGGCTGGTAGATCGGGGCGGTGGTGCTGGCGTGGTCCAGGACGACGTCGGCGAGCTGTCGGCCCGAGGCGCTGCCCTGGTAGCGGAGGGCCCACAGCAGGGAGGTGGCGTATTTGGGGGTGATCAGCTTGAGTGCGTCCTCGGCGTTCTGGGCCGCGGGTATCCGCTCGGGCTCCAGTTCGCCTGTGGTCCGGTTGGGCTTGGAGATCTTGTCCAGGTGGGTGTCGCCGTAGGTGGCCAGGGCGGCGATGACCGTTCCCAGGCTGCGTCCGCGCACGGAGAGCCGGTAGGTGACGTGGCGGACGGTCTCCTCGTGCCGGTCGACAAGTCCGTCAGCGGTCAGGGTGGTCAGCCGTGCGGAGAGCTGGGCGTCGAAGAGCATGGGGAGGCGTGTCTTGATGTCGGTGTAGCGCAGGGGCTGTTCGCCCAGGGTCATCAGGGTCCACACGCTCCAGCGGGGGCTGAGCATGTCGAGTGCCTCGGTGACGCGGGACAGGTCCTTCGCGATGGGGCGGGGCAGGCCGGGGGTAGCCACGGGAGGGTCTCCTGGGAGTTTCGGGTCAGTGGGTGCGCGAGGAAGTGCTGGACACCGCCCGGGCGGTGGACGCGACGGGCGGGGTCACGGGCGGCTCGGTGCGGCGCAGTCCCTGGAGGACGGCGGTCAGGGTCTTGGCGTGAGTCGCGTGCGCGGTCACCGCGCGGTGCAGCCTCTCGGCGCTGTCGCGGATGTGGCCGGCCTCGAAGGAGCCTATGTCCCGGTCTTCGCCCGTGTAGGTGCGCAGGCGGTCCAGCTGGAAGTCGATGCTGCGTTCGGCGAAGACCAGGTCACCGTGGATGGTGAGGATGGCGCCGAGGAGGGTGGAGTCGGGAGCCTGTGCGGCGGCCTGCTTGAGTTCGGTGAGCGGCCTACCGAAGAGGGTTTCGATGCGGTTGCGGAGCTCGCGGGAGGTCCGATCGGACAGGTGCGTTCCTTCAGGGGTGTCGGGACCGGGCCGCGGTTGTGGCGGTGTTCGCCTTCGGGCTGGCCGTGGGGGTGACCTGGTGACGGCCAGCGTTGGAGGCTTCGCGGCCGGGCATGCTGCGGAGCAGCCGGGTGAGGGCGGTGATGATCTCGGTGCGGGAGGAGAGGGCCGCTTCTAGCCACTGGACGTCCATGCGGAAGTCAGCCGCGTCGAGTTCGTTCTGGTCGCGGTCGGGCGCGGTGGCCTGGTGCATGCGGTCCCGTACCCGGTTCACGTGCGATTCGGTGACGGCGAGGAAGGAGCGGAGCTCCATCGCCCGTAACAGCGCGGGCCCTGCCTGGCCGGCGGTCGCCGTGCGGTAGAGCTCGGATACCGGCTGGCCGAACGCGGACTCGATCGCCTGGTCCTGACTGCTCACACGCGACGGGGTACTCATCGCCCGGTGGATCGAGCGGCGTTCGCCGGCGGGCGAGGCGGCAACGCCGTGGATGCCTGCGAGATGGTCCGACCCTGGGGTCGGTCCCCTCGCCAGACCTGTCGCGCATTGGGGTCGAGCAGATGGCGCAGGACCATGGCGCGGCCGTCTCGTGCTGCGACCGCAGTATTGACGTGGTGCGCGATGGCCATCTGGGACGGGGTGAGTTCGCCGGGAGCCGGTCCGATGGCCGCGAGCAAGGTGTTCTCGGCCCGGTCCACCACAGTCTGGGCTTCGGCTGTCAGCCCGTACCAGTGAAGGACTTCGGTGGCGGGATGCACTCGACCGGTGGCGGCCGCTACCTGGCGGAGGTCATCGAGCGGCTGCTGAAAGGCTGCCTCTATGTGCTGGGTGAGGACACCCATGACGTCGTCGGATGACACATCTCTCCTTTCGGGAATGCGGGGTTCGACCGGCGGGCGTGTTCCGCGTACGGCCTTCTCTAATACTCCGGAGAATCCGGGAATTTGATAAACACGAAAGGGCTGATACAAGGCCATCGGCGGCGAGCTGGATATCGTTCAGCGCCGACGGGCGAGGCCCGGAATCGGGGGCTGAACCGGAGCCTGGCGGGGAGCTGTTCGAGAGGTGAGGGGTGCCGGGCGAAGGGGGACATTCGGACCGTCGATCCAGTCCATCGCGGCATCAAATGTGGGGAATACGCCCTCGCGGAGGGTGTGAGTGAAGGACTCCATGTCGGCAACCTCGTGCAGGAGCCGGTAGGGGTGGGGATCCTTTTCGTCGAGGGCGCGCAGTACGACAACGACGACCGGTGCCTGCGCCGAGTCGTCGGTGTCGCTGTGCAGCAGCGCGAAGTGGTCGCCGTCGCCCATCAGGCGCTCTTGCAGGGCAACTGTCCGCTTGTCAGCGGGTGTGGTGCCCATGCCTTTCGGGAGGCGGATTTCCTCACGCGGGCATCCTCGGGAAATCAGCCAGGACTGCACCATCACCGCGAGCGGAAGGCTGGCGAACTCGAAGGTGAAGGTCTTGGCCGTCAGGTCGCGGTCGATGTGGAGGGCCAGGAGCTGGGGAAGTCCGGGGATTCCCCAGGTGACGGATTCATCGAAGATGACGTGGTAGCTGTGGCGGCCGTCGGGCGTGTGATGCTCGGCCAGCCGGCACAGCGTGTGGAGGTTGGAGTCGATCGCGTCGTAGAAGTCCCTGTCCACGGAGTCGTCGGCGGGCTCGAAGCCGTCGAGGCGCAGGGCAGGGCGGCGGTCAGGATCTGGCACGTGCCTGCTTTCGGCAGTGGCTGGGTCAGGCCAGCGGGGAACGGGAAGGAGTTCGGGGGCCCGGCTGCGGGGGCGGGCGGGTGCCGATGGCGGGGCGCCGGGTGCCTGCGAGGACTGAGCGGCCAAGGTCGGTGACCGTGACGGGCTGGCCCGCGTGCAGAGAGTGCGAGGGATCGCGGGCGACGAGGCCGGCGTCCTCAAGACGCTCGAAGTCGTACTGGGTGATCTTGGTTCCGGCTGCCGTAGCGACGGATAGGCGCCGCGTCATGAGGTTTTCGTGGAGTTTGGCGCCGCGGGCGATGGCGAGGAGGGCCGCGAAGTCCGGTGGTGAGATGTCGGGGCACAGCGGCCTGGAGGGACGAGGACCGGCCTGTTCCAGCGGTACGAGCAGGGTGAGTACTTCGCCGAGGAGCTGGTCGCGGGTGGCGACGGCTTCCTTGAGGTGGGCGAGACCGCGATCGATCCGGCCGAGTACAGCGTTGTCGATCTCGAACTGTCCGCTGGTCAGACATCCCATGCCGTTTCATGTCAAGAGGGATAGAGCTGGGCGTGGTGTGACCAGGCGGTTGCTTCGTCGTAGTGGGTGCGGGTTTTGAGGCATCCGTGGAGGATGCCGACGAGGCGGTTTCCGACCTGGCGGAGGGCAGGGTTGTAGCCGGCGTCGCGGGCGCGCTGCTTGTCGTAGTAGCGGCGGGCGCCGGGTGAGGTGTTCAGCGCGGAGAACGCCTGGAGTTGCAGGGCCGAGGCGAGGCGGTTGTTGCGGACGTAGCGGGCCTGGACGGTGTGGCTCTTGCCGGAGGCCCGGGTGATAGGGCTGGTCCCGGCGTAGTTCTTGCGGGCCTTCGCGTTGTCGTAGCGGGTGGGGTCGTCCCCGAACTCGGCGAGCACCCGGGCGCCGGTGATCTCCGCGATGCCGGGCATCGAGAGGTAGATCTCAGCGTCCGGGTGCTCAAGAAAATGTGCCTTCACCTGCCTTTCGAGCTCGGCTATCTGCTCGTTCAGACTGATCAGCAGGCGCGCGTGGGCTGTCGCGGCGGCCGCGTAGGCGGCGGTCACCGGTTCGGGCAGACCGAGGTGTTCTTCTCGCAGCGCGGTCTGGATCGTGGCGGCTTTCTGGGGCCGGTTGTGCCGGCGGTGGCGGGTCAGGACCGCGGTGATCTGGGGGCGCGTCAGCTTCGCCGCGGTGGCGGGCGTGGGCGCCTTGATCAGCAGCTCCAGTGCGTCCGTGCTGGTCAGCGCCAAGTCGGCGTAGGCGTCCAGGGCCGCGGGGAAGTACTCGCGCAGCGTATTGCGCAGCCGCTGGAAGGTGCGGGTGCGTTCCCAGATCAGTGTCTGGTGGGCACGGGCGACGACCTTCACGGCCTGGGCCTGCTCGCTGTCTCCAGCGACGGGCCGCAACTGGTCACGGTCGATACGGACCATGTCTGCCAGCGCGTGCGCATCGCCTTTATCGCTCTTGGCGCCGGAGGTTCCGTAGCGTTCCTTGAACCGGTTGACCTGCCTCGGGTTGATCGCGAACACCTGGTAGCCGGAGGCGATCAGGGCCTGCACCCACGGGCCGCGATCGGTCTCGATCCCCACCACCACCTCGGCGGAGTCCACATCCGCGCCACCGTACTTCGCGATGAGCGCGTGCAGTTTCGCGATGCCCTCCACCCCCTCGGGCAGGGTCGCGACGGCCAGCTTGCGGCCCGTCCCGTCCTGGACCTCGACATCGTGATGGTCTTCGGCCCAGTCGTCACCGATCAGCAGCAACAGTTCTCTCCCGCTCGTATCCGTTCGTTCAGTTGCACAGCAGCCTGCGGAAGGCACGGCACGCGGCCTAATGGATCCAGTGCTCACGCCCGTGGGCGGGCACGCCATCCCATCAGCGGTCATGGCCTCCCGGCCGACCAGCAGGGGCACGGTCTGACCACAGAACTCGAACGGCTCCGGCATCGGAAGTGCTCACCTGCTGGCGGCTACAACATCAAGTCTCTACGACCCGATACGTCCCATTAGGCGCTGGAGCAGGGTGCGGTTGAAGGTCAGGGTGGCCTGCGCTTTCGCCAGTGCACGGTGTGCGTGGACGAGACGGGCAACGGGCTCGGTCAGCAGGTTGCTGTCATCGAGGCGCCAGAGGGCCTCGACGGAGTTCCCAGTGACGGCTTCGATCCGGTCATCGATCCCGGTCGGGTCCTTGTGGATGGGCATAAAGGTCCTGTCGGACGAGCTGGAGAGGGGCCGGCAGAGCAAGGAGCGCGAGCGGGAGCCGTACTTCCAGATGGGCGCCGTCGGGCCGCTCGACGGTGGGGCCGAGTCGCCGCAGGAGGGCCAGCATCGGGTGGTTGGACCGCTCGACGTACGCGTGCAGGGTGCGGGCTCCCGCGGTCCGAGCGTGGTCTGCGGCCGTGTGGATCAGCCGGGTCCCGATGCCGCGGCGGTGGTGCGGGTCGGCGACCTGAATGCCGAGGTCAACGGTGCCGGGTTCGTTGCGGACCGGGCCGATGGACACGAGTCCGATGGCGGCGCCGGCTTCGGTTGCCGCCCAGCACTGCGAGAGGGTCAACAACCGCTCCCAGTCGCGCTGTCGAATCTGGGTGTGACCCCATCGGCGGTGCAGCGAGTTCTCGGCGCACCCGCGGTGGAAGGCATCCATCAGGGGCCAGTCGGCTGCTCCGGTCCGGCGGATCTGGGTCGGCCCGGTGTGCTGGGTACTCAGGGTGTGGCTCGCCCCTGCGCGCACGCGGGGGCCTCCACCTCGCAGGTGCAGCAGCAGGTGGCGCGGGCGCGTAGGGCCTGCACAAGCACAGCGAGGAGGGAGCAGGCGCAGGTGTCGCTGGCGGTGTCCGCAATGACGGCGTCGTCAGCCGACCGCGGGCAAGACGTCGTGGGGGTACAGGGGGCTGCGACCGGACATGCTCGGCTGCTCAAGGGGTTGCGCCTCTCGGATGGTGGGAGACGGGAGACGGGGTGGCGGGCCGCCCGAGGGGCAGGCCGACCGTGATCGGCTTGGGGTGCGCGGTGGTCTGCGGGGATCTCGCCCGGGCCGCGTGGGCGAGCGCGCTCAGGGGCCGGTGCGCGATGCCCAGGCGTTCTGCGACGACCTTGTAGATCTCGTTCTGGGCACGTGGCCTGAGCGCGACGACGAAGACCTCGCGCCGGTGCTCCGACCCTTCCGGCGCGGGGCGCAGTCCGTAGACCATGCGCCATCGGGCGGAGTCGATGTAGACCTTCCGGAACCCAGCCAGGGTTCCGGTCAGTTCCCGGCCGTGGCGCTGGCCGGTGACCGCGTCCTGGAGGCGGGAGAGCGCCACATCCCGGACGTCGGCGGGCGCGGCAAGCAGGTCGTTCAAGGCCCGAGGGTCAAGAGACAGGCTGTACACGGGCTCGGCGGGGCCGTTCACGACACCCCTTGAGGCCCGTTCGCCTCCGCGGCCGGCGTGGGAGCCTTCGGCCCCGGCAGCAATCGGTGGGAGGGTCGGCTCGGATCGGTCATGCACGCCGAGAGGGGCCCGCCCGGGGCGCGCACCGCGGCCATGGTGTGGGTGAGGAAGTCGCGGTGCCAGACGGCCGGACCGGACAGACCTGCCTCGGGTTCCATGTGCTGCTGGTAGGCCATCCACAGGGCGTGGAGCCAGCCCACGACGTCAAGATGCTCCTGCCACTGCTGGCACCAGGGCGCCGACGTGGTGACCTCCGCGCCGTAGACGTCGAGGAGAACGTCCTGGACCCAGTCGGTGAGGGCGTCGAGCTCGGCCTCGTACTCCTCGCCGTCGAGGGCGAGGATGAAGCGCGGCTCGGGCGGTGGTTCCGGCATCGAGCGCGAGCCCGGCATCGGCATGCCGGCGAACGGGGACATCCCCGGGAGCGGTTCGGCGGAGAGCGTGTCCAGAAGGCGGGCCTGCTCGGCCGACTGGTCCATCAGCCGGCGCACCGAGGCCTCCAGGTTGTCCAGCTCTGTGTCCGGCAGCCTGATCGGCTCCAACCGCCTCTGATCAGGATCGGTGGATTCAGACATGGAGGTCCTCCTTGACGCCGCACAAGGCGGGAAATGGGCTGCCACTTCCAGCAGCATGGGAATCCGCTGATTCCGAATTCACGAACCAGCTGCTATGTCCGACCGGGGCAGGGGAACCCCCTGCCCCGGAAGCCGGTCATGCGGCGAGGATGAAGTCCTCGCGGGTGAGGGTCTGGTTGAGGGTTTCGGTAAGCCGGTCGGCCGCTATGCGGCTGTACTCGGCGGTCTTCTCCACACCGATAAAGCTGCGGCCCTCCAGCAGGGCCGCGACTCCGGTGGAGCCGCTGCCAGCGCAGAAGTCGAGGACGGTGCCCTGCTCCGGGCAGATCTTCACGAGCTCCCGCATGACGGAGACCGGCTTCTGCGTGATGTGCTGACGCTCCTTGCCCGAGGGCTGCGAGGCGCTGTAGAGACCAGGCAGGTAGACCTCGTTCTGGGAGCCGTCCAGAGCGCCCTTGCTGCCCCAGATGACGAACTCTAGGTTCTGGGTGAAACGGCCCTTCTGCGGCCTGGCCTGCGGCTTGTGCCAGCCCAGGACGCCGCGCCACAGCCAGCCAGCGGCCTGCAGGGCGTCGGTCGTGGTCGGCAGCTGCCGCCAGTCGCTGAACAGGAGCGCGGTGCCGCCCGGCTTCGTCAGCCGGTGCGCCTCGGTCATGATCTGCGTCAGCCAGAACGAATAGGACCGCTGGTCCATGTTCTCGCCGGTGAAGTCCGGCAGAGCGTGCTTGGCGTCGTTGGAGGTGTACTTCTGCCGCGCCGTACGGGACGTGCGCTCCTTCGCCGTCCGGCCGCCGCTGTTGTACGGCGGGTCGGTGATGACGGAGTCGACACAGGCATCGGGCAGGGTGGCGAGCACGCTGAGCGCATCGCCCTGGTGAAGGGAAAAGGGCAAGGGTGTACCGCGATTCTGATTGATGAAGGGGAAACCCCCAGCGCGACGGCGCATCCCCGGACGTCATGAAGGGCGACGTCCGGCGGGTGCGGTGGCGGGGATATCGAAAAGGCTAGGGCACGATCCGGGAATGACGACGGCCGCTCACGGCTGTTTCGGGAAGTCCGGATCGGCACTTAGTGTTTTGGATGTCCCGACCGGCACAGCCCGGTTGGACATCCCTTCTCCCCGACTTCCGTGCCGGAGGCATGCCTTGATCCGAATCACCTAGACGTGCGCCGGCCCCGGACGAGCGGCAACTCGACCGGACATGCCGGCCTCCCTGATCACCTACCGCCGGCCGTAGCGTCTTTCCGCTCCTCAACGCGCCACGGCCTGGCCCTCATCCAAGGAACCTTCCCATGGCACATCCATGCCCTGAGGCAGCTGATGCCTCCGTCGACCAGCCTGTCCCCGCGCTGAGGCGGCCCGATTGAGAGCGCTGGCCGCCGCGATAGGCCTCGTCTGCCTGTCCCCGCTCCTCCTCGCAGCCACCGCAGCCGTAGCGGCGGCGGGCTCCGCCGGACGCTCGACCACGTGCAACACGGGGTTCGGTACCGATGCGGCGGCCGTGGCCAAGGCCGTCGAGGCGATCCTCGGCAGCAACGGCTCTTCCAGCCAGGACGTACGCGTCGAGGGCCTGGAGCTGCCCGCCGAACAGATCCCCCACGCGAAGACCATCGTCGCCACAGGCATCTCCCTACACGTCCCCGAGCGCGGCCAGGTCGTGGCGCTCGCCACCGCGATCCAGGAATCCCGCCTGCGGAATCTGGACTACGGCGACCGCGACAGCCTGGGCTTGTTCCAGCAGCGTCCCAGCCAGGGGTGGGGAACGCCTGCGCAGATCCGCGACCCCGTCTACGCGAGCACCGAGTTCTACAACGCGCTCCTCAAGGTGCCCGGTTGGGAGAGCCTGACCGTCACCCAGGCCGCACAGAAGGTCCAGCTCAGCGGATTCCCCAACGCGTACGCCCAGTGGGAGCCGCTCGCCCGGGCCCTGCAGCAGGCCATCGTCAAGGTCCTGCCCGGCGGCGGAAACCCGGCCCCCGGGGGACAGCCCCCGGCTGCCGGCGGATGCACCGGCGGCGGGGACTTCGGGCCGATCCCCGAGGGCACGGTGCCCGAGGGGTACGAGATCCCCAAGGACGCACCCGCGAAGGTCCAGAGCGCGATCCGCTGGTCCATGGGCCAGCTCGGCACGATGTACCAGTGGGGCGGCACCTGCCTCGCCTCCCACGGCCCGGACCCGATGGGCCGATGTGACTGCTCCAGCCTGACCCAGCAGTCCTACAAC
Source organism: Streptomyces sp. NBC_01264 (assembly GCF_026340675.1). NCBI lineage: Bacteria > Bacillati > Actinomycetota > Actinomycetes > Kitasatosporales > Streptomycetaceae > Streptomyces > Streptomyces sp. NBC_01264. Next base: position 1,921,522 of record NZ_JAPEOX010000001.1, read on the forward strand.
GCGGCCGGCATCACCCTCACCCGCACCACGTACACCCAGGTCAACGAAGGTTCCAGCATGCCGGTGTCCGGCATCAAGCCGGGCGACCTGCTGTTCACCCGCCCCGGCCCCAACGGACCCGAGCACGTGGCCATGGCCATCGGCTCCGCGAAGGGCACGGTCCTCGCGATCGAGGCCCCGCGGACTGGAAAACCGGTCCGGATCGTGACCCAAGCCAGTCTCGGCGACATCATCGCCGTCCGGCGGATGGTCCCCGTTCCCTGACCGCCTGACGGCCGTCCTTTCCTATCCGGCTTCCTCACCGGATCTCCCAGCGACCGGGCGCTGCCCTCGCTTCCCCCTCAGAACACGCCACCGCACGAGGCCGAACTGCCAGTGCGTGCAAGGAGTTCAGCACAGCCATGCCCACGATCGACCGCATCATCTACCTCGCGTACGACCCGGGCGTCACCCCTAAGGACGGCGGCCTGCCGGGCCTGTCGGTCCTCAAGGATGTCGTCAACTCCATCAACCTCTACGGGATCATCGCCGTCGTCGGTGCCCTCTCGGTCAGCCTCGCCGTCTGGGCCTGGGGCCACTTCACCGGCGGCCACAACAGCGAGGCAAACGGGAAGAAGGGCGCCCTGGTGTCTGCGGGCGCGGCCCTCGGTCTCGGTGCCGCCAACGGCGCCGTCGCCTTCTTCACCACGCTCGGCTCCCAGGTCAAGTAGTGGCGAAACGATCACGCAAGCGCGCTCGCCCCCGCATGTACAGCCACGCAGGCCACTGGCCGGCCAACAAGCGCATCACCTTCCTCGCCATCGGCCTGGCCGTCCTCCTCGCCTTCGCCGGGCTCGCCGCATGGTGGACCGGGCGCTCCGAAACCGACCGGCCCACATCCCTCAGCCCTTCCGGCGCACCGCCGACCACGGCCCCGGCGCAGTCTCCGGCCGGCGGTACCGGCACGGTGGCCCCGCCGGCGAAGATCTCCGACCCGCTCGCGTACGGGAAGGCAGCGGCGCAGGTGCTGTGGACGTACGACACCCGCACCACGAGTCACACCCAGCACCTCGCCGGTCTTCGCGGCTGGGTCACCCAGGAGACGAAGTACGCGGACTGGCCTGGAATCCAGGCCCAGATCCCCGACCCGGTCCTGTGGACCCGGATGCACGACAACGCCCAGCACGCCGAGGCCAACATCAGCGAGTCCCGGTTCCCCAGCAGCTTCAAGCAGGCGCTGGCCGAGGATCCCGCCGCGCTGACCACCGCGTACATCTACTTCGTCACCGTCACCGGCAAGCAGCAGATCAGCTGGAACGGCGGCGGCGCCGGGGCCGAGGACCGCTCGGTCACCCTCGCCGTGCAGTGCCGCGCAGGAGCCGACTGCTCCCTCGTCGCGATCTCGCCCCGAGTCCTGCCGTGATCCGCCCCGCTCCCTGAAAGGAGGCATCCCCTATGGGGTTCTGTGACCTGCCCATGGCGAACAAGTTGTGCTCCGCTGCCGACCTGATCGACTTCGCCAACGACCCCGGCAAGGCGATCACCGAAGGCATCGGGAACTGGATCGCGAAATCGGTCGGGGAACTGGCGATGGCCTCGGCCGACCTCGCCGTCGATGGCATCACCGCCACTACCAAGATCGACCTCAACGCGACGTGGTTCAGGGACAACTACGAGACGCTGCTGCCCATCGGCCTCGTCATGCTCGTGGCGACCATGTGCGCTCAGCTGGTACGTGCCGCGATCAAGAGGGACGGCCAGGCCCTGACCCAGGCGTTCACCGGCACCTTCATGGGCGTGCTCTTCTCGTTCAGCGCCATCGCCCTGACCACGGTCGCGATCGAAGTCGTCGATGCCCTCAGTGACGGGCTCTTCGCGGCGGCCGGCACCTCCATGGAGGAGGCGGTCCGGCGCAGCATCAAGGCCTCCGTCATCGGCGGCGTGGCCGGGCTCGGCTGGATGGTGCCCGCGTTCGTCGGGATCGGCACAGCCGTCGGCGCGTTCATGTTCTGGTGCGTGATGCTGATGCGCAAGGTGGGCATCCTGGTCCTCGTCACGCTGGCGGTCTTCGCCGGTGCCGGCGGCGGCTGGGAAGTCGCACGCCGTTGGCGCCGCGGATGGATCGAGGCCACCGCAACCCTCGTCGTCTCCAAGCTCCTGATGACCGTCATCTTCATCCTCGGCATCTCCGCGCTCGGCGACACCGAGGGCAAGGACGGCACCCAGGCCCTGGCCGACGTCATGGCCGGCATCGTCATCATGTGCCTGGTCCTGCTCGCCCCGTACGCGACGTTCAAATTTGTGCACTGGGCGGCTGAGGGCACGGACGGCGAATCCATTCACCGCGCCGGTGGAGCCGGTGCACAGGTTGCCCGTCAGCACACTGAGCAGGCAGCCCGCAAGGCCGCGACCATGGCCGCGACAGGCGGAGCCGGCGGAGCGGCAGCAGGATCCGCCGCTCCCCAGGGTCCCGACTCGCTCGCAAGCGGCGGGTTCCCCGGCGATGTCGCCTCCCAATCGAGTGGTGGCGGCGGGCAGAAGCAGGGCTCCCAGGAGGGTGGCGGCATGTCGCCCGCGATGGACGCGCTGACGAAGGCGGTCCAGCCTCCGCCGACCAGCCCGCAGCAGGACACCAGCGGACAGCCCGGAGGCCCCTCCGGCCAGCAGCCCGGCGGCGGTTCCCCCGCCAGCCCGGACTCGAGCGGCACGCAGTGGTCGGGCCGCGGCACCGGTTCCCCGCCCCCGCAGGGAGCCGCCCCGTCGGCCGACGCAGGCCAGGCGACCGGACCGGCGGCCCCGACGCCGCCGCCCGCCGGCAACTGATCCCCATCCGCTGACGGCAGGAAGCCCCGTGGGACGCGCCGCGCCCGCTCCGGCGCGTCCCACGGACCCACCCCGGCCTCCCGCCCGTACCTGAACGGCCCTCCCTTGTCAGACCTGACACTCTCCCCCATGACGGTGAAGTTCCCCATCCGCTCCCGTCGCGGCATCCTCCTCGGCCTCACCCTCCCCCAGCTCGTCCTCGTCTCGATCACCCTCGCGCTGCTGCTCGCGACCGTCGTGACCTCCGGCCTGCTCGGCGCCCTCGCCCTGACACCGATCTGGGCGGCCATCGCCACCCTCACCTTCGTACGCCGCCAAGGCCGGTCCCTGATCGACTGGGCGCCGATCATCGTCCGCTACGCGCAGCGCCGCCGTACCGGGCAGACCATGTGGCTGGCCCGCGCTGTCTCCCGGCCCCGCTTGGACGGACTGCTCCACCTGCCCGGCACCACCGCGTCGCTGCGCGTCGTCACACCGGACGGCTCCCAGGCCGCCGCCGTCCACGACCCCCAGCAGCAGACCCTGACCGCGGTCGCCCGCGTCACCTCCCGGGCGTTCGCGCTGCTCGACCCGGGCACCCAGAACGCGAACGTCGCCAACTGGGGCCGGGCGCTGGCGAGCATCGCCCGCACCGGGCACGTCGCCACCGTCCAGGTCCTGGAGCGCACGGTGCCCGACTCCGGGGACGGGCTGGCCCGTCACTGGGCCCAGCACGGCAACGCCCAGACCCCCGTCGCCGGCCAGGTGTACTCAGAGCTGCTGGCATCCGCCGGACCGGCCGCCGCCCCGCACGAGGCGTACATCGCGATCTCCCTGGACCTCAAGGCCGCCAAGCGCCTCATCTCCCAGGCCGGCGGCGGCCTCGCCGGAGCCTTCACCGTCATGGCCACGACCACGAGCTCGGTCTCCCAGGCCGCCCGCTCCTCCGGACTGACCGTCACCGGCTGGCTGACCGCCCGCGAGATCTCGGCCGTGATCCGCACCGCGTACGACCCGAAGGCCATGTCCGCCCTGCAGCAGTGGTCTCCCAACGGCCGTGCCGAGGCTGACCCGGCCGCCGCCGGTCCCGTGGTTCAGATCGAGGAGAGCGACCGGCTCGCCACCGACTCCGCACGCCACGCCACCTACTGGGTGGAGGCCTGGCCGCGGACCGAGACGGGCGCCGGCTTCCTCCATGGCCTCCTCTTCAGCGCCGGCGTTCGGCGCAGCTTCTCCCTTATATACGCACCGCAGGCCCTCACGGCCGCCCTCCGTGATGTCCAGCGCCGCAAGGCGACGATCATCGCCGACGTCGCCGAGCGGCGCCGCAAGGGCATGGTCGACAGCGAAGAGGACAACGTCGAGTACACCGACGTCAAAGACCGCGAGCGCCAGCTGATCGCCGGCCACGCCGACGTCGCCCTCACCGGCCTGATCACCGTCAGCGCCGAGACCGACGCCCTCCTCGACGCAGCCTGCGCGCAGATCGAGACCGCCGCCGTCACCGCCCAAGTCGACCTGCGGCGGCTCCTGTTCCAGCAGCCCGACGCCTTCGCCCTCGCCGCGCTGCCTCTGGCCCGCGCCGCCCTCTAGCAGCGGCGCACCGTCCCTGCCCCGCAGGAAGGACTCCGTGACACCCCCCACCCCGCTGCCCGACTCACATCCCTATCTGCGCGCCGCCACCGCCGGTATCCGCCACCACGCCCGCGGCCTGATTCCCAGCGCTCCAGTGCCCGCCGACCGGGTCCATCTCGACACCGTGCACGCCCACCTCACGGCGCTCCATCACCTCCTCGACCAGCTCACCGACACCACCCGCACCACCTGGCCGACCGCTGGCCGTCACCTCGCCGGCGCCCACACCCGCCTGTGGCAGGCCGCAGCCGAAGTCCACGACGCCTTCCACACCCTCCCGGCGACAACCGCCGCCCCCGGCGCGGCTGAGGAGTGTGATCCGGACCGGCTTCCCGAGGGCCCGCCCGTGCTGACCATCTGCCAGCGCCACCTCACTGCCGGCCACGCCATCCGGCGCAAGACGACCCCTGCCGACCTGCGCGGTCACGTCACCCACTGCGGGCGATGACCACCCCCGCCCTCACGAGATCAGGCCGCCCCCGATGACCCACCGGCCCGCACGCCGCGCCCGACGCGCCAGCGCATCGCCCCTGTTCACCCCGCACGGCACCGACCGCGCTACCCGCCGGGCCGCGCGACGCCAGCTCGCCGAAGCCCAGGCCAAGGCCCGCGAAACCGCCGCGTCGCTCCCCGGCGGATACCTGCCGACCGAGGCCGAGATGCCGCTGCCGCTGTACCCGCCCTCCGGGCGTCCCGGCCCCGCCTCAGCCCGCGGCAACAAGCTGCGGCTGCCCGCCCACCGCATGACCACCGCTACCGCGAGCGGCGCGTACCCCTTCCTCGCCGAGGGCGGCCTCGGCGCCGACGGCGTCTACATCGGTCGAGACGTCCACGCCGAGGCGTCGTTCACGTTCGACCCCTTCTCCCTCTACGGGAAGATCGAAGGCTTCACCAACCCGAACGTGCTGCTCGCCGGAGTGATCGGCCAGGGCAAGAGCGCCCTCGCGAAGTCCTTCGCGCTCCGCAGCGTCGCCTTCGGGTACAAGGTGTACGTCCCCTGCGACCCGAAGGGCGAGTGGACGCCCGTCGCCACAGCCCTCGGTGGAACCTCCATCGCTCTCGGCCCCGGCCTGCCCGGCAAGTTGAACCCGCTCGACGCTGCGCCCCGCCCGAACAGCGTTACGGAAGCGGACTGGGCGGGCGAGATACGCAAGCGGCGACTCCTGCTTCTCGGTTCCCTGGCCCGCACCGTCCTCGGCCGCGATCTCCAGCCGATGGAGCACACCGCCCTCGATGTCGCCCTCGACGCCGTCGTCCAGGCCGCTGCCGCGGCCGGGCGCACCCCCCTGCTCGGCGACATCGCCCACACCCTCAACCAGCCCAACCTCCTCGACCAAGCCGGCGGCACCATGTCCGGCCACCTCGGCGACGCCGCCCGCGACCTCGCCCATGCCCTGCGGCGCATGGTCCACGGAGACCTGAGCGGCATGTTCGACGCCCAGTCGACCATCCGCTTCGACCCCAACAGCCCGATGCTCACCATCGACCTCTCACGGCTGGGTGGATCGGGCGACGACACCGCCCTCGTGCTGGCGATGACCTGCGCATCGGCCTGGATGGAGTCCGCGCTCACCGACCCGCGCGGTGGCCGGCGCTGGGTCGTGTACGACGAGGCCTGGCGGCTGATGCGCCACGCCGGCCTCCTGGAGCGCATGCAGGCCCAGTGGAAGCTGAGCCGTGGCCTTGGCATCGCCAACTTGATGGTCATCCACCGGCTGTCGGACCTGCTCACCGCAGGCGACGTCGGCTCCCGAGGCCGCGCCCTCGCCGAAGGTCTCCTCGCCGACTGCTCCACCCGCATCATCTACCGCCAGGAGAACGACCAGCTCGCCGCAGCCGCTGGACTCCTCGGCCTCACCAGCGTCGAGACGCAGGCCATCTCCCACCTGAACCGGGGCCGCGGCCTGTGGCGGGTCGCCGGACGGTCCTTCATCGTCCAGCACCTCCTCCATCCCCACGAAGCCGCCCTCTTCGACACAGATGCCCGGATGCACTAGCTATCCGACCAATCCACCAACTTGAGGAACCGATCATCGAATTCCACCCCACCGCCACCATTTTTCCCATGCTCGACGAGGACGAACTCCACGCGCTTGCTGAGGACATCCGTCAGCTCGGCCAGCTCCAGCCCATCGTCCTGGACAGCGCAGGACGCCTTCTCGACGGACGAAACCGCCTCAAAGCCTGCGAGCTCATCGGCATCAAGCCGGTCTTCGCCACCTACGACGGCGACGATCCCGACGCATACGCCCTGTCCGTGAACGCGCGCCGACGCAACCTGACCAAGGGACAGCTGGCCATGATCGCGGCCAAGGCCCTTTCAATCACTGAACAGTCGCACCGTTCAGCCGCTGAACAGTCCGCTCGTTCAGTCAGTGAACAAGCAGGGGTGTCCCTCGGCCGGATCGGCCAAGCCAACACCGTCCTACGCCACGCCCCCGACCTGGTCGATCCCGTCATCAACGGCGCCATCACCATCGACGAGGCCTACAAGACGGCACGCGAAGCGAAGAACCACGCCGAGTCGGCGGAATCCCAGCTCGCCCGACTCCGCTCCGAGGACCAGGAACTGGCCGATCGAGTGGTCGAAGGAGAACTAACCCTGGCCGGCGCCTGGGCGGAGCGGAAAGCCCGCGCGGAAGAAGAAGTACGCCAGCGCAAGGTCGCCACCCAGTTCCTGTGCGAGGTCGTACCGCCCCTCGCACAGGCGCGCGGCACGAACACCGCCGGCAAGTTCGACCCCGAATTCGTGCTGCCGGGCAGATCCATAACCCAGGAAGTCATCCAGAACGCCATGACCGCCCTGACAGAGATGGCCGCGACCCTACGGGCGCGTGATCTCGCATGAGTGCACAGTCCGACGCCCGCCTGTGGCAGATCGTCGAGGAAGCCGCCGCCGCCGTCACCGACGAAACCGGCCGCTTCCGCAAGGGCGACCTCGAAAGCGAGCTCCGCACGCGGTTCGCCCACGAAGATCTCGAAGTACATGTCCGAGCCGCGGCAGCCGACAAACTCGTCCAAGGCCTCGTGCGGGGATTCGGCGAGCGCCGCAGCCCCAAGCTGCGCCGGCAGTCGGGAATGTTCCACCCCGAAGGCATCCTGAAGCTGGGCAACGGCATCTGGGTCTGGATGGACCGCGCCACCCGCAACGACCTCCTGGAGTGGGGCCGCCTGTCCACCCGGAACCTTGCGCGGGTCGCAACAGCCGAGATCGACCGCCAGCGCTACGTCGCCGAGCGGCTCGATGCATTCCGCGAGCACACCGGCTTCGATTTCCTCGGAGAGCTGGAAAAGACCGTCTTCGGGTACGTCGCGTCGGAGGCGGAGGACCCCTTCAGCGATGACGATCCGCTGCCGGATCCCGAAGGCCTTCTCGATGGTGGCCAGCAGCGATGACCTCCTCCGAGCGTCCGCGCCCATTGGCCCCGCTCCCCGACCATCGCAAGACCGAGGACCCCGCGTGGCAGCGGGCGTGGGCGAACAACGCGTACCTGACGACCCCGCTCCGCGAGCGCGGCATGGTCTGCGATGTCCAGCAGGGTCTCCAGTACAGGCTCGTCTACGCCTATCCGCCCGGCCACGACTCGGTCCTCGTCATCGGCCCCGAGGGCTACGGCTGGCTGGTGACCCACCAGGCACCCGCGGAGGACTGGACCGACTTCTCCGTCGTCTACGACTCCCGCGCCGGCAGCACATCTCCAGCGGGCCCTGATGCAGAACACGGCAGCCAGATCGGCCCCCTGCTTGCAGCCATAGACGCTCACGTCGCCCGCCTTCCCCGCGTGCCCGCTGCTCCCATTTCGACCGTGCCCCGGCAAGCAGGGTCGTCCGCAGGGAAACCGACGCGCACCCGTTGACCAGACCCGATCGGATATCCATGGACCGACCACCCGGACTAAGTGACGCCGACTGGGCCGACTACCGGACAGCCGCCCGCGACGACGCACTCATCCAGAGCGAACTTGCCGATCGCGAGGCTCAGATCGAAGGCGGGCTCATCAGCTCCTACGAGGAGTACGACTTCACCTGGGAGCCGGCCGACGACCGCACCTGGCCCGGCGGCCTCGATGATCTCACAGCCGCGTTCGAGCAGGCCATGCAGAGCATCGTCCTGCTGGACGCGTCCGGCAACGTGCCCAAAGCTCCACTGCAGCCCCTGCTGTACCAGCAGATGCGCCAGGCCCAAGGGCTCGCCCGTGCAGCCAACCGAGTGCTCGACGAGGCAGCGAGGCCAGACCAGCTCCCGACGCCCCGAGGTATCGCCGCGCTCGCTCACCTTGCTTCCGCCGCTGCTCTGAGCGCAGCGGCCGTGGGCGGCCTGGCCGAGGCCCTCAAGACCGAGGCCGAACCTTCCAGGAGTCCCCGGCACACCGTCGAATGGCGTCTGGTCATCGCCCACGCCGACGCCCGCCGAGACCTACGCCGGGCCGGCGAGGCCATCCGCTCCGCCAAGGCGCAGATCGCCCCACCTCCCCCTGCCCTCAGTGTCATGCGGACAACCGGCATCGCCCAACGCCCCACGCCTGGGCCCCTTCCCCGAATCCGGCGCTGACCCAGGACAAGCAGAACGAGAGGCCTCCTTCCGTGTACCACCCCGCCAGCATCCGCATCGGTCTGCACACAGCAGGCCCGCTGGACCAAGCCCCCAGGACGCCGCTCCAACGACTCCTGTGGAGCCGCGGGTTCACCTACTCGCCGCGCTACAACGGATACGTGCCGCCGCTGTCCCTCTCCGTTGACCAGCAGATCCATCTCGTCCACGACGCCGTACACGCCGTGCACTCCCTCGGCCATCCCGTCGCGCACTTCCACCACCCCGAGGCCGGCCTGTGACGAGCCCCGGCCCGAACCGCCCGACGGAGGACACGACCAAGGACACCAGCCTGTTCCTGTTCGCTCAGCAGCTGGCCACACGCCTGGGTCCCGCCTGGGCGGCATCTGCTCGGCAGAGCCCCCACACCACTAGCACGGTGGGGTGGGACCTAGCGGAGAAGCGCTGTTGGGACAGAGAGGAAGGCGTCGTCAGCCGAGCCCTGCGCCGTGCAGTAGACAGCGAGCGAGCCGTCCTCACCCATCCGCACGGATTCCAGCTCTACCTGATGGAGCGGCCGGGACGGGCGCGGCAGACCCTCGTGGCCGGACTACTCCCCGCAGGAATCCGGGAATTCGGTTCGGTTCAGGCTCCGGCCGCAATCTCCGTGCTGAGGGACCCTGCCCGCGCCGCCGCGACCATGCGGAGCCGAGGTTTCCTGCCGCGCTACCGGCTGGCCGCCGCTCGCGTGTCGAGGGAGACCCGGTTCAAGGGCGTTCACCAGGTCATGTTTGGCCAGGACTTCGACGGTAGCCCGCTCGTCAACGTGCTGTCGCAGCACGCGGCACGCCTCTTGCTGCACGTGGACTCCCCCTGGCTGCTCGATCCGGAATCCGGCCTGTGCCGTCCCCGGGACCCCGCCAGTGATGCGGGAGAACTCGTCCGCTCCGCGGGCGCCCTCCTGCAGTCTTACGGCTACAGGGTCACCGTCACCTCGGCCCACCCCTGGGACCACGCCCTCCAGCCTCCCACCAGGCCTCTCCCGCCACCTGCGCCAGGTCCGCCGCCTGGCAGGTCCGCCGGACAGACCCGCTGACAAGGCCAGCCGCCTCTCCCTTGGCGCGCGTAGAGCGCGCCTGCTTCCCCTGGAGTCACCCTGGCAACCCGATCGACCATCGCCCGCCCCACGGAGACCGGCTTCACCGGCATCTACGTGCACTGGGACGGATACCCCAGCAACCACCTTCCCCTCTTGCTCGCGGCTCATCAGCACCGCTTCGCCGGTGACACCGCCGCCCTTGCCGCCCACCTCATCGACTCGCCCACCGTCGGATGGAACTCGCTCGGCGACGACCTCCTCAACGGCGCACCCGAGGAACTCCGCCAGCACCTCGTCGGCCAGTACGGCGGCCCGGGGCCAAGCTCGACCATCGACAACATGTACACACCCGACGGCAGCCCCGCGGAGCGGATGACCTGCGACGAGTCCGCAGCCGGACAAGGGTGGCTGCAGTGGGCCTACGTCCTCCACCCGCACGGCATCGAGGTCCTCCCGCTCTCGGAGTCCGTCACCGGATCCGTCGTGGCCTGGGACCAGGACCCGACGACACCCTTCCCGGATGACGTACGGGCCTGGCTCCCCGGACGGCGCACACCACCCGCGACCACCGTCCATAAGCCGGCCCCCCTGAGCACGTCGCCCGCCAAGACGGTACGCCGGTGACCAGCGGGACCGTTCCGTCCCAGGCTGATGCCGCGGACAGCACGCATCCGGAGACCGACCCGCAGGCATGCCCGGGGCCCGCAGGCCTTCGGCGGCAGGCTCGCCTGGAGGCAGGACCGTACCTCGCCGGCCTGGAGCTCCCCGATCCGGGCCGCGCGGTCCGCGCCTGGGCTGAGCAGGGGGCCCAGGCCCCGTCTGCGGCGGCACTCCACCTCCTCGTGGACGGCGCCACCGGAGCGGACGGCGCCCTGCTCGAACTCCGTGACCTCCTTCGCGCCGCCGCTACGTGGTGCCTGGAACACGAAGAACTGGACCTCGCTCGGCGGTACGCACACACCAGCGATCTCTTCGACGTCGCCGACCGACTGCTCTACCAGCTGGGTGTCGACCTGCTCACTGCCGCGCACGAGGCCCGTACCGCGCCCTGACCGCCCCGCGCAGCGCCACCGATCGCCGAGCAGGCGCCACCTCCCCACGACGAAAGGACCCTTGAGCCCTTGGAAGCCCCGCACCTCCATCTCGGCTGGCACCCCGACTACGGCTTCGTCGCCGCGTCCACCCCGCTTCTGACCGACCACCTGCGCGACTGGGCCCTCGAACGTGTCCAGTTCGAACCCGTCCCCGGCACCAACCTGCACCGCCTCACCGAGCCGGGCCAGGACGGCCAGCGCCGCGCCCGTCAGGCCGTGACCGCGATCCGCGGCCTGGGCTTGGTCGTCAAGGCGGACTTCACCCTCGATCCGGAACTCACCCCCGACCCGCCGCGGCCCACCGTGAGCCGCCGCCTCGCCGAGCGCCAGGCCCGTGTCGCGGGCGCGGCCGCAGCCCAGTCACCTCAACGCGCCGCACCTATCCCCAGCGCCGTCGCCTCGGCCAACCAGGCGGTGCCCGTCGCGGTGCCGGCGAGCGCGGTCACCGGCCCAGCGCGAGGCCGGTAGCCCCGGCCAGGACTGCGTTCACCTGATTCGTCCCACTTCTCTCCGAGGAATTCCCTTTTGGCTATTCGAACCCATTGGACTGTCGAGCACCCCTGCGGCCACCAGGTCGATCATGACCTCTCGACTCGGCCTGCTGATAGGCGCGCCGGCCTCGCGCGCTGGCTCGGCACGAAGGACTGCACCGCCTGCTGGAAGGCAGCCCGCGGCGGCGACACCGAGAGCCGGGAAGCCTGGCTCGCCGGCAAGCGTGCCGAGGAGCAGGCCGCCGCCACGGAGTGGGCGGCCAAGTTCTCCATGCCACCGCTGGAAGGCCCCGAACGTGCTCTGGCATGGGGCGAACGCAGCCGACATCAGCTGGTCACCGCCGCATATGAGGGTCTCGTGGTCGAAGGGACCTGGGATGAATCCGACTGGTCGACGCTGGAGGAGGCAGTCCGCGGCATCCGCCGGGCGGGGTGGTGGATCGACCAGCGCGACGCCGAAGGGACCGACCTGCCCGAGCTCGTCGACGCCGTCTCCGAAGCCGACCGCGGCAACGAGAACCCCCACCTGTAGCTGCTTCTATCCCACATTCCGCGAATTCGATAATCCGGGATTCTCCGCATCATTAAAGTAATCCCCTTCGCCAACCGGCGCCCATTCGCGGAAGGACCCGACTATGCCCGAAGCTGTTCCCCGCCCGCCCTATGCCACCCCCGCGGACACCCTCACCCCCAACCGGGACATCACCCACGGCCACTTCGCCCCCGGCGACCGCGTCGTGGTCATCCACGGCGTGGCGGGGGACAGCCTCTACGGTGACGCCGTCACCGTTGTCGCCCCGTCCTGGCACACCCCCACCGACGAGGACGGGTGGAGGCTGCGCAACCCGCTCGGCGGGCAGCACACCTTCGTCACCGGCCACCCGCGCTACCTCATCCACCTGGACCGGCACTGCCCGGACTGCCTGATCCACATGCGGGCCCTGGAGGAACTCCTCCTGCCCCGCCTTGCCACGGAAGCCGAGAACACCGAGATCGACTGCGGCTGGTACAGCCTGACCGCACTCGACCAGCTCGTCCACGTCGCCGACACCAAGCACGGCCAGTGATCCCCCTGGTCCGGCCTCGACTCTTTCACGTCGAGGACGTCTTCGAAGATGCCCTCGGCCGGCCCGTACTCCACGCCGATGACCTGACCGCGTTCACCGTGGTTGCTCACGGTCCGGCCGTCACCCAGCGGCCGGTGCTGGAGGAGAACGCCCGCATGTGGAGTGCGGAGGAGTGGGTCGAACATCTCGAAGAGCCTTTCCACGAGCACCCCTTCGCCGCCAGCCCCGGGGGTGACCGACACGCGGTCCTCCATCTGGAGCTCCGACTCCACCCGCATGATCCGGGGCAGCATCCCGCCACGTGGGAGCAGATCGCCGTACGGATGGCACAGGCCTCGGGCGTCGCCGCACCGACCGACGAGCTCGGGTGCCGCTGGGTGGCCTTCCTCTCGGAAACGAACACGCTCCACGTCGTCGCCAACCTCATCCGCGCCGACGGCTCATGGACCGACGTGTCGCGCGGCCTCGCCCGCCATCTCACCGCCGAAGCACGGCGCCTCGAACTCGACTTCGGCCTCCACGCCCCGAAGGCGGACGGAGGCCTTACGGAGGCGCCCATCCACCTCGGAGGGGATACCGAGAAGCTGCTCGCGGCACTGGCGGACCCCGACCGGGGACTGCTCGCCCAGGCCGCGCGCGTCAGTGCCCGAACCTCCGAGGCCCTCGCCTACCGCTTCGGGCAGACCAATGACATCAGCACCCGGATCGCGGCCGTCGTCACCCACCTGCGAGCGCTGAACGCCGAGGTCACCACCATCGCCACCCTGGCCGACCCCGCGTGGACGAGGCCGGCCCAACCCACCACGGTCCTCCGCGTTCCGGCCGCTGCCACGCAGCCGAGCATTCCTGGCCCGCGGAGACGCTGACCCAACTGGAGCCAGCCATAGCCCTATCCGACCGCGCCGTGCACATCTCCCGCGATCCGCACTCCGACGAGATCATCGCCCGTGGCGGGGACGAGGAAGCCGAGTCGATCCTGCAACGCGCAGGGTTCATCGTCGTCGCCCGCGCTCATGACCGCTACCACCGTCTCCCCTACGCCCTCGACGGAGACGAACAGCTCCATCTGCCCCGACGGGCAGTCGCGCTGCTGAAGGCGGCCGGTTACGCCGTCCAGCACGATCCCGCTTTCGCCGCTACCCAGATGGCGTTCCACGACCTGACGCTTGGCGGACAGGTCGCGAACCTGGCCCAGAGGATCCGGGCCGCCGAGCACAGTGAGGATGCCACCGCCGTTCTGACCGAGCTGGTGGCGCCCGGCGACGGTGTCCTGCCGGCAGCTGTCGAGGTCCTCGAAGCCGCAGCGGAGTTCGTCGGCGGCCTCGGTGAAGACGCCGACCCTCATCACGCCGCCCGGATCCGCGGCCTCGCGGAGAAGATCGCGGTGGTCAGCATCGAGATCTCCGCGTACCGCAACGCTCTCGCGGACCGGCATACCGCGCACCCTCTTCGTCCGGCCTGCACCGGAGTCGAGAGCACCGAGCGCGAAGCATCCGTCATCTGCTCCTGCCCACCGCCCCCTCCCCCGGCTCCCGCCGTACGCCGCGGGCGCTGAACTTCCCCCATCACCCGCAAGGTTCCCCATGCCCTCGTCCCATCGGCGCGATGACCTCGCCGTCTTCGCCGCCTCCCTCGCCGCCCGCCTGCCCGGCGCGACCTGGACCAGCACGTACACCCGCCACGCCTCGTATTCCGATCAGATTCCTGCGACCGCCGAGCTCTGGGACGTCGGTGCCATCGGATACGCCGCTTCCAACTTCGTCCTAGCCCACCAAGCGGTCCTCAGCCGTGCCGACGGAGCCCGCCTGCTGGCCTTCGACCGGCCGATGCGGGCCCGCCAGTTCATGATCGGACCGATGGTTCCGGACGCCGTTCCTGACGCCTTCCACAAGGTCGCCGAGCCCAACGGCATCACCATCCCCGCGGACCCTGTCCGCGCGGCCTCCCAGATCGGCCGCCGGCTCCTGCCCCGGTACGAGGCGGCTCTGCAGCAGGTCCAGCACAATTTGGAGCACCCCATCCCCCGGCGTCCGGCGCCGCCCGTCCTCGCCGGGCGGGTCAGCATGGCCTGGTACCCCGACGGAGCCGTAGGCGCGGTGTCGGGAGCCGATGGCGCCGGCGAAGCCCTGTACCGGTCCGGCTTCAGTTACCACCCCTACGACCGGATGTTCGTGCTGCCCCCGTCGCAGTACGGCGACCGCGAACAGATCACCCGCATCCACCTCGTCTCCCAGCGCCTGGACCGCCTGGGCATCGGTGTCGTCGTCCGGCCCCCGCTCATCTCCAAACCAGCCCGGCCAGTCGCCCACAGCCAAGGTGCCCCTGCCCGCAGCCGGTGACCTCGTTCAACACTGCGCCCGAGAGGACTGCCCACCCTGAACCACGCTGACGAATTCGGCACCGACCTTGAGATCTACCGGCATTACTCCGACAAGGCCGTCTACGCCGATACCCGCACGGGGGCCCCCGAGCGCCTGCTGAAGCTGCTGGATGCCCAGGGCTTCGAGCGGAATATCCTGCCGCCCCTCTACGTGTGGCACCGACTCCCCGACACCATCAGCTCTGAAGAGGAAAGGCAGCACGCGACCCGCGCCATGGCCGCCGGGACGAAGGCCGGTTACCGGGTCAATATCGCCCCCGAACTCTTCGACGAGGCGACCTACTCCGAGGCCATGACCAACCGGAATAGCCCAGTGCCGCATCCGCCCTACGGCCTCCCCGCGCCGGGCTCCGCCCCACGTCGGCGTTCCTGACGTCGCTGGAGACCCGATCACCTCAACGCCCAACCCCGTCCTGCCTCCTCCGATCTCCGTCCGGCGCAGACCCCGGCTCGCCTTCCTCCTCATCCGCCGCTACCTGAAGGACTGCACCTTCGGCAGCGACCGCCGCCCCACCCCGAGAACGGCGAAGACCCCCCTCGGCGCAGGCGGCGGGAGCCGCCGCCGCGCCCCGCGCTGCAGTCCCGGAGAGCACCCCGTACAGCACCCCGTACACCCCGATGCCTGAAAGGAGGCCGCTTGTTCAACGTCACCGTGCGAGACCTCCACGACGTCATTACGACCCTCGCTACCCTGGCCAAGCAACTGGACGAAGGCACACCGGCCCAGGACGCCGCCGCACTGTTGACCCCCGTCTTCGAGATTGACGACGGGCTGCTCTACCAGGTCAGCAACGTCCTGGGAGCGGTCAGCCGGATGGCCAAGCGTTCCCACGACGCCGGCGTCGAAGACGCTGACATCTGGCGAGACCTCGCCAACTCCTGCGACACAGTGTTCCGCCAAGCAGAGAAGCTCCTCGGCACCGAAGCCGAGATCGCCCAGTGGCCGGCCTCCGAACCCGCTCCGGCCAAGTCCGCCACCCCCTTGCCGCCGCCCCCGCCTGCCCCGCTGACGAGGCGGGGCCGATGAGCCGGCAGTGGAAGGGGTGGGGACCGGGGGCCGAGCTCCCTGAGCAGCACTACCTCATCGAACCCCGCCACCTGGCCGGCGGCGGCGACATCCGGCACGTCACCGAATACCTCCGTGCCAGCGGATGGGCCGACAGGACGCCCCGCGCCGGCACTCCGGTCGTCTTCGACAGCCCGGACCAGTCCGTCCGCATCGGGTACAACGTCGCCGCCACGCCCCCGGGCTGGACGGTCTCCGGACGAGCCACCCCGGAACAGGACGCCTGGCACGTGACCCTCACCGCGCACGTTCCCGTCGAGATCATCGCGGGGCTCACCGACGCGCTGACGCAGCCCCGCCCGGCGCACGCCCCGAACGTGTGGGCGCCGTTGGAGGAGCAGAACTGGGCGACCGCCCGCGGGAAGCACTTCACCGCGACCAGCCCAGACGGCGACGCCTGGATCCAGTTCCACCAGAACGGGCCGGGCAAGGCGCACTGGTGGGCCGGCGCCCGAACCGAACACGGACGGGCCTGGGACGCGGTGTTCTCCCAGACCACCCCGATGCACCTGGTCCAGGAGTTCGCCACCGCCCTCGCCGACCCCCAGCCCGTGATACGGCCACGAGGTCACGTACCGGCCACCGACAGGATCCGCACCACCTCGGTGTCCGTCCTGCCCTCCCATCTCGCCGCCTGGAAGCAGGCGCGCGTCACCGCCGCCCGCTCCGCGACCTGGGCCAAAAACGCATGGGCCGCCCGCCAGCCTCGCAAGGCCGCACCCCGCGCCCACACCTCCCGGAGCGGTGCCGCAACCGGCCGCCGTTAACCACCTCACTAGGACGCCCATGCCCGACAGCACCACCGACATCACGCCCGAGCAACTCCAGGAGGCCGCGAACACACTCCTGAAGCTCACCGCACATCTGCGATCGGGCCCCGCCCCCGACCAGGCCCTGGACCTGGCTGCCGTCCTCCTCGACGAGGATCACGGAGTCCTCGTCCGCCTCTCCGAAGCCCTCCGCGCGACCTCCCGCTACCTGGTCCAGCAGGCACCCGTCCCGTGGAGCCCGCAGGTCGAACACACCGTCCACTGGCTCACGCTCGCGGCCAACGACATCCAGGACTGGACCATCCTTCACTTCGACGTCAGCCGGCTGCGCAAGACTCCCTTCCGGGGCCAGAGCAGCCCGTGAACGAGGACCTGCAAGCCTTCGCCGAAGACAAGAAGGGCAAGTTCCACTGCGAGGTCAGCCCCCGCCACCTGGCCGGTACAGGAGACCCCCGGCACATCACGCACAGCCTGCGCGCGGCGGGCTGGAAGCATGACGGTGACCGCGGTCTCCCGCAGGTCTCCCTGACGAGCCCCGACCGCTCGCTGGGTCTCGTCCTCGACCCCTTCTCACCGCACCAAGCGTGGTCGGTGGGCAGCGCCCTGATGTTCGTGCCCGGCTACTGGCACGCCGGGTTCACCCGCAACGCCCCGGTCGAGATCATCGCGGGACTGACCGACTCCCTCATCCGACCAGCCCCCACGCACGCTCCACCAGACCTATGGGAGACGCTGGCTGCCGCCGGGTGGAATGCCAGCGACGGACCTCGCGGGCGCGAGGCCTCAGCACCCGGCCAGGGACTGAAGATCCAACAGTTCGGGTCGGACAAGCCAGACGACGACCGCTTCTGGTGGAGGATCCAGGCCGTCGAGGAGACCTACGGCGGCGGGGTCGAAACGGTCTGGTCTGCCGCCCTTGACCAAACCACCCCAACGCACGTCATGGCCGGCCTGATCAAGGAGCTCGCCAACCCGGCCGCCTTGCTCCGAGGTTCACACGACCAAGGCGCCCACTACCGGGCGACTGAGGGCGACATGTTCACCGCCGGGCCCCAGATCGTGGAGGCCCACAGCGCACGCCTGGACGCGGCGCGCGCCGGGGCCCGAGCCCTCGCCCGAGCAGCAAAGCCGCCGTCCGCCCGTCCGCACTCGCCCGCCCCGGCCGCAACTGCCGCGGCGACGGGCCGCAGCCGGTAGCTGATCCCGGAGGGTGGCGCGCCGACCCGTGCCCGCCCCCTCCGGGAACCCCACTCCCCTTCCGTTGGAAGGACGCCCTCTCCCCTTGGCCTTGTCCCCCACCGAACTCCACCGGCTACGCCTCCAGCAACTGGCCGTGTACGTACGCGACAGTCGCGCGCACCTCCAAACAGCGCGGGATGACCCCGGCGACGGAACCGAAGAACCGTCGATCGCGAGTACGGCAGCGCACGCGGCCACGTGGCGGGCGTTCCGGAAGATCTCCTACAGCACCGCGCAGCTGGTCACCGTCGCCGAGATCCAGGCCACGCGGCTACCCGCGGACGTCCTACCCGATTCCTGGGCCGCCGTCTGCGCGGGCCTGCGCGACGCAGCCCGCCGCCTGGACGAACTCCAGTCCCAGTGGCTGGTGGACCGCGAGGAGATCCTCGCCCGCGACACCGATACGCGAACTGAGTACGAAGCAACCCTCCAGCGCCGCAACCACGCCGCCTGGCCGTACCTGTCCCTCTGGTCCCGCGATGCAGAAACGATCCTTCAGATCGACGTTCTCGCGCGCAGTCTCACCGCTCCCGTAGCCCGCATTCCCGGACTGCCCCCACTTCCCCGCCGCCGTGCCGCGCCGCCGAACCGTCCCTGAACCAACGCTCCTAGGACCTCCGCTTGCCACCCAACCGACCCGACTCCTCCAACGACTTCACCGACCTGTCCTTCAAGCTGCTGCTCGGCACCCTGGCCGTGGCCATCCCCTGGGCCAACCTCGCCTGGCTGGGCGCCAACAGCACCACCTGGCTGACCGGTGCAGGCGCTTGGGCCGCGTACGACCCGGCCAACGCTCTCCTCCACCCGGAACGGCTGTGGCCCACCACCGGCAGCACCGCCCTGGTGATCGGCCGCCTCATCGTCCCCGCGGTCCTCCTGGCCACGATCGCACTCGTCGCACACAGCCTGTGGAAGAAGCGCGCCGGCGGGGGGACGAAGAAGAAGGTCGTGGGGATGGCCAAGGCCCGCGACATCGAACCACTTCTTGCCAAGTCCCTCAACGGCAAAGCCCGATCACTGCGCCCCAGCCTGAAGGAGGTCAAGAACCTCGCGCCCAAGGACACCGGAATCCTCCTCGGCAACATCGCCGGAAGCCGTACCGAGGTCCGGATGAACTTCGAGGACGTGGCCGTCGCGATCATGGCACCCCGGTCGGGCAAGACGACCACCCTGGCCATCCCCATGATCCTGGCCGCCCCCGGCCCGGTCCTCCTGACCTCGAACAAGGCCGCCGGCGACGCCTACACCTGTTGCCTCGACGCCCGCGGCGCGGTGGGCCGGACCTGGTCGATGGACCCGCAGCAGATCGCCCACGCGGAGCGGACCATGTGGTGGAACCCGCTCGCCGACGCCGACAGCCTCGAAGGGGCCGGCCGCCTCGCCGGCCACTTCCTGACCGCCGCCGTCGATGCCAGCCAGCAGGGCGACTTCTGGTCCAAGGCCGCCTCCAACGTGCTGAGCCAGTTGTTCCTCGCGGCCGCACTCGACCAGCGCCCCATCACCGACGTCATGAGCTGGCTCGCGTTCCCTGCCGACCGAACCCCGCTCGACCTCTTGCGCGACCACGGCTTCACCGCCGTCGCCTCCCAGCTCAAGGGCACCGTGGAAGGGCCGCCGGAAACACGGGACGGCATCTTCGAAACCAGCAGGCAGTACGCCGCCTGCCTCCTCAACGCCGACATCGCGAAGTGGGTCACCCCGCAGAAGGACGCGGACGAGTTCAAGCCCCGCGACTTCGTAACCAGCACCGACACCTTGTTCCTCCTCAGCAAGGATGGCGGCGGCGGCGCCTCTGCCCTCATCGCAGCCTGCGCGGACTCCGTGATGCGCACCGCGACGTCCCAGGCCGAGCGCGCCGGCGGGCGGCTCGACCCGCCCATGATCTGCGTCCTCGACGAGGCCGCAAATGTCTGCAAAATCTCAGACTTGCCCGATCTGTACTCCCACCTCGGCAGCCGAGGCATCATCCCCATCACAATCCTGCAGTCCTACCGGCAGGGCCAGCGCGTCTGGGGCGATGCCGGCATGGACGCCATGTGGAGCGCCTCCACCATCAAGGTCATCGGCAGTGGCATCGACGACCCCGACTTCGCGGACAAGCTGTCCCGGATGATCGGCGACCACGACGTCGAGACCACCTCCACCTCGACCTCCGACTCCGGGAAGTCCACGTCGGTCTCCATGCGGCAGGAGCGGATCCTGCCGGCCGACGCCATCCGTGCCCTCCCCAAGGGGTCCGGACTCCTCTTCGCCACCGGTATGCGCCCCGCGATGCTCGACATGCGCCCGTGGTACCTGGAACCCGGCGCCGACGAGCTGTCTGCCGCCTCCGCCCGCGCTTCGAAGGCCATCACAGCCCGAGCCATCGCCAAGGTGACACCCGGCCAATCCGACTTCGGAACCGCCTCCTGAACCGACTGGGCGCATCCAGCCCCAGTCCGTCCTCACCACACCCCCCAGCCCCTAGTCCTCGGCATGCCCTCAGCCCAACTCCCCCACGCGTCCCGTACTCGCCCGTAGCCCGGGTCCGCTCACTCCCTGGAGGCCCCATCAACGAAGACAATCACGCCGTGCCGATCAAGACCTTTCGAGAGCTCACCGTGGAGGAGTACGAACAACTCTGTGAAGATCTCGACGCGCCTCTCAGGCGCTTGGCAGACCTGGATGACGTGTTCAGGCAGCTCTGCAGCGAGGTACGCGGACTCTCCTACACGGTTGATACCGACGCCCAGCGCAAAATCACCCCCCTCCTCCTCAGAGCTGTGGCCCTGACGGCCGACGCAGTCGAGGTCCTCGGAGTACT
Organism: Streptomyces sp. NBC_01264; assembly: GCF_026340675.1. NCBI lineage: Bacteria > Bacillati > Actinomycetota > Actinomycetes > Kitasatosporales > Streptomycetaceae > Streptomyces > Streptomyces sp. NBC_01264. Next base: position 1,942,478 of record NZ_JAPEOX010000001.1, read on the forward strand.
GGACAGCAGCAAGTACGCGTCGATGCCCCGTCGGGATTCCTTCCTGGAAAGGGTCACCGGGCTCGTCCACGACTCCTCGCTGGCTACCACCAACCTGGCCGTCGCGCTCAGCGCCAACCCGTACACCGAGACTCCCGCACCGCTCTCAAGGCCGAACGGATACCGCCCCCTTATCCGTCACTTCGAGGCGGAGTACACGATGGCGTGGCACCTTGCTGAGGGATCCAATCTGCTCGAACGCAGCGCCGACACCTGCACCAATGCCGCGGATGCCATGTCATGGGACTTGGACGTCGCCGATCAGGCACGCAATCAACGGCATCTGAACATCGCGGTCCATGCCAGCGCAGTAACGGCCCTACCCGTCGCGCCCCCTGCGAAGGCTGCACCGCCGCCGAGCCTCCGCCGGTAGCCCCGGCGCCGCTACGGGTCGCGCGCACGCAGCCGTCGAATTTGGCCGCGCGCCTCGGGCCACCCGTCGCTGGGTGGCCCGGGCACCGCGGCCAGCTCGGCACCCGACGTCATCCGCACACAGGCGTGCCTTCCTCCGCCCCCTGGAGTTGTCCTGAATACACCCTCTGCCGAAGCCGCTCGTGCCATCGAACGCCTCCGTGCCCTGTCCCACGATTACGGAACGCTCCGTGAGGTCCTCGACAGCGCGCATCCCGTCGCTGGAACCCCGGCTTTCCCAGAACTCGCCTCCTGGTACGGCACCGCCCAGGGGCTCTCCGCCACCGCCCTCGCACTACTGCTGGCAGTATCCGAGCATCCGTACGCGCACACCACTGTGTCCGGACACCACGCCGTGGAAGCGCTCGGTCAGCTCGTCCAGCGCTCGGCCGACATCACCGCCCGCATCGCCGGCGCCGTCGGAATCGCCACCCAGTACCACCGCATCGACGGCCTCCCCGACCCGGTATCCGGCCAGATGGACTCGCTCACCGAGAAGCAGCTGATTCGCCTGGATGCCAGCGGCAGCCTCTCCGCCGGGCAGAGGCTGCGCCCCACCGAGCAGGGGCGACGAGCTCTCGACAGGGGACTTCAGCTTCCTGTCACGACCACGCTCACCGGCCCCCAGCACCGCGCCCTGCACCTCGTCCACGCCAGCACCGTCACGTACTGGCAGTGGCCCGGAAAACAGCCGACCGTGACTGCCGGATCACCCGAGAACATCACCCTGCGCTCGGTGAACTCCCTCTTTGAGAAAGGCCTCATCGGGCGGGACCGCAGCACCAGCCTGCACACGGGACAGCACCTGTACCTCACCGACGACGGACACCGCCTCCTTCACCATCTCGGACCCGCGCCCACGCCGGCACCCCCCGCCCCCTCACGTCGTCCAGGCCCCGCCCCGGCTCGCTGACTTGATCACCCCGTAGCGGAGCGTCCCACCTGACGACGGCCCTCCCCCGAAGGCCAGTTCTCTTGACCGAAGACGTCCTCTTCTCCCTCCCCGAGACACCCTCGCCGCCCGAACCCGCCCCCTCCCTACCCGTGCCGGCCCCTGCCTCTCCGCCCATCCCCGCCGAGCCCTCTCCGGTGGTGCGTCTGCTTGCGCTCGGCGACCAGTTCACCCAGCACAACGACCACATGGCCCGGCTCCGGCCGACCTACGGTGCCGCCCGCGGGCACGCCTCCGCTCAGATCCTGGTGCTCGCCTGCCTGGAGGCTGTCCAGGCCATCGCGGACCAGCCGATACACGCGAACGTCGCGCTGACCGAGGCCGCGGTCCGGATCAAGCAACTCGCCGTTCTCACCGGACAGGCAGTCCGTCACCTCGCCGAAGCCAAGGCACTGCTCAGCGCGCCGGCTTCGCCGCCGGCGCTGGCGTCCCGGGGCGGAGAGATCGAGCGCCAGATCCAGCTGGCCCGGGAGCTGACGGCTCTGGCTCCAGCTGCGGCCGTCGAGTCAGCGAGCACCGTCGCCTTGGAAATCCACCGCCGCAGGAACTCCACCAACACAACGGCGGACGGCCTGACTCCCGCCGAGCGGACCGCACTTCACGCCACCGCCCGAGGACACGTTGTGATCGGCCGGCAGCAGGGACGCGAGTACGTACACAGCCGCGACAGCTCCGTGGACATCGGCACGCTCCGCGTCCTGGAAGGCAATGGCCTCATCGCGATCGAGCCCGCCGGTGCCCCGCCGGCCTTCGACGGAGGGCCTCCGCTCGATCGTGTCCGTCTCACCCTCAGTGGCGCACTGTCCGTCGCGGCCCTCCTCGGGTACAGCCCCCAGAGCCCTGCCCGAGCCACCCCCACCGCTCGGCCCGCGCTGTCCACCCCATCGCCGACACGAGTCCGCTGACCCGTTGCCCCGCCTCTCCCGCCTGCGCGCCGTGGCAATCCGGCGCCCGCACTACCTTGGAATCCCTACTTGGAAATCCCCCGCCACCGCCTGCTCTCCCTCGGAGCCGGCGTCCAGTCTTCAGCCCTCCTCGCGCTCTCCGCCAGTGGGACCCTCCCGCGAGTCGACGCCGCGATCTTCGCCGATACCGGCTGGGAACCCCGCGCCGTGTACGACCACCTCGACCGGCTGGAGCGCGAGGTAGCCAAACCGGCCGACATCCCCATCGTGCGTGTTTCCTCCGGAAATATTCGCAAGGATGCCCTCGATCCGAATCACCGGTTCGCCTCAATGCCGCTCTACATTCTCAATAGGGACGGCAAGAATGGAATGACTCGACGCCAATGCACGGGCGAATATAAGATAAAGCCGATAAAGAAGGCCGTGCGTGAACTCCTCGGCTACCCGTACCCGATTCGTGTCCCGAAGGGCGTGTTCGTCGAGCAGTGGGTCGGCATCTCCACCGACGAATTCCATCGGGCCAAGGAGGCTGACGTCAAGTACATGCGCAACCGGCATCCCCTCATCGATCTGGGCTGGTCACGCACGGACTGCATTCGGTACCTGACCTCACTCGGCCTGGCGGACACTCCGAAGTCCAGTTGCCTGGGTTGCCCCTTCCACGGTAATCGGCAGTGGAGAACCATAAGGGACACCTCGCCTGCCGAGTGGGAAGACGTAGTCGAATTCGATGCAGCGATCCGCAAGGGAAACGCGCGCGCCAACGCGACGGGAAACCAGTTGCTCGGGCAGGCATTTCTCCACCGCTCCCGCGTGCCCCTGAGTGAAGCTCCGATCGACCACGTCACCGCAGCGGAATGGGCTGCCATCCAGCAGGAAACCAGCACCGATCTCGATGAGCTGGAACAAGGGGTCTCCAACGGCTGCTCGCCCTGGGCCTGCCGCGGCTCCGAGGCCGAGACGGACCTGGTCCAGGACGACTTCGGGCTGGCGACGTGATGCGCTACGTCTTCGACCTGTTCGCGGGCCCGGGCGGCTGGAGCCACGCCCTGCATGTTCTCGGTGTACGGGACATCGGCCTGGAATGGGACGAGTGGGCCTGCAAGACCCGTGGCCGCGCTGGCCAGTTGACGATCCGCACCGATGTGGCGATGTACCCGGCCTGGCCTCTGGTCGGCCGGACTGATGGGTTCCTGGCGAGCCCACCCTGTCAGGCGTGGTCGATGGCCGGCAGGAGGCTCGGCCTGCTCGACCAGCCGCTCGTCCACCAGGCCGTCGCCGACCTCGCTGTCGGCCGCGACACCCGGGAGCAGCTCTTGGCCGCCTGCAAGGACCCCAGGTCGCTGCTGGCCGCGGAGCCGATGCGCTACCTCCACGCCCTGCACTCGGTGGGTGAGCCGGAGTGGGTCCTCATGGAGGAAGTCCCGGACGTCCTGCCGCTGTGGCGGCAGTACGCCGTGATCCTTCGGGGCTGGGGCTTCTCCGTCTGGACCGGAATCCTTAACGCTGCCGATTACGGGGTGCCCCAGACCCGGCGGCGGGCGATCCTGATCGCCTCCCGGACCCGCGTGGCCGAACCGCCGACGCCGACCCACGCGCAGGCTGCCGAGCCCGAGTCGTTGTTCGGCCCGGGTCGCGAGAAGTGGGTGTCCATGGCTGAGGCCCTCGGCTGGGGCGCAACCGACCGCCCCGTCCCGACGGTATGCGCCGGCGGGGGCCCAGGCGGAGGGCCGGAGCCCTTCCCGTCCGGGGCCCGCAAGACCCTGGCCGACGCCCGCGACCGCGGCACCTGGAAGCCTCCCGCCTCGCGCCCCGCCACCCAGCGGAAGCGAACGCGTCCGTCTCGCTCTGAAGCTTCGGCTTGTACCTGCGGGAGGCACCCCTGGGCCTGGTCGCTCCGGAGCAACAACCAGGCCAACGCCACCATCCGCGCCATCGACGAGCCGGCCGGGACCTTGTTCTTCGGGCACCGGGCGAACGAGTGCGTGTGGGTCGCGGAGCCCGCGAACACCGCCACCGGCGGGGAGGCAGCCGCGCCTGACCCCATCCGGATCACCGCCGCCGAAGCAGGGGCGCTGCAGACCTTCCCCGCGGGCTATCCGTGGGCCGGCACGAAGGGAGCCCAGTTCAGTCAGATAGGCAACGCTGTCCCACCCCTGCTGACCGGCCACCTCCTTGCGCCGCATCTCGGCAAGAGCCTCACTCGCGCCGACTTCATCCTGGCTGCCTGATGCCCATCGTTCCGCGGCCCGACCCGGACTTCGGGCTGGCGGACATCCCACCGAATCCACCTGTCCACTACGCCGAGCAGGCCCTCCTCGGCGCCCTTCTCCTCGACCCGCACCGGATCAAGACGATCGGCCCCCTCGACCCCGATCGCTTCGCCTCCGCCAACCACCGGGCACTCTTCGCGGCGATGGCCACGCTCACCGCACCGGCCCCAGACCTCCATGCCAGGGAACCGGTGTGGATCGCAGCCGTCCTCGCCCACGCACGCCCTCACGCCCGCGGGCTGACCCCCAGCTACCTCCACGCCCTGGCCGGTGCCTGCCCCGATCCCGCTCACGCCCCCGCCTACGCGCGGATGGTCCGGTCCGACCACGCCCGACGAACCGTCCTCATGCACGCCGGCCTCCTCGTCCAGGCGGCGAACGACCCCGGGCTCCCCGACCCCACCGCCGTGACGCTGCGCCGGGCGGACGCTCTTACCGCGCTCCTCGATCATCTGGCCGCCACCTTCCCCTCCCATCCCGGCTCACTGCCCCGCACCCCACCGCCGGCACCGCCGAACCACCAGGAGGGCACTGAAGCCGCCGGGGAGGAGCAGCTGCTGCTGTCGACGGCCGCCGCGTATCCGGCGGCACTGGCGTCGATGCGGTGGCTGCGCCCGGAGGACTTCACCACCGTGCTGTACGGCGGGCTGTACCGGTGTTTGACCTCCCTGGCCGGTCGGGGAGAGCCGGTCGACAAGGTGACCGTGCTCTGGGAGGCCCAGCAACAGGGTTTGCTGACAGCCGCGTTCGGCTCGCAGGAAGCCCTGGAGCTGCTGGCCACCCCGGCAGGAACCCCAGAGCACTGGGGCGAGCAGATCCTCCGGCGCTCCCTCCTGCACCGCGCCCACCTCACGGGGCTGCATGTCCAGGCCTTCACCCAGGACCTGACGAACTCCCCTCACCAAGTGATCACCGGCAGTCGCCGGGCCCTCGCCCACCTCGCCGGGGTCCGGGCCCGCTGGCAGCAGGCCACCGGCCGGACGCCAGCGGGACGCCCGCCGACACCGCCTGTCCCAGCCTCCCGGGCCGGGCCCTCTCCTCAGCGGACCAGCCTCCCACCCGCCTCCTCACGATCCCCCCGATAAACCCACCCGACCGGGTCCGGCCGGCCACTCGCTGGCCGGACCCGAGAAGCGAGCCGCATGCCCCACGCCACACCCGACACCCACGATGTCCACCTGGCCCTCCACCCCGACCACAGCAGCGCCGTGATCGCCACCATCAGCACCCCCGACCGCTACCTCGCCCGCGCCGTGCTCACCGAGTACGGATTCCGCCCGACCGGCGACAACAGCATGGTCCTGGCCCGAATCGACCACGACGAACCCCACCATGCCGAGAAGGCCGCCTTCGCCCTCCGTCAGAGCGGCGCAATCGTGGAGATCACCGCCGCCCTCCAGGAGGAGATCGACACCGAGTGGACCTACGGCAACGCCCCAACGCACTGGACGTGGCTGACTCGGGAGGAGATCCGCGAGGCCACCGGTGAAGCCCAGCAGATCCACGACGACATCGCCGCCGGCCGCCTCGTCATCCACCTCCACGCCCGTGACAACTGGACCACCCTCGCAGTGGGCACCTACACCGGAGGCAAGAGCGTCCACCTCCACGGAGAAGACCACTTGCGCACGGAGGAGACGGACTACACCTCCGAGGCCGAGGCAGTGGCCGACTTCCATCGCCGCCACACCGTTGCGGTCCGCCCCGGACCAGCCCCTCTCACTGACATCGAGCGAGCCGCCGGCGAAGCCCTGGGGGTGGCACCACCCTCCACGGCGCCGACAGCGACGCCAATGACCGTCGCGGCCGAGGAGGCGTCACAGCTGGTACCTGTGTACGCCAATGGCCCTGGCGACCACGAAGCCCTCCTCAACGAGTTCTTCACGACCCACGGGGAATGGGAGAAATGGCGCCCTCACGACGAGACCACCATTGCCAGCCACGAATCCCTCACCCTGCGCGTCGAGTTCCTTCACGACGCAGCCCACGGCGACAGCCTCTGGACGATCGCCGCCTACGAGTCACCCGTCGGCGAACGCCACTGGCACGCCACCGCCACCCCAGCCACTCCGGTCGAGATCATGCGTGTCCTCCTCAACAGCCTCAGCACCGAAGACTCCTGGCCTCGATCGTTCACGTGCGCGCGCCGGCGTAGGTGGTTCGGCTGGGTGTCTGCTTCCTGATGGTTTGTTCTGTGGGTTGGCTGCCGCGGGGTAGGCCGGTGGGCCGCGTGTCGTCGCGGGTGTCGTCGGCGTCCACTCGCCGAGGGTGCTGCGGGTCTCCTCCTTCCGGTGGGTGGGGCGGCGGCGTGCTGGTCAGCCGGGGTCGGGCAGGGCCTGGACCCGTTCCCATGCGGCGACGACATGGTGGGAGGCGGGCCAGGCAGGGTCGAGCTTGAGTTCGCGGCGGCGGGCGTGGTCGGTCAGCTTGGCGGGGACGTCGAGCAGGTCGGTGCGGACGGCGGCGGGCTCGGCACGGGCAAGGCGCCCGTCGAGTGCGAGCAGTTGCAGCCAGGACAGCAGGTCCATGGCCAGGGCGAGCAGGGTGCACCAGGCCTGGTTGAGGGCGAACTTGAACGATGGCAGCCGCAGTAGGGTCAGCGCCTTTGACCTGCGGATCCCGGACTCCACGTGCGCGTGGGCCCGGTGGCGTGCGTCCAGCCACTGCAGTTGCCGGCCGACGGTGTTCGTGGCGATCACGGTGTACCGGAACCCGGTCGTCTGCTCGTAGGGCTTGAGGTCCTTGGTGTACTTGGGGTGGACGGGCTCGCGACGGATGATGATCCGCAGGCCCGGTGGCCAGCCCGAGAGGCCGAGGAGGTCGGTGATCTCGACCAGGGCGGCGTCCTGGCGGGGGTCGCCCTTTGCGTCGAGCGCGGGCGTCCACGCTTTCTCGGGGACCTTGGCCAGGCCGGTCCAGAAGTCCTCGTCCCGGCTCCAGCCGACCGAGTACTCCCAGGTGTTGGCCTTGTTGCCACCACCGGAGGTGATCCAGGCGAGCCACTCCTTCGTTGCGCCGGCGCCGTCGGCGCGGAAGAGGACCTTCCTACGGCGGCGGGTCGGCAACTGCCGCACCGCCTCCGTGGAGACCTCGATGTGGTCTTCGGCGGTGTTCGCGCCCGCACTGCCGGGCCGGAGCCGGCACACCAGGTGCTCGTCGGTGTTGTCCAGGAACACCAGCAGCGGGTGCAGGCCGAAACCCTTGCGGTGCGGCTCGGCACCCTCCTTGTCCGAGTGCGCGGGCACGAAGGAAGCATCGACGTCCAGCACACTCCATCCGGTCAGCGGCCTGCCGTCCACGCGTATCCACGGGAAGCCGCCCGGGCGAAGGTCAAGCAGGTCATGGACGCGAGAGCGGACCTTCGCCCGCGCCGAGGTAATCTTCGCCAGCTGGACCGGGCCGATCGCGTCCAGTGTCCGGTACAGCGTCGAGGCCGAGGCCGGCCGGCCCAGCACCAGCGCCGCCTGCCGCATCACCGCGATCCCGGCGATCGAACGCGCGCCCAGCAGCACCGCACACGCTGCGGACACCAGCACCCCACCCCGGTCATGGACCGGATGGAAGCCCCGCCGCACCAACGCGCCGCTGAGCGCGCCGGTCAGCCCGATCTTGTCCGCCAGACGCCGCACCGGCACGATCCCGGCCTTGCCCACCAGCTTCCGTCCGCCCGCCGACAGCGACAGGCCCTCCGACCACTCGGTAAGCTCCGACACCCGAAGGGTGCCTCCTTCCCACGATGATCCAGCCCTCAGCAAGCCAGATCATCACAGGTCGAGGCACCCTTCCTCGCTACTCTCACGCTCTGTCACCAACACCGACCCCTACGGTGAATTCATGAGGCTGGGGGCTGGGCGCCGCCACCCCCGTCAAGGAGGAGGACCTCGCCCAAGCGTCCCGTCCCCTGGAAGACGCAGGCTGGCCCCTGAAGTGCGGAGCCCAGCTGATCGACTGGACCGCACCCACCACCGACGGGGCAGGCCTCCGCTTCGACACCCACGTCAAGCAAGGAAACCCGCTGCCGGCTTGGACCATCTGGGGCGGCAACGCGGCCGACAATTTCACATGGGCCATCCGCCTCTCCACACACGCCCCCACATCCCTGATCCAGGACATCACCTTCGAACTCGCGCACGGCTACAGCCACCAGCCGCCCCCACTCCGCGCCACCGGCTCAGCCCCCAACCTCATCCATCAGCCGGTTGCGGTCCCGCCCCCGGCCACATCGCCCCGCCCGGTTTCCAAGCGCTGAACCGGCGCCCCGGTGCGAAACCGCCACGCCGTCGCCTCGACCACCGTGCGTCGGTCTATCTGCGGACGGCCCGTAGCCTTCACAGCGGGAAACAGAGGCTCGAGCACGGCCCACGCCTCATCAGAGATCACGTCACGCGACACAGCACAAGGCTGCGCCCGACGACTTCGAAGACCCTCTAGCAACACGCTCCGAGGCTGACCGAGACTCGTTGCCCGCGCGCACCACGAAGTGTCTACTGGTCAGACGGGATCGGTGAACGAGATCGACTTGCCGGTGGCGTGGGCATATGCGATCTCCCTGCTCGTGGACTCGCCGACATACCCGCCGGGGTTGACGACCAGAACCCGGTCAGCCAGGTCGATCTTGCGCAGGTGGAGGGCGTCCAGCGCGGTCTTCTGCTCGTTGGTGATCAACTCGTCTGCTTCGCCTGGCGCGACGACGATGACACCTGCGAAAGTCAGATCACGGTTCGCCATACGCATCTCGTCCACGAACCGGGTAGAGCCGCAGATGCAGACAATCTCAGGTCGGCCGGGCACGGCTCAGTCCTTCGGTCGAACGGGTAACCGTCAGTGTGCACGTTGACATCACAGAGAGACACACGAGCCAACAGTTTACGCAGCGAGATGGTCACCACGCGACTGCACCGTCGCAGGCGGGAGGCGTGGCCCGTACTGGGAATGGAGCTGCTCGACGGCGAAGTCTGGGGTGCACCCGGCCCACCAGCTCTCTTTAGCAATACGGCCTAGTCCACAACCTTCAGATTGATGGCGGACGCCTTGCCGTTCTTCTGGTTCTCCTCGATCTCGAACTCAATCTCCTGGTCGTCATTGAGGGTGTTCAGGCCTGCTGCCGAGACGGCGGAAATGTGGACGAAGATGTCTTGGTCGCTGCCCTCCGGCTTGATGAAACCGAACCCCTTGGTGATGTTGAACCACTTCACTCGTCCTCGCTGCATGCGCCCATACGTGCCCATGCATACGATCATGAAACGCGCGCGGATGGGCGAGTGGCTGACGGGTTGGTCGCAGTCGGCCGCACCAGGCTCGGACAGCCAACACGCAGGCAGCCACCGTCACGATCCGATGCACACGCCGAAGAGCTACTGTCTGAGTGAGCGTTTTCAGCGTTGCCTCTCCAGAGTGAGGACGGCTTTGGTGATGACGGTCATGCGGTTGGGGCTGACGCGGGACCTGCGGAAGATCTGCCATGACTTCAGCCGTGCCATGCCGCGTTCGACCGGTGCCCTCGCCGCGGCCAGGGCCCGGTTGACGGTGCGCTGGGTGAGGGTGAGTTCACCGCCCGGTGGCCGTTTGAGTCCGGTGGTGACCCAGGGGCCGGCGCCCTGGTAGGCGCGGTTGTGGCCGGTCTTCAGAACTGACCGTTGACCGGTGGAAGGGGGTTAGGAACTCCAGGACCCCGTTGCGGATAGCCCCCCATCACGAAAGCGGGACCCATGTCAACCACAGCCCCGAGGATCGGAGGCCGTCGTGTCAGCTCTGCCTCCGCGCCCAGCACGCCGGTGTCCCTCTTGACCACGAGCACGGAACACGGCAACCGCAGGGCTTCCAGGACTTCGACGGTCGTTTCGTCGGCCTCGTCAACGACAAGGAGTCCCAGGCCTTGAGTTGCCTGCGTTAGCCGGTCTCGGAGCTCAGGGCTCACGTGCAGGGGACGCCTCTGCGTCGCCCAGTCGGGCGCCCAGACGTAGTGCGTCTTCGCGCCCGCCTTGGCCAGGGTCTCGCTGACCCAGCGGACGGTCGTGGACTTGCCGCATCCCGCTGGACCCATGAGCAAGTGCAGCCGGTTTTGGCTACTTGGGCTGACGTCGAGGATTGCGTCGAGCAAGGTGAAACAGGCCTGGCGCTGATCGGCCGTGGGGAGCACTGTCAGGCCGTAGCTCAGGGCGTTCGGCGTGCGCGTCGGCAGGAGTTGCTCGAGAGGCTGCCCAGGTCGGCTCGCTCGGCGTGCAGTCCGCAGTGACCAGCGGAGTTGCGGCAGCCGCGCAAAGTAGCCCAGCGCGAATCCCATGTGTGCCAGCTTCCCGGGCAACCGTTCGAGTTCTGCGGTCCACTCCTCGGAGTACCGCTCGATCGCCTGCGGATCGCCCAGCCGTCGGGCAGTCCACCGGACGAGGTTCTTGGCGAGGCGGGGGCACCAGTCTCCGAGCTCCGTTAAGGCCATGGGCAGGATGACGGCGGTGACGAGGAAGAGGATGGCCTCGGTGGTCATCGGGTGCCTCCAAGGCCGGGGCGGAGGATCGCGGGCATGATCTTGCGGGGTGCCTTCTTCTTCTCGCGCACCAGGCTTGCGGCTTCGCCGGCATGGTCGGAGTGGAGCCGGTAGAACCGGCGCCGGGGCCCGCGGGCGGCGTTGCCCTGCTCCCACTCACTGAGGACCCAGCCGCAGCTTTCGAGGCGCATCAGGATGGGGACGACGCTGCCGCTCGGCCGGTCAATCATCTTGGCGATCTTCAAGCCGTAAAGCTCCTCATCGCCGGAGAGGAGCGCTTCAACGACGTCGACCGTCGCGTCTGTGACCCTGAACGGATAGCTCATACTATAACTCTAGCTAACTAGAGATAGCGCGTCTAGGGGTCGGCGCGACGTCAGATCCTTCAGTTCCGCGGGCGCCTCTCGTTGATGTGGGTGACCTTTATGCTGGCCTCGAGGGCCTCCTCGAGCCGGGCAGATCTGAGGGCGAGGAACTGGATCTGAGCGACGGCGAGAGCGAGGTCCGAGGCCAGCTCCTGGTTCCGGCGGCGAAGCTTCGCGTTCCGGGCAATGAGCCTGTCCTGCGTGGTAGGCCCAGCGCACCGTCAACCGCGCGCTCGCCCAGGCCCGCGCACCCGTCGAACGAGGCATGGCCCGGCTGAAGTCCTGGCGGATCTTCCGCAGGTCACGCATCAGCCCGAACCGGATGACGTCCATCGCGCGAGCCGTCCTCACCCTGGAGAGGCAACGCTGAAAACTCTCAGTGAAACCCCGCCGAATCCCCCCTCGGCGGGGTCTCACTGCGCATGCAGCGCGGCCGTCGACCAGTGGCTATCGCATCGTCCCGGCCACGAGGCTACGGCTCTCAGACGGCCGTGCCCCGTCGAGATCCGGATGGAGCATCGGACGGTCAGGTGCAACAGGGGCCTCTTATATCAGCGGTTTCACGAATTCCGAATTCCCGAATTCGCCGCATCATGGAAGGACACCGCCACCCCTGTTCGCACCACGAAAGGCCGACGCCGCTGCCTGAACCACAACTCGACGCCTCCGCCCGCCGTGCGGTCAGACAGCCTCGTAGGCCTGCCGCAGCAGTGGCTCCGCTCGCCGGAGATCACGGTCCGCGCGCAGCCGGACTTCGAGGTCGCCCGTTCCGTGGTGGCCGATCTCGCTGACGTCCCGGGTGAAGCCGGGGACCAGGTCAACGTCCTTGGGCGACAGGCGGAGGGTCATGACGACTTCCTGCTGGTGGCCGTGGCTGACGCAGGCGAAGTTCCGCAGCGTCCGGTACGCCCGGTACTGCTTGCGGTCTATCCGGCTGACGTCGTCACCGAGTCCCAGGAGCAGCTCCTCCAGCGCGGCCCTCAGGTCTGGTACCCGGGAGGCGGACGCCGCCCTGTCCGCTGGCGCCGCCCTGCGCTGCCGGCGGTCGGTTCGGACCGCTCCGTCGGCGACGACGGAGGCCACCGGCTCAAGGGCCAGGAGGTCGGTGCCGAAGTAGCTGTAGCGAACCAGGTCGATGCTGCGGCGGATCTCGCGTACGGCGTGGACGTCGTAGCGCGTGAAGTCCTCCGCAACGCAGATCAGCCTGGGCGCGCTCCACAGAACCTGGGCCGCGGCCGCATCCCCGAGCCGGTCGCGGACCAGGTGCTGGAACTCGGCCTTGTGGTCGACGAGCCACGACAGGTAGAAGAGCCCCTGCGTGATGACACCGGCGTCGCGTCCACGCTTGTACTCGACGACGACCGGCGAGCCGTTCTCGTCGATACCGAGCGAGTCGATCCTGCCACCGTGAACCGGCCCCGTGCTGTACTCGCTGGCCAGGAACCGGACCCCGAGCAGCAGCTCCATGTTCCCCTCGACCACGTCCTGCAGATGACGCTCCAGCTCCGCCGGCCTCGCGGTGATCTCCACCGCGCCCCCACCGTTCACATCGAACAGCCTCAGTCTCAGCACCCCCATGCATCGCTGTATCCAGGGGCCATAACAGCGACGGAGACCGAATTGTTTCCGTCCCGGCCTTCGAGGATGTAAAGATCCCGTGAGAGGCTGAAAGCCGGAGCCGGACGCCCCACACGTACCCTTGTGGCCCATGTGTGGCACAGCGACACACGGCTCATGTTCGGAAGCTGCGTTTTCGCAGGTCAGCCCCCGCAGCTCAGCGGATAGAGCAGGCGCCTTCTAAGGACCCTCTCTTCTTCAGAAGTCTCGACACCCAGCATTTTCACCGCCTATGCAGAAACCTGCGCCCGACAGGCAGAATTGTGCCCCGCAACTCCCGCAGAAGTCGGTTCGCATCGGTCTGCAGCGACTGGCTTCCACCGTCCACACACCGTCAACGCCCAGACCGCTGTCGCCAAGTTCGCCCGTCCGATCTTGGTTGCACAGCTTGCCGATGACCACCGAAGGCATCGGGGCTGGGCGTGTCTAAGTCAGCACCGACCCAGCACGGTTGAGGTTCGCAGGGGTGATGACGGGTGATGAGCTGCCTGGCCCGGGCCCACTGCGCCGCCACCCTCAGCGACGCGGTTCCGGTTCGTGGGGGTTGCATCCCCTGAGGTGAGGCTTAAGCTCCTCCGGCGTGGGTTCACGTGTGTGGGGCATGCCTGGAAGCCCGCTCAAGGGGTCTATCGACTTTACATATTCCCTTGCCCACTCCAACCAGCGTCGGGCCGAGTCCAGTGCCGCCTCGTCCCCGGCGCCGTCCGACTCTCCGATACGACGTTCCAGTGCCATGCAGTACGCACTGAGAGCAGCCGCTTCTCGCCACCCCCCGGCCTCTTCACGCAGCACCTGGGCAAGTTGTTCACGAAGGGCTTGTTCCTTCGCCGCGTCCATGGCCGCTTGCCAACGGACCTCGCTTTCTGCCCTGGCCTGCCGTTCATCCTGCCGGCGCCGAGTGTCCTCGACAGCTCGCGCCTCGATCTCTTCAAGAATCAGGCCCAAGGCTTCTTCAAGTGTCCGGGTCTTCCGATCCCGCCAGCGACCAGGCCGACCGGTCAGACCATGGGCAAGCTCCACAACGAGACGAGCGGAGCGCTCCGGATTCGTGGACTCCGGGAACTCCTGCCTGGCGGAGACCGTGTACGCAAAGCCATCGACAGTGACATCCACTCCACCCTCGCGCCGGGAGAAGCACGACCTCGCCCGCCGCACCTCATGCCCTCGCCGTACCGCCTCAGCCGCCAGACCCTGCAACAGCAGAAGCGACCTACGGCGCAGCGCAGACGGCATCACTAGCCGACGCTCGTCGTCTTTGAGCGCAGCCACCACCGGATGCAGGTGACCCAGCCGAGCGGCGACAGGAACCAGCCCCCCGCCCACCTTCGGCCGCTGGCTCCGCGCGTTAGGATGCGGGCCCTCCGTAAGAAGCCGTATCTCAACCGAACGTGATCGTTGAGTCTTCGCTGGTCAGGAATGGTTTCGGTGGGATGAGGGAGGGATCCTGCGTCCTGTTTCCGTCTGATCGTCGAGGTGCGTGCGGTGGCGTCGATTCTGGGTTTGCTGGAGGAGCGCGAGGCGGCTGCTCGTGTGCGGGCCGAAGAGCTTCGGGAGGCCGCGGTGTTGGCGGCTGCGGTGCTGGAGGCCGCTGAGGTCGAGCTGGAGCGGCGGGTGATCGCGCGTGAGGAACTCGTTGATGCCCTGGCCGTGTCCGCGGCCGAGACCGCCGTCGTCACGGAGGGCGGAGAGGAGAGGGTCGCGCCGCCCGAGCCCGGCCCTGAGCCCGTGGCCGCGTCGGTGCCGGGGGCCGTGGTGCCTGCGTGGCGGGAGGGGCTGTCGGTGTCGGTCCTCTCACCGGACAATCAGCGGATCTTGAATGTCCTCCAGGACCGGCCGGGCCCGGAGCCGGTGCGGGCCAAGGACATCGCGGAGGCGCTGGGGATCGATACGACGGTGCCGGCGAAGGTCGAAGGAGTGCGCTCGAAGGCGAAACGCCTGGGCGAGCGCGGTTGGCTGCTCCTGGAGGCTTCGGGGATGTTCAGTGCCGGACGGCGGCTCGTGGCCGGGCCAGCCGGCGCCCCATCCGCGTGATCATCGAGAACAGGATCATCGCCTCGCTGGTCGCGGGCAGGGTCTCGTAGTCCCTGGCCAGACGCCTCGAATGCATCAACCAGCTCAGCGTCCTCTCTACCACCCACCGCCTGGGCAGCACCACGAACCCCTCCATGTCGTCGGTACGTTTGACGATCTCGAGGGTGAGCGCGAGCTTCTGCCGGCACCAGTCGATCAGGCCGCCGGTGTAGCCGCCGTCGGCCCAGACCAGGGTGATGTCCCGGTGCAGGTTCCGCAGCCGGGCCAGCAAGGGGAGGGCTGCCTCGCGGTCGCCGATGTTCGCGGCGGTCACCGCGACGACCAGGATCAGACCGAGACAATCTGTAATCATGTGGCGCTTGCGCCCGTTGACCTGCTTGCCTCCGTCGTAGCCGCGTGAGGCGGCGGGCACCGAGGCGGCCGCCTTCACCGACTGCGCGTCGATGATCCCCGCGCTGGGTTGCGCCTCGCGGCCCTCCCGCTTTCGAACGTGTCCCCGCAGCCGGTCGTGGAACTCCGCGATCAGCTCGTTCTCGCGCCAGCGGCGGAAGAAGGCATAGACCCGGGCCCAGGCGGGGAAGTCCACCGGCATCGACCGCCAGGAGATCCCGCCCGCGACGAGGTAGCGGATCGCGTCCAGCATCTGACGGTGACAGTAGCCCTCGGGCTGCCCGCCCCGGCCCTCCAGCCAGGCCGGGACCGGTAGGAGAGGGCGGACCGCCGCCCACTCCTCGTCCGACATGTCCGAGGGGTAGTGCGGCTTCCGGGCGGGATGATCGGCCGCGTTGCCGTACACGTGCGCGAGGCAATCGCACGACACGTCGGACGAGTTGAAATGGGCGGGCGCAGGCGCGTACAACTGCGACAACAGGGCCTCCGGGTACTCGGTAAGGATTCGCATCCCCGAGCTACCAGGAGGCCCTGCCTTCATGCACCGGCCACCCGGAGATCACTCACGCGGGAAGCCTGTTCGACCCGCACGTTCCAAGATCGGTTGAGATACGGCTTCTAAGCTTGGCGTTTATCCTCGCTCGTCACCCGACCTGCTGATCTGCGGTGTTTCCCGGGACAGCGGAGGCGGCCGTTCTCCACGCTTCGAGATGTCGAGTAACAAAGCACCAGAGAACGGCCGCTGTGTATGAGTCTGTCTGCCGACGTGTCCGGACGCGAGGCATTGGAGGTGTTGTCCCGCTTTCGTGTCGAGTTCTACGACTGCCTGTATGCCCGGGCTGACGCGCTCTTCGAGCTCACCGACGCGGTGCTGTGTGCGGACGGGCCGGTGAACACCCTGGTCGAGCTGTCGCTGACGGCCGAACACCGGCGCGGACACGGCGCTCTGTACGCGGGGCTGGATCGCGGCTGGACCGAACCGTCGCGTCTGCGACGCGCTCTGGCCGGCCTACCGCTGCCGAAGACGGCCGACGGGCGGATCGTACTGGCTGTCGACGTGAGCAACTGGCTCCGCCCCGACGCTCCGACCAGCGACGACCGGCTGTTCTGCCACGTCTACGGACGTGGCGACCGCAAAACGGACCAGTTCATCCCGGGCTGGCCGTACTCCTTCGTCGCCGCCCTGGAAACAGGCCGCACCTCCTGGTGCCGTCTACTGGACGCCCTGCGGCTCGGACCCGCGGACGACGCGACACTCGTCACCGCCGCCCAGCTCCGCGAGGTCGTGGAACGCCTGGCCGACGCGGGACACTGGAAGCCGGGCGACCCCGAGATCCTGATCGTGATGGACGCCGGCTACGACGTCACCTACCTCTCCCACTCCCTGCAGGACCTGCCCGTCGTGCTGCTCGGACGACTGCGCTCGGACCGCGTCATGCTCCGCGACCCGGGCCCCGCCCGCTCCGGACCCAAGGGCGGACGACCCCGCCGGCACGGCGGCGTCCTTACCTTCGCAAAGCCCGACACATGGCACCAGCCCGACGTCACCACCGCCACGGACACCACCCGCTACGGCAAGGCAGAGACGATGGCCTGGAACCGGATGCATCCCCGGCTCACTCACCGCGGCCCCTGGCTGGAGCATGCGGAAGAGGAACTGCCTGTCCTGCACGGCACATTGATGCGACTGAAGGTGGAGTACCTGCCGGGCGACCGCGACCCGAAGCCGGTCTGGCTGTGGTGCTCCGCAACCTCGGCCGTGTCGGCCGACGTGGACCGGTGGTGGCAGTCGTTCCTCCGCCGCTTCGACCTGGAGCACACCTTCCGGCTGATGAAACAGACCCTCGGATGGACCGCACCGAAGATCCGCCGCGCCGACACCGCTGATCTGTGGACCTGGCTGATCATCGCCGCACATACCCAGCTCTGTCTCGCCCGGCCCCTCACCGAAGACCTCCGGCGGCCCTGGGAACGACGAACCGAACCTCGTCGCCTCACCCCCGCCCGGGTCCGGCGGGGGTTTCGCAACGTCCGTGCAACCGCGGCCCGCCCTGCAGCCGCACCGAAACCATCCCGACCCGGCCCCGGACGACCCCTGGGCACGAAGAACAAGCACCGAGCCGAGCACCACAACGTCGGCAAGACCGTCAAACGAGCCGAATCAATCAAGGAACACCAAGCCCGCAGAGGATAAATGCCAAGCTAAGGAACAGCTCCAGCCCCGGCCCGCTATAAGGGACCTTCTCAATGCGCTTGCCCGCCGGCTCCAGGCCGTGGCGCTTCGCGTAATTGACGACGCGCCGCCACTCCGCGACCTCGTCGTCATCGGGATCAGCGATCCGGACCCGCCCCTCGGCGACGAGCCGCTCGATCAGTTCCTGCGCCTTAACCTGCCGGGCGCGCGCGATGGGCCGCTCACTGTAGGGCGCCCGAGGCTTGGTAGGCTCCGCCGCCTCACCGCCGCCGGCAACCGCAGTTTCGTCGTCGATCATCAGGAGCCAACGATCCCGCATCGCATCGGCCGAACGCCAGCCACTTGACATCAAGGTTCGAGCGCCCTCGTCGACAACGCCGGGTCGCGGCGTCCGGCGCGGTGCCGTGACCCGGTGAACCGTGCCGGTCAGAGCTAGGTGATCATGTCGCGGCGGCGGAGGGCGGCGAGGCCGGCGCCCGTCAGGGCCGCGGCCAGGGCGGTCAGGGTCAGCAGCGGGCCCCAGGCCAGGGCCTCCGCGCCCGGGAGCTTGGGCAGGTGGGCGAAGGGCGAGAGGTCCATAACGGTCTGCGGGAGGTTCAGCGCCGGGCCGATCCAGCCCAGGGCCAGCGCGGTCCCGGCCACCGCCCAGGCGGCCACCGCGTACTTCGGGGCCGCGCCGTGCAGCAGGGCGGCCAGCGCCCCGAGCACCCACACCGCCGGGAGCTGCGCGAGGCAGGCCCCCACCACCGCGCCCACGTCCTCGCCGTGCCCAGCGCCCAGGCCGAGCCCGCCCAGGAACAGGATCAGTGCCGATCCGCCGAAGGCCACGGCCAGGTGGCCGCCGGCCCAGCGCAGCCGGCCGACCGCGTTCGCGAGCAGCGATTCGGCGCGCTGCCCCGACTCCTCGCCGCCCAGCCGCAGCACCGCCGAGACGATGTAGAGGGCGGCAACCATGCCCAGCATCCCGGCCATCGTGGCGAGGAAGGCGTCGGCGAGATCGCTCTGCCCGCCCATCCGCTCGATGACCTCGCGGGACTTCGCGTTGTCGCCGATCAGCTCGGTGGCGCCGTCCGTCATCCCGCCGAAGACCACCCCGGCGGCGAGGAACCCGAGGCTCCAGCTGGTCAGGCTGCCGCGCTGGAGCCGCCAGGCCAGCGCCCCGGCCGAGCCGAGCCGCCCCTGCGCCGGACCCGGGCGGGCCGGCAGGAAGCTCATGCCCAGGTCACGGCGGCCGGCCAGTACGTACGCCGCCGCCACTTGCGCGGCCCCGGCCGCCGCGAACAGGGCGAGCACCCACCAGCGTTCGCCGGCGAAGGCCCGTACGTTCTCCAGCCAGCCCAGCGGCGAGACCCAGGTCAGCGCGGACGAACCGTCCACCGACCCCGCGTCACCGGCCGCGCGCAGCACGAAGGCCACGCCGATGAGTGCTCCCGTGAGCCCCTTGGCGAGCCGCGCGCTCTCGGTGAACTGCGCCGCGATGGCGGCCAGCCCCGCGAACAGCATCCCGGTGGCGCCGATGCCGAGCCCGAGGGCCAGCGCACCGCCCGCGCCCTGCCCGGCGAGGCCGGCGGTCACCAGCAGCACGACGAGGCCGTTGGCCACCAGGGCCGCCAGCAGCGCGGCCGTCAGCGGAGCTCGGCGCCCCACCATGGCGGCAGAGAGAAGCTCCTGACGGCCCGTCTCCTCCTCCTCGCGGGTGTGCCGCACCACGATGACCAGGCTCATGATCGCGGCGAGGAGGGCGGCGAAGCCCCCGCCGCGCCAGGCGGTCAGAGCGCCCAGCGAGTCGCCGAAGAGCGGCCCGTACACGGAGCGCAGCGAGCCGTTGACGCTGACCGCGCGGGCGAGTTCGGCCCGTTCGGCGGCCGTCCCGTACACCGACTCCAGGGCGCCCGGCAGGCTCACCACCATCATGGCCACGACCAGGATCCAGACGGGCATCATCACGCGGTCGCGGCGCAGGGCGAGGCGCAGCAGGGCGCCGTTGCCGGCCAGTTGGTCCGTCATCACGTGCCGGCTCGCGTCGTTCTTGCTCTTCATCGCGACACGCCTGCCTTCGCGGTGCCGTCCGTACCGTCCGAGCCATCCGTGCCGGTCGTGCCGTTTCCGCCGTCCGCGTCGTCCGTGTAGTGGCGCAGGAAGAGCTCTTCGAGCGTCGGCGGGTTCGCGGTCATCGAGCGCAGACCCGACTCGGTGAGCGAGCGCAGTACGGGGTCCAGCTTGTCGGTATCCACCTGGAAGCTGATCTTCAGCCCGTCCACCTCCACGTCGTGGACGCCGGGCAGGTGCGCGATGCCGTTCGGCGGGCCGGCGAGCTCGGCGCTGATCGACGTACGGGTCAGGTGGCGCAGTTCGGCAAGGCTGCCGGTCTCCACGGTGCGGCCCTTGCGGATGATGCTGACCCGGTCGCAGAGGGCCTCGACCTCGCTGAGGATGTGCGAGCTGAGGAGGACGGTGCGGCCGGCGGCGCGGGCGTCAGTGACGCAGCTCCGGAAGACCCCCTCCATGAGCGGGTCGAGGCCGGAGGTGGGCTCGTCAAGGATGAGGAGCTCGACGTCGGAGGCAAAGGCGGCGACGAGGGCGACCTTCTGCCGGTTGCCCTTGGAGTACGTACGCCCCTTCCTGGTGGGATCGAGTTCGAACCGCTCGATCAGCTCGGCCCGGCGGGCGCGGTCGAGGCCGCCGCGGAGCCGCCCGTAGAGGTCGATGACCTCACCGCCGGAGAGGTTGCGCCACAGCGTGACGTCTCCCGGGACGTAGGCGACGCGGCGATGGAGGGCGACGGCGTCGGCCCACGGGTCGCCGCCGAGGAGTTCGGCGGCGCCGGAGTCGGCGCGCAGCAGGCCCAGCAGGACCCGGATGGTGGTGGACTTGCCAGCGCCGTTGGGGCCGAGGAACCCGTGGACCTCGCCGGTCGAGACCGAGAGGTCGAGTCCATCAAGTGCGTGGGTGCGGCCGAATGCCTTGTGGAGTCCGGCGACGCTGATTGCCTTCGTCATTCTTCCGAACGTACGCTATTTTCATAAATTTGTGAAGGTTGGAGATCGCGTAAAGTCTGGAGGGTGACGGGCATGGACGCGGAACGGAACGAGGAAGCGGTCTCCCGCTTCGTGGAGCGGTTCGCCGCCCAGTTGACCGACGGGGGAATGCAGCGGATGGCGGCGCGGGTCTTCGCGCAGCTGCTGGCGAGCGACGAGGGCGCCATGACATCGGCGGAGCTGGGTGAGGCGCTGCAGATCAGCCCGGCGGCGGTGTCGGGGGCGGTCTCGTACCTGACCCAGGTCGACATGGTCAGCCGCGAGCGGGAACCGGGCTCGCGACGGGACCGGTACGTGCTGCACAACGAGCTCTGGTACGAGACCTTCAGCCGGCGGGACCAAGTGCTGACCTTGTGGGAGAAGACCCTGCGGGAGGGCGCGGCCAGCCTGGGCACCGGCTCTCCGGCCGGGTCGCGGGTCGCGGAGACGGCGGAGTTCTTCGACTTCATGCAGAAGGAACTGCTGGGCCTGCTGGACCGCTGGCGGATCCACAAGGAGAAGCTGGACCGGTCGTCTGCAGCGGGCTAGGTGTACTGCCCTGTGAGGTTGTGGACGCGACTGGCGGGTGGTTTGCCTGCGAGGGCGGTGTGTCCGCAGTGGTGATTGTAGGTGTGGAGCCACTGGGGGAACGCTGCTCCTCGTTCGGCTTCTGACTGGTAGGGGCGGGCGTAGGCCCATTCCTCCAGCAGTGTGCGGTTGAGGCGTTCGACTTTGCCGTTGGTCGGGGGCCGGTAGGGCCGGGTTCGCTTGTGGGTGATCCCGGCTACTGTCAGCAGGTCGCGCCAGGCATGGGATTTGTAGGCGACACCGGCATCACGTCCGCCGCCGTCGCCGCGGCCCGCGACTTTCCACGCCTTCGCGTGCTGGCTCTGACCATCGTCACCAGCATGACGAGCTCCGATCTCGCTGACATCGGCGTCGCCGGCTCAGCCTCGGCCGAGGAGCAGGTGTTGCGGCTGGCCCGGCTGGCGGAAGGCGCTGGTTGCCATGGCGTCATCGCATCGCCGCAGGAAGCCGGGCCACCGCGTGGTGTGCTGAGAACCAGCGCCCTGATCGTCACGCCGGGAGTCACGCTTCCTGGTGAGTCCCCAGGTGAGCACGCCCGGCCCGGCACGACGCGTGGTGCCGTTGTTGCCGCTGGTGCTTCACATGTTGTCGTGGGCCGGACGGTCACCCGTACCGCGGACCCGGCGGCGGCATTCCGGCTCGTCCGCACCGACCTGGAGCTGTGAGCGGAAGCGATCATCCGGCTGGATGGTCAAGCCGCTGCTGGGAGGGGCCGACCGCTCCATCGGATGCCCTTCTCGCTGTGGATGCGGGCGCGGCCGCCAGAACACCCCGAGAACGCCACGCCCCGACCCGACCCGCGCAGCGGGAATGGCGCCTGGGCTCAGCTGAGTTCGGCGAAGGCTTCCACGTCGCGAGTCTTGCCCGTGACGATGATGACGTCGCCCTTCTCGACGACGGTTTCGGCGGTGGCGTGGGTGAAGTCCTGGCCAGGGCGTTTGATGCCGACGACAGTGATGCCGTACTTGGTGCGTACGGCGCTCTCGCCCAGGGGGATGCCGGTGGCGACGGCCGGGGTGATGGTCTTGACCAGGGCGTAGTCGTCGTCGAACTCGATGAAGTCGAGCATGCGGCCGGTGACGAGGTGGGCGACGCGTTCGCCCATCTCGTGTTCGGGGAGGACGACGTGGTGGACGCCGAGGCGTTCGAGGATCTGGCCGTGCTGGCGGCTGATGGCCTTGGCCCAGATGTTGGGGACGTTCTCCTCCAGGAGGTTGGAGGCGACGAGAATACTTGCCTCGATGTCGGTGCCGATGCCGACGACCACACTGGGGAAGTCCCCGACGCCGAGTTGTCGGAGCACCTCGGGGTCGGTGCAGTCGGCGACGGCGGTGTGGGTGAAGACGTCGCTGTGCTTCTGCACGAGGGTGGCGTCGGTGTCGATGCCCAGCACGTCCCAGCCGCGCCGGGTCAGTTCGTTCGCCAGGGAACTGCCGAACCTGCCCAGGCCGATGACGGCGACGCGCTGGTCAGCCGCGGCGTGGGTGCCGAGGTCCAGGAGCCGCTTGCGGCGGCGACGGCGCAGGGAGTGCAGGTAGTTACCCAATGACGGGTCGCTCCTCGGGTAGCTGGTAGCGGCGGGTCCGCTCGCGCAGGGCGAGGGACGAGACGAGGGTGATCGGGCCGAGTCGGCCGACGAACATGAGGAGGATGAGGATCAGCTGGCCGGAGTCGGGGGTGTCCGCGGTGATGCCGGTGGACAGGCCGACGGTGGCGAAGGCGGAGACGGCCTCGAAGAGGACGGCCTCGAAGGGGGCTTTGGTGACGGTGAGCAGGGCGAGGGTGGCGGCAATGACGAGTCCCACGGCGAGCAGTGCCACGGTCAGGGCCTGACGCAGCACGTGCGGGGCAAGGCGCCGGCCCATCACGGTGGAGTTGGGCTCGCCCCGGACCTCTGCGAGCATCGCGGCGGCCAAGACCGCGAAGGTTGTCACCTTGATGCCGCCGGCCGTGCCCGCGCTCCCGCCCCCGATGAACATCAGGGTGCAGGTGAACAGGATGGTCGTGGCGTTGAGTGCGCCCATGTCGATGGCATTGAAGCCGGCGGTGCGGCTCATCGCGGAGTAGAAGAAGCCGTTGAGGATCTTCTCGTCCCAGTCGAAAGGAGCGAGGGTCCCCGGGTTGGTCCATTCCAGCAGGCTGGTGAGCACGGTGCCGATGAACAGCAAGGCGGCGCTGGTGACGATCGTCAGACGGGTGTGCAGCGACCAGTTGCGGCGGCCGGTGGTGCGGCGCCGGGTGCGATGGCGCAGCAGTTCCAGCAGGACGGGGAAGCCAAGGCCTCCCAGGATCACGGCCACGGCGATCGGGAGGGTGACCCACGGGTCCTGGGCGTACGGAGTGAGGCTGTCTCCGTGCAGGCCGAAGCCGGCGTTGTTGAACGCCGATACCGCGTGGAAGAAACCGGAGTAGGCGGCTTCGGTGAAAGAACGGCCGTATCCGAAGCGCAGCCGCAGGGCGAGGAACGCGCCCACCGCGAGTTCGACGATGAGCGTGCAGCCCGCGACTCCGAGGAGGACACGGCGAACGTCGCCGATGCCCAGGCTCTTGGTCTCCGCTGCCGCGGTCAGCTGCATGCGCAGCCGCAGTTTGCCGGATACCAGCAGAGCCAGCAGGGATGCCAGGGCCATGATGCCGAAGCCGCCGACCTGGATCAGCGCCAGGATGACGCCCTCACCGAAACCACTCCAGTGCGTGGCGGTGTCCACGACGACCAGACCCGTCACGCACACCGCCGAGGTGGACGTGAACAGCGCCGTCACGACGTCCGTCGTCGAGCCGTCCTGGGAGGCGATCGGCAGCATCAGCAGTGCCGTGCCGACGGCGATCACCAGCGCGAACGCCCAGACCACAGTGCGGGCCGGATGAGTGGTGAACAGCGAATGCCACAGTCTTGCCGCGTGTCCGGGCACTCGACCGACTTCCCTCCGACTCGACGCCACCATTGGGCCCGAGCGTCAGGAGTGCGTCAAGGACCAGCGGCGTCACCCTACCCGGCCACGCAGCAAGTCCCGAACGGGGCACGAGGTTCCGGAGCGAGCGTCCCCCCGACGGCAGCAGCAGGGTCCATCAAGGTGAGCCGGAAGGTAGGCCGGGTTGCCGTGCGTGTCAGGTGAGTGCCGCCTTGGGGAGGTCGGGGGCGGATCTGGGGACCTTGTCCGCGATGGGCAGGGTGAGAACCATGGTCAGACCGCCGCCGGGGGTGTCCTCCGCTGCCAGGGTGCCTCCGATGGCTTCGGTGAAGCCGCGGGCGACCGCGAGGCCGAGGCCCACGCCGGCTCCGGCGGGGGCGTCTCCGTAGCGCTGGAAGGGTTCGAAGATGCGGTCCTTGGCCTCGTCCGGGATGCCTGGGCCGCGGTCGACGACGCGCAGTTCGACCCGCTCGGCCAGCGCACTGGCCGAGACGAGGACGGGGCGACCGTCTGGGCTGTACTTGACGGCGTTCTCGACGATGTTGGCGACTGCCCGTTCCAGCAGGCCGCGGTCGACGGCGACCATGGGGAGGGTTTCAGGAATGTCGAGTTCGACGCTGTCGTCGGGTACGCCGACCAGGGCCATCGGGACCACTTCGTCGAGGTCGGTCTCGCGGATCAGCGGGGTGACGGTGCCGGTCTGGAGGCGGGACATGTCGAGGAGGTTGCCGACCAGTGCGTCGAGTCGGTCTGCTCCCTCTTCGATGCCTTCGAGCAGGTCGGCTCGGTCCTCTTCCGACCATTCCACGTCATCGGCGCGGAGGGAGGTGACGGATGCCTTGATTCCGGCGAGGGGTGTGCGGAGGTCGTGGCTGACGGCTGCCAGCAGCGCGGTACGGATTCGGCTGCCCTCGGCGAGCCGCTGGGCTTCCTCGGCCTGGCCGACCAGGCGCTGGTGGTCGAGGACGACGGCGGCTTGGGCGGCGAAGGCGCCGAGGACCCGGCGGTCCTCGGCCGGGAGGACGCGGCCGGTGAGGGCGAGGGCCATGTTCTCGCCGATGGGCATGTCGACGTCGGCGTCCTCCGGTCGCGCGGCCGGGGCGGGCCCGGTGCCGGCCGCGAGGGTCCAAGGTTCGACCTCGCTGTCTCGCTCGAGCAGGGCCACCGATTCCATGGCGAAGGTCTCGCGGACCCGTTCCAGCAGGGCGGGCAGGGCTGTTTCGCCGCGCAGGACGCTGCCGGCGAGGAAGGAGAGGATCTCGGCTTCGGCGCGCAGCCGGGCGGCCTGGTGGGTCCGGCGGGCGGCGAGGTCGACGACGGAGGCGACGGAGACGGCGACCGCGAAGAAGACCGCGATGGCGACGATGTTCTTGGGGTCTGCGATGGTCCACAGGTGCAGCGGCGGCGTGAAGAAGTAGTTGAGCAGCAGGGACCCGAAGGCAGCCGAGGCCAGCGCGGGGAACAGTCCGCCGAGCAGGGCGGCGGCCACGGTGAGCGTGAGGAAGAGCAGCATGTCGTTGGTGAGCCCGAGGTCGGGCACGACAGTGCGCAGCAGTACGGTCAGGAGTGCCGGTCCGGCGATGCCGACCAGCCAACCCCAGATGCTGCGGGAGCGGCCCAGGCGGGCGCCGCGTGCCACGGGTAGGCCCCTGCCCTTGGCGGCCGCGTCGTGGGTGACGATGTGGACGTCGAGGTCGGGTCCGGACTCACGGGCGACGGTGGCGCTGACGCCGGGGCCGAAGACGTACTGCCAGGGGCGGCGGCGGCTCACGCCGAGGACGATCTGGGTGGCGTTGACGCCGCGGGCGAATTCCAGCAGGGCGTCGGGGATGTCGTCGCCGATGACGTGGTGGAAGGTGCCGCCGAGGTCCTCGACCAGGGTGCGCTGGACGGCCAGTTCCTTGGGTGAGGCGGAGGTGAGCCCGTCGCTGCGGGCGATGTAGACGGCGAGGACTTCACCGCCCGCGCCCTTCTCGGCGAGACGTGCGGCCCGGCGGATGAGCTGTCGGCCTTCGGGGCCACCAGTCAGACCGACGACGATGCGTTCACGGGCCTGCCAGGTGGAGCGGATGTTGTGCTCGCCCCGGTACTCCTGGAGGTACTCGTCCACCCGGTCGGCGACCCACAGCAGCGCCAGCTCGCGCAGGGCGGTCAGATTGCCCGGCCGGAAGTAGTTCGACAGGGCCGCGTCGACCTTGTCCGGCTTGTAGACGTTGCCGTGGGCCATGCGCCGGCGCAGGGCCTGCGGGGACATGTCGACCAGCTCGATCTGGTCGGCCCTGCGGACCACCTCGTCGGGCACGGTCTCCTGCTGCCGGACCCCGGTTATGGCCTCGACGACGTCTCCGAGGGACTCCAGGTGCTGGATGTTGACGGTCGAGACGACGTCGATGCCCGCCTGGAGGAGTTCCTCGACGTCCTGCCAGCGCTTGGCGTTACGGGAGCCGGGAACATTGGTGTGGGCGAGTTCGTCCACGAGCGCCACGGCAGGGCGGCGGGCCAGGACGGCGTCCACGTCCATCTCCGTGAAGACGCCACCCCGGTACTCCAGCTCGGCCCGCGGGATCTCTTCGAGTCCGTGGAGCATGACCTCGGTGCGGGGGCGGCCGTGGTGCTCGACGAAGGCGACGACGGCGTCGGTGCCTCGCTCGATCCTGCGGTGCCCTTCCGAGAGCATGGCGTACGTCTTGCCGACGCCCGGGGCGGCGCCGAGGTAGATCCGGAATGTGCCGCGTCTCATGTCGTTCAGCCTTCGAAGCGGTAGCCCATGCCGGGCTCGGTGATCAGGTATCTGGGATGTGCCGGGTCTGCTTCCAGTTTGCGCCGGAGCTGGGCCATGTAGACGCGCAGGTAATTGGTCTTGTCTTCGTACGTCGGGCCCCACACCTCCAGCAGCAGCTGACGCTGGCTGATCAGCCTGCCGGGGTGGGTGATGAGGATTTCCAGCAGGTGCCACTCGGTCGGAGTGAGCCGGACATCCCGGCCATCACGCCGGACCCTTTTGGCCACCAGGTCCACCGTGAAGCCGTCGGTCGTCACCAGGACCGTCTCCTGCGAAGGCTCAGCGGCCTCCTGGCGGCGGACCGCTGCGCGCAGCCGGGCCAGCAGCTCGTCCATGCTGAAGGGCTTGGTGACGTAGTCGTCGGCTCCTGCATCGAGCGCCCTGATCTTGTCCTCGGAGGTGTGGCGGGCCGACAGGACGAGGATCGGGACGCGGCTCCAGTCCCGTACGCCCTTGATGACTTCGATGCCGTCCATGTCGGGCAGGCCGAGGTCCAGCAGTATGACGTCCGGTTTGCGGGTGGCGGCGAGGCGGAGGGCCGACCTGCCGTCGGTCGCCGACTCGACGTCGAACTTGCGCGCCTGGAGGTTGATCCTCAGGGCGCGGACGAGCTGCGGGTCGTCTTCCACCACCAGGACCCTGGTCATCGCTGTGGCACCTTCCTTCCGTGGTGGGTGTGCTGGGTATGGGGCGGAGCCGGCCGGACACGAGAGTTCCGCATCTGGCCGGCTCCGGAGCCCGTTCAAGGCAGGCCCTAGCGCTTGGTCAGCGCCTTGAGTGCCAGGTTGAGGCTGAGGACATTGACGTGGGGTTCGCCGAGGAAGCCGGCGGTACGGCCCTCGGTGTGCTCTTCGACCAGCTTGGCCACCTGCTGCTCGGTGAGGCCGTTCTCCTTGGCCACGCGCTTGATCTGGATTTCCGCGTACTCCGGGGAGATATGCGGGTCGATCGCGGAGGCGGAGCCGGTGACCGCGTCCTTGGGCACCTCGGACTCCGGGACGCCGTTGAACCCGGCAACCTGCTTCTTGGCATCGGTGACCGCTTGCACCAGCCGGGAGTCGGACGCGCCGAGCTGACTGGAGCCGGTGGCGAGCGGGTTGTAGCCGCTGTTGGAGGGGCGCGGCTGGAACCACTTGGGGTCCGGGCGCGCTGCCTCTTCCTCGTCATCCGGGTTGTTCTTGGGGAGGTCCCAGCTCTGGCCGATGAGCGAGGAGCCGACCTCCTTGCCGTCGGCCTTGACCAGGGAGCCGTTGGCCTTGTCGTGGAAGAGCGCCTGGGCGACCCCGGTGACGGCGAGCGGGTAGAGGATGCCGGTCACGACGGTCAGCACCAGCAGCATCCGTAGCGCGGCGACCAGGAGACGGCCTGTGTTGGAGACGGAGTTGTTCATGGCGATCAGCCGATTCCGGGGATGAGGGAGATGAGCAGGTCGATGAGCTTGATGCCGATGAACGGGGCGACCAGGCCGCCCAGGCCGTAGATCCCGAGGTTGCGGCGGAGCATCTTGTCCGCGCTGGTCGGCCGGTACCGGACGCCCTTGAGGGCGAGCGGGACGAGCGCGATGATGATCAGCGCGTTGAAGATGACCGCGGAGAGGATCGCGGACTCGGGCGAGGCGAGGCCCATGATGTTGAGCTTGTCCAGGCCCGGGTAGGCGACCGCGAACATGGCCGGGATGATCGCGAAGTACTTCGCGACGTCGTTGGCGATCGAGAAGGTGGTCAGGGCGCCTCGGGTGATGAGGAGTTGCTTGCCGATCTCGACGATCTCGATGAGCTTGGTGGGGTTGGAGTCCAGGTCCACCATGTTCCCGGCCTCCTTCGCGGCCGAGGTGCCCGTGTTCATCGCCACGCCGACATCGGCCTGGGCCAGGGCGGGTGCGTCGTTCGTGCCGTCGCCGGTCATCGCGACGAGCTTTCCGCCGGCCTGCTCCCGCTTGATGAGGGCCATCTTGTCCTCGGGAGTCGCCTCCGCGAGGAAGTCGTCCACACCCGCTTCCTCCGCGATGGCCTTCGCGGTCAGCGGGTTGTCTCCCGTGATCATGATGGTCTTGATGCCCATGCGCCGCAGCTCGTCGAAGCGTTCGCGCATGCCCTCCTTGACCACGTCCTTGAGGTGGATGACACCGAGGACGCGCGCGCCCTTCTCGTCCTCCACGGCCACCAGGAGCGGCGTGCCGCCGGCCTCGGAGATGCGGTTGGCGAGAAGGTCGGCGTCGTCGGAGACCTGACCGCCCTGCTCCTTGACCCAGGTGATGACCGAACCGGCCGCACCCTTGCGGGTCTTCCTGCCGTCGACGTCGACACCGGACATACGGGTCTGGGCGGTGAACGCGATCCACTCGGCGTGGGCGAGCTCGCCCTGGTGGCGCTCGCGCAGCCCGTACTTCTCCTTCGCCAGGACCACGATCGAGCGGCCCTCGGGGGTCTCGTCGGCCAGCGAGGACAGCTGGGCAGCATCGGCCAGTTCGGCCTCGGTGGTGCCCGTGACCGGGACGAACTCGGCGGCCTGCCGGTTGCCCAGCGTGATCGTGCCTGTCTTGTCGAGCAGCAGCGTCGAGACGTCTCCGGCCGCCTCCACGGCTCGCCCGGACATGGCCAGCACGTTGCGCTGGACGAGGCGGTCCATGCCGGCGATGCCGATCGCGGACAGCAGGGCCCCGATCGTGGTCGGGATCAGGCAGACCAGCAGCGCGGTCAGCACGATCATCGAGGTCTGCTCGTCGGCGCCCGCATAGATCGCGAACGGCTTCAACGTGACCACGGCCAGCAGGAAGACGATCGTCAAGGAAGCCAGAAGAATGTTCAGCGCGATCTCGTTCGGCGTCTTCTGCCGCGCCGCGCCCTCCACCAGGTTGATCATCCGGTCGATGAAGGTCTCGCCCGGCTTTGTCGTGATCTTGATGACGATCCGGTCCGAGAGGACCTTCGTACCGCCGGTCACCGCACTGCGGTCGCCGCCCGACTCGCGGATGACCGGGGCGGACTCCCCCGTGATGGCGGACTCGTCCACGGACGCGACACCTTCGACGACGTCACCGTCGCCGGGGATGATGTCGCCGGCCTCGCACACCACCAGGTCGCCGATGCGCAGCTCGGTGCCCGGGACGCGCTCCTCGTTCTTGCCGACGATGCGGCGGGCGACGGTGTCGGTCTTGGCCTTGCGAAGAGTGTCGGCCTGCGCCTTGCCCCGTCCCTCGGCGACGGCCTCCGCGAGGTTCGCGAAGATCGTGGTCAGCCACAACCATGCCGTAATGGCCCAGCCGAACCAGTCCGTCGGGTTGGTGATCGCCAGGACGGTGGTGACCACCGACCCGATCAGGACCACGAACATGACCGGGGACTTGATCATGATCCGGGGGTCGAGTTTGCGGACCGCGTCCGGGAAGGACTTCAGCAGCTGCTTGGGGTCGAAGAGACCGGCGCCCACGCGGCCGCTCTCGGGCTTGTGCCCCGTCGGAACATCGCTGTGCGGCGCGGGGGTCCCCGTGCTGGTGGACATCGGGTCCTCGTGCTTCTTTACGTTGGTGTTCATGACCCCAGCCCCTCGGCGAGCGGCCCCAGCGCCAGCGCCGGGAAGAACGTCAGACCGGTGATGATCAGGATTACGCCGACGAGCAGCCCCGTGAACAGGGGCTTCTCGGTGCGCAGGGTGCCCGCGGTCTCGGGGACGGGCTTCTGCTCGGCGAGCGAGCCGGCCAGGGCCAGCACGAACACCATGGGCAGGAAGCGGCCCAGCAGCATGCACAAGCCCAGCGTCGTGTTGAAGAACGGCGTGTTGGCGCCGAAGCCGGCGAACGCCGAGCCGTTGTTGTTCGAGGCGGAGGTATAGGCGTACAGGACCTCGGAGAAGCCGTGCGCCCCGACGTTGGTCATGGCCTCCTTGCCGTCCGGCAGGGCCATCGCCACGGCGGTACCGACCAGTACCAGCGCGGGAGTGATGAGGATGTAGCAGGCCGCGAACTTGATCTCGCGGGTGCCGATCTTCTTGCCCAGGTACTCCGGGGTGCGGCCCACCATCAGACCGGCCAGGAAGACCGCGATGACCGCCATGATCAGCATGCCGTAGAGGCCGGAGCCCACGCCGCCGGGCGCGATCTCGCCCAGCATCATGCCGAGCAGCAGCACACCGCCGGACAGGCCGCTGAAGGAGTCGTGGAAGGAGTTGACCGACCCGGTGGAGGTCATGGTGGTGGAGACCGCGAACAGCGAGGACGCGCCTTCGCCGAACCGCTGCTCCTTGCCCTCCATCGCCCCGCCCGCGAGCTGGGAGGCGGTGCCCGGGTGGGCGTACTCGATCCAGGTCACCAGGATCACGCCGACGAACCAGATCGTCCCCATCGCGGCGACGATCGCGTAGCCCTGCTTGACGTTGCCGACCATGCGGCCGAACGTGCGCGGCAGCGAGAAGGGGATCACCAGGAGCAGGAAGATCGTCAGCAGGTTCGAGAAGCCGTTGGGGTTCTCGAAGGGGTGGGCGGAGTTGGCGTTGAAGTAGCCGCCGCCGTTGGTGCCCAGGTCCTTGATGGCTTCCTGGGAGGCCACCGCGCCCGGCGAGATGCTCTGGGTCTGCCCGGTCACCGTGGTGAGCTCGTGGATGCCGCCGAAGTTCTGGATGGCGCCCGCGGCGACCAACAGGATCGCGGCGATCACCGAGATGGGGATCAGGATGCGGACGGTGCCGCGCACCAGGTCGGCCCAGAAGTTGCCCAGCTCGCCCGTGCGGGAGCGGGCGAAACCGCGTACGAGGGCCACCGCGACGGCGATGCCGACTGCCGCCGAGACGAAGTTCTGGACGGCCAGGCCGGCGGTCTGGGTGACGTGGCTCATGGCCGTCTCGCCCGAGTACGACTGCCAGTTCGTGTTCGACACGAAGGACGCGGCCGTGTTGAACGCCTGGTCCGGGGTGATCGCCTCGAAGCCGAGCGACAGCGGCAGCACGTGCTGTACGCGCTGGAGCACGTACAGCAACAGCACGCTCACGGCCGAGAAGGCCAGCACCGCGCGCAGGTAGGCGGACCAGCGCATCTCGGCGTTCGGATTGGCGCCGACGCTGCGGTAGATCCACTTCTCGACCCGCAGGTGCTTCTCGGAGGAGAAGACGCGGGCCATGTAGTCGCCCAGGGGGCGGTGCACCAGGGCCAGGGCGGCGATCAGCGCCGCCACCTGGAGCACGTCAGCAAGAACGGGGCTCATATCGGGACTCAGAACCTCTCCGGCTTGACGAGGGCGAGAACGAGATATCCCAGCAGAGCGACGGCCACGACCAGGCCGACGATGTTCTCGGCAGTCACAGCTTCGTCACCCCCTTGGCGATGAGAGCCACCAGCGCGAAAACCGCGATCGTGGTGACGACGAAGGCCACATCGGCCATCGTGAGCTCCTGGAGGAAGTGGAAGTAAAAGATCGGCCAGCTGGCCGATCCAGAGCTAACCGCATCCCGGAAGCGTCGTTAAGGGGCCTTGACGGCTCCCATACGCCGGACGTGGCGCCTTTGACGGAATCCTTACGCGGCTCCGATACGCAAGCCCTGTTCAGCCCTCGCCGGGCAACGCCGTGTCGAGGGCAGAGCCGGTCAGGTCGGCGAGTGTCGCGGCCACCCGGCGCGCCTGGACCGAAGGCACCGAACCCGGCGTGGGGGCGAGCATGAACCGGCCGTAGTAGTGACCGTTGCCACTGGCGCGCAGTTCGATCTCGCCCTCGGGCCAGCCGTTGCGTTCCAGATCCCAGGCGCGGCGACCGACCGACACACTGCCGTCGTGCTCCAGCCGTGGCGGGCGGCCGAGCAGGGACCCGTATTCGAAGCGGCATCCCCGCAGCTCCAGCAGCTCGGTGAGATCGCCCCGGACGTGGTCCACCACGGCCTCGGGAGATCCGGCGCGCTGAGCGAGACGGGCGGTGGCGTGCAGGCGGGAGAGGTGATCGGCATCTGTCACCGTCACCACCTCGAGCCGTCGCACCCGGACGGCGAGCTGGGCGACGAGGAGTCCGACCACCAGCAGCAGGACGGCAGTCTGGATGTCGTCCGGGTCGGTGATGGTGAAGCGCTGGTAGGGGCGGGTCAGGAAGAAGTCGAACCAGGCCGCCGCCGAGACGGCCGCGAGCGCCCCGGCGAGGCGGGTGCCACGGGCGGCCACCAGGACGATGGCCACCACCAGGATCAGTGCTTCGTTCGTCTCCGCCAGCCGGCTGCGGAAGGGCACGAGCGCGAGGGCGACCAGGAAGGGCAGGACGAGCGCCCCGATCAGTGCGACACGGTCACTCGCCAGGTACCGGGGCATTCGGTCACCTTCCAGTTCATCCGTCTCGGGACGGACCCCGAAGGACGTCGGCTCAGAACTTCTCCGGGTTGATCAGGGCTGCCACGAGGTATGCGAGCAGGGAAACGGCCACGAGCAGCCCGACGACATTCTCCAGGTCCATCTGCGATCCGTTCTCTCGGCCACGCGGGGCGGCCCCGCAATGCGACGATGCACCCGCGCCGGGCGGACCGCGCCCGTGCTGACGCTGTCTTGTCGGACTTCATACGGAAACCGTCCAGCACTCGCCGACACCCCGTGACGTACAGGAACCGGAACCTCAGCGAGTCGGCAGGGCCGGCGGATCCATACCTGTTGATGTTTCGCTGACGGAGTCCTGACGGAAGTCACCGCACACCCGTCAAGACCTCGCCAATTACCGGCTCCGGACGCTGGGCATGGGCTCAACGACCGGTAGGTTCCTGCCCGTTGCACCGCCAGGGGATCCTAACGTCGTGTGACGAGCCGGAGGGGCCCCTATGGGACGGGTCCCCCGGCGGTGCATCCCTCGTTCCGGCCCAGCCGATCCCACCGATAGGTCTCTCCATGCCTCCCGCGCCACCCGGCAGGTACCTCCCGTCCGGACCCCGTCGCAGGCTCCCGTCAACCGGCCACCTCACAGACGCCCAGGGCGGCGGCCCCTGCTGGACTCCGTGCAGCCGGCGGCTTCCTTCCAGGAAGCCCTGCGCAAGCTGCGTCCCCGTGAACTCGTCAGGAAGCCCGTCTTGTTCGTGGTGGCGGTGGGGTCCGTCCTGACCACCCTCTCGGCTCTGGTCCACCCGTCCGTTTTCACCTGGGTGATCAGCATCTGGCTCTGGCTGACGGTGATCTTCGCCAACTTCGCCGAGGCCGTCGCCGAAGGGCGCGGCCGGGCCCAGGCCGAGTCGCTGCGCCGGGCGCGTACAGACATCGTCGCGCTGCGCCTTCGTCACTGGACGTACGGCATGAACCTCCGGCACGCCGAGACCGAGGCCGTCTCACCGGCCGGCCTCCAGCCGCTCGATGTGGTCCTGGTGGAGGCGGGGGAGATGATCCCCGCCGACGGCGATGTGATCGACGGCGCCGCAGCGGTCGACGAGTCAGCCGTCACCGGCGAATCGGCCCCGGTGATCCGGGAGTCCGGCGGCGACCGATCAGGCGTGACGGGCGGTACGACCGTTCTCTCCGACTCGATCGTCGTACGGGTCACCTCACGCCCCGGGCACAGCTTCATCGACCGCATGATCGCCCTCGTGGAGGGCGCCACCCGGCAGAAGACCCCGACCGAGATCGCGCTCAACATCCTGCTGTCGGCGCTCACCGTCACCTTCATCCTGGTCGTCGTCACGCTCCAGCCCATGGCCGCACACGCGGGCGCCGCCCAGACCACCACCGTGTTGGTGGCCCTCCTCGTCACCCTGATCCCCACCACCATCGGCGCCCTGCTGTCCGCCATCGGCATCGCCGGCATGGACCGCCTCGTCCAGCGCAACGTCGTCGCGATGAGCGGGCGCGCGGTCGAGGCCGCCGGCGACGTCAACACCCTGCTGCTCGACAAGACCGGCACCATCACCCTCGGCAACCGGGAGGCGGCCTCCTTCGTGCCGCTCCCCGGGGTGGACCACCTCAAGGCCGCCGACGCCGCCCAGCTGGCCTCGCTCGCCGACGAGACCCCCGAGGGGCGCTCCATCGTCGTGCTCGCCCGGCAGTACGGCCTTCAGCCGCCCGCCGAGGGGGAGCTGAGCAATGCGACGTTCACCCATTTCAGCGCCCGGACCCGGATGAGCGGAATCAACCTGAGCTGGAGCAACGGCGCCGCCTGCGCCATCCGCAAGGGCGCGGCGGCTCAGGTCGCCGAATGGGTCTCGCTGCGCGGCGGGAGCGTGCCGAGCGAGGCCCTGCACTGGTCCGACGGGATCTCCGCGTCCGGTGGTACACCCCTGCTGGTCGCCGTCCATGACTGGGACGGCCCGCGGGTGGTGGGGATCATCCATCTCAAGGACGTGGTCAAGGAAGGGATCCGGGAACGCTTCGCGGAGCTGCGCAGCATGGGCATCCGTACGGTCATGGTCACCGGCGACAACCCTCTCACTGCCAGGGCCATCGCCCAAGAGGCCGGCGTCGACGACTATCTCGCCGAGGCCACCCCCGAGGACAAGCTCGCGCTGATCAAGCACGAGCAGGCGGGCGGCAGGCTCGTCGCGATGACCGGCGACGGCACGAACGACGCTCCGGCCCTGGCTCAGGCCGATGTCGGCGTCGCGATGAACACGGGCACCTCGGCCGCGAAGGAGGCCGGGAACATGGTGGACCTCGACTCCAACCCCACCAAGCTCATTGAGATCGTCGAGATCGGCAAGCAACTCCTCATCACTCGGGGAGCACTGACCACGTTCTCCATCACGAACGACGTCGCCAAGTACTTCGCGATCATCCCCGCCATGTTCACTGCCGCCTACCCGGGGCTGGAGGCGCTCAACATCATGGGCCTGCACAGCCCGAAGTCCGCCATCACCTCGGCGATCATCTTCAACGCCCTGATCATCATCGCCCTGATCCCCCTCGCCCTGCGCGGCGTCCGCTACACGCCCGCCTCCGCACACGATCTCCTGCGCAGAAACCTCGCCCTGTACGGACTGGGCGGCCTCATCCTGCCTTTCGTGGGCATCAAGCTCATCGACCTGCTGGTGTCCGCCGTTCCCGGCCTCGGATGAGATCCGTCAGAGCCGAGTCAAGGAGCCGTCAGGGCACTTGAACCCGTCGTCGCAAGCACGTTGGATGGATACCGTGAACATCGGTCAGCGCCACGACGACCGGCCGCCATCAGGACTGATCCGTGCCCGGCTCACGTCGATGCCGCCCGCGAAGCGCCCTGCGCGCCCTCCAGTGCGCTAGCACCCGTTGACCCGTGCGGGAGGCCCTTCCGGGCTCGCCGCGATCACCATGCAACGCCGGCGCACTCGCGTCCGCACACACCCGCGTTCACCTCACCGCATGGCCGGCGGGGCACTTCGTGTCCCCTCCGCAGCTATGCCCTTCCACAGGAACCACCATGCCTTCATTCCTGTCCGGCCGGACCATCCTGGTCACCGGCGCCACCTCCGGCATCGGCTACGAGACCGCCCGTCGGCTCGCCGAATGCGGTGCCACCGTCCTGCTGCACGGCCGCACCCCGCAGGAGGCCCGGGCAGCCACCGACCGCCTCATCGCCACCGCCGACGTCGACGCAGAACTACTGCGCCCGTGCGCGGCGGACTTCGCCCACCTCGACGAGGTCGAGCGGCTGGCCAACCGGATCATCACAGGGCACCCGCATCTCGACGTCCTCGTCAACAACGCCGCCGTCGCCGCCCCCGAGCGCCACACCGTGACACCCGATGGCAACGAACTCGCCTTCCAGGTCAACTTCCTCGCCCACTACCTCCTGACGAACCTCCTCGAACCGGCGCTGACCAGCGCCCCGGGCGGCCGCGTCGTCAACGTCTCCTCCTCAATGCACCGCACAGCCTCCATCATGTGGAACGACCCCAACCGCACCCGCCGCTACTCCAGGCTGGCGGCCTACGCCCAGTCCCAGCTGGCACTCACGGTCTTCGCCGCCGACCCGCGCGTCACCGCGGTCTCCGTCGATCCGGGTGTGTGTGAGACCGCACTGCGGCCCCTCTACGGCCACGAAGGCACCTCGGCCGCCGAGGGCGCCGCCCACGTCGCGCGGCTCTGCGACCCGGCCGTCGAGATCGTCAACGGCGCTTACTACGACCGCGGCCGGCGCATGGAGCCGGCACCCGCCGCCACCGAGGAACGGACCGTCAAGCGGCTGAACAAGCTCGCAGACCTGCTCGTCAGCCACTCCGGCTGAAGGAGGACCCGGAAGAAGAAAGCTCGCCGCGAAAGGGCCGCCGACCACGGAGGCAGGGCCAGCCGGAGCTGACCGCTGTGCGATCCGGCCCAGGAGTGGGGCGGCCCAACAACCGGGGCCGCCCCACTCCCGCCTCCCATGGGTACGGAGACCGATGATCGAGATCTCTCCCTGACCCGTCGCGGTCACACTGCTGGTCGGGAGCCTGCTGGGCGCGTTCCCCAGAGCGTCGTAGACGGTGCGCACTCGCAGCTCCACCTGTACGAAGCGGTGGCGGCCCCGGCGCCGCGGCCCTGGTGGGGGTCCAGCTCACCACCATTGGACCTTGGTTCCTCCACCGCTTGGCCGCACGAAGCGGCCAAGGGGACCCGCTGGCCTCCCACCTCCCGGCTGACGAGAGACCGGACACAACCAGCGGACACGGCGGACAGCCCGTGGGAAGCTTCGCTCTGAGAAAGCCCTCCTGCCAGGAGTCCCTTCATGAGCCACCACTCCCATCCCGGCCAACGCCGAGCGAACCCCCGCGCTCGCATGCGCTGTCCCGGCTCACCGCTTGCCGCTATGGGAGTGATCCTCACGATCAC
Source organism: Streptomyces sp. NBC_01264 (assembly GCF_026340675.1). Lineage (NCBI taxonomy): Bacteria > Bacillati > Actinomycetota > Actinomycetes > Kitasatosporales > Streptomycetaceae > Streptomyces > Streptomyces sp. NBC_01264. The sequence continues at coordinate 1,980,158 of NZ_JAPEOX010000001.1, forward strand.
CGGTGCCGCCCTCTACGCGACGCCTGGTGAGCGGCCGGGAATCGTCGCCGCCGGCGCACTCGTTCTGTCGGCCCTCGCCGCTTGGTGGTGTGCCTCCCGCCAGGGGTGATCACGACCTGACACCGAAGTGTCCATGGGCCGGGTGCGGGGCAGACAACCCGGCCTCCGGTGGATACGGTGTAAACAACGTGTCAAGAGTTGGCACGCGGTGTGCCGGGAAGTCTGGTCGGCGTCCCCAGGGCAGTGCGCCCTTTCTCGCCGACGCCGAAAGCCAACCGCGATGCCCACCGACCCACATGACACTTCCTCCCCCCGACCGCCACTCCCCGGTGTCCCACCCCGGCCCGGGCTCACCGCTCCCAAAGCCGAGACAGTCGGCGCGGACGGACACCACATCTGATGGCCGATGGTGGAACCTCGCTGTTGGCACCGGTAATCGTCATCGCTGCCCTGGTCATCCGGACAGCGCTCACCGAGCTCCGGGATCCGGGCAGTGCCCAGCGGCAGTGGGCATTCGCCGCCAATGCCCGGGCCATGGCGGTCGGCGCGACGGTCGCCTCAGCCATCATCTTGATCGGCGGTCAGCGCTTCGGCTGGGCGGCATCTGCCTGGGCACTTCTCGCCGGGGCACTCACCGCGTTCCTCACCGGCCGTGACACTCCCGACCCCACATCCGCGGTCGCGCGGAGCAAGGAGCAGGCCGTGTCGGAACGGCAGATCGGAAAGGTGTTGGCCGCGGTTGGCGCGCCCCTCACCCTGGCCGGAGCGGCCATGCACATCCTGCCTGGCCCCGGATTCCCGTTTCTCATCATCGGCCTGGCCATGCTGATCACAGGCCTTGCCATGGCCGCCTCAGCCCGCCGCCGATAGCGCTGTCGGCGTACGGGAGCTCAGGACGTACGCCGACAACCACCGCCACCTCCCCCTCTCCCCGCCCCACCGTCGACCGGAGCCTGCAAGCCATGACCTGGCAGTGGATCGGGCGAGGTGGCCGTCCGGCAGGAGACCGGCCCGACACGGACGAGGCGGCGGAGGGGACCGAACCGGACACCACGCCACTCCCCCGCCCTCTGTCACTCTCTGCCGCATTCGAGGGCAGCGAGCCGATCGCCGGGGCGCGGCTGCTTACCCGCTCCTTCTTGGCCGGCGTGCAGAGGGTCCATGGTCTGCGGATCTCGGACCGCGTTCTGGACCTGGTGGAGCCGGTCGTCAGCGAGTTGGTCACCAACACCCGCAAATACGCGCCCGGCCCCAGCCTGCTGACCCTCCAAGTCCGGGACGGCTGCGTGGACGTGACCGTCTGGGACAGCAACCCGGCCCTGCCGACGATCCTGCCTCCAGAACCCACCCGCGTGGGACATCACGGCATCGAGATCGTCATGGCCTCCGCCCGGACCTTTCAGGTCCGCCGCGAACCCGTCGGCAAACGGATCACCGCCTTCATCCTGCTCACCGACGATCCGGCCGCGGACGCCGCAGGCCGCTGACGATGAGAGATCGGGCCGCGGAAACGCACAGCCTGCGGGGGGGCTGCCCTCCTCGAAGGCGTGGACCTCTTCAAGGCTTCATCCCTCAGCCATGGCATCGCGAAGCGGCCGCCGCCCAAGCCTCGCGCGAGGTCCAGGTCACGGGTCAGGAGCGCGCGGACTGCGCAGCCCGGTTCTCGGCAGAACGTATGGGTAAAACACTACAAAAGGTATATAGCCACTCTCCTTCGCTTGCGAGGAGGCGTAGGGCATGGATTCCTGGCTGATCTGGCTGATTGCAGCTCTGATCCTGGGCGCAGTGGAGATCATCACCCTCACCGCCGCTCTCGGGTTGCTGGGGGGCGCAGCGCTGGTCACAGCCGTATTCGCCGCCGCCGGTTTGCCCCTTCCCTGGCAGTTTCTGGTGTTCGCGGTCGTGTCGACGGTCGGCTTGGTCTTCGTCCGCCCGGTCGCGCTTCGCCGCTTGTCTTCATCGCAGGAGGGGCGCTTCGGCGTGGACGCCCTGATCGGCGGAGCCGCCTACGTGACATCAGAGGTGTCGAAGTGGGGTGGCAGGGTCCGTATCGGCGGTGAGGAATGGACGGCGCGTGCCTACGACGAGACGCTGGTGATCCCTCCCGGCACGACCGTCGATGTCATCGAGATCAAAGGCACCACCGCGCTCGTCTATCCCCGGGAGTGAGCCATGGAGATCTCCGCGTTCCTCATAGCCGGCCTGCTCGTCGCGGCCCTCGCAGTCTTCACCGTGGTGCGGGCGGTCCGGATCGTCCCCCAGGCCCGCGCTCGCAACGTCGAGCGCCTCGGACGCTACCACCGGACCCTGAAGCCCGGGCTCAACGTGGTCATCCCCTACATCGACCGCGTCTACCCGGTCATCGACCTGCGCGAGCAGGTCGTCTCCTTCCAACCTCAACCGGTCATCACCGAGGACAATCTCGTCGTCGAGATCGACACCGTCCTCTACTTCCAGGTCACCGACCCGCGCGCGGCCGCCTACGAGATCGCGAACTTCCTGCAGGCGGTGGAACAGCTGACCGTCACGACGCTGCGCAACGTCGTCGGCTCCATGGACCTGGAAAAGACCCTGACATCGCGCGACACCATCAACAACCAGCTCCGCGGTGTCCTCGACGAAGCCACTGGTAAATGGGGACTCAGGGTCAACCGGGTCGAGATCAAGGCCATCGACCCGCCGCAGTCCATCAAGGACGCGATGGAGAAGCAGATGCGGGCCGAGCGGGACAAGCGGGCCGCCATCCTCGGAGCCGAGGGGCAGCGCCAGTCCCAGATCCTCACCGCGGAAGGCGACAAGCAGTCCGCCGTCCTGCGTGCCGAAGGCAACCGGACCGCCGAGATCCTCAAGGCCGAGGGGCAGTCGCGAGCCATCGACGAGGTGTTCCAGGCCGTCCACCGCAACGACCCCGACCCCAAGCTCCTCGCCTACCAGTACCTCCAGATGCTCCCCCAGCTCGCACAGGGCCCGGGCAACACGTTCTGGGTGATACCCGGCGAGGTCACCTCCGCCCTCCAGAACGTGACGCGCGCCTTCACCGAAGCCCTCCCCCAGTCCGCGGCCACACGCGAGGCGTCCTCGGACGACCTGGCCGTCCAGGCCGCGAACGACGCGGCGAAAGCCGCGGAAGCCGCCGCCGAAGCCCTCGCCGACGCCGCCGAGGCCGACAGTGAGGCCGTCACCGTCAGCGCGCTCACAGCACGTCGCGACTCCAGCGGGTCGGGCGATAAGGCAGCGCCCCCGCCCGGTCCACCGAACTGAATCGACTTCGGGTCGATCCGGACGCGCCACGCACAGATGCTCCAGCGCCGTTCTCGCGCACGGGAGACACCCGAACGCAACCGCTCGGCAGCCTCGTCAACGTGACCTTGGTGTACCGGTTGTCGGCATGCCTTGCTGATCCCTGGGCACCGGAAGGGCCGCCGGCGAGCCTCCAAGCCTTCGCCGACGGCGACCACTCACATGGCCCGATACCGGGGCGGTTCGTACGCATTCCTCTTCAGGGAGCGCCTGGGGCGTGGTGCAGGGTTGGGCCGATGCCCGCCGCCCGCGCGTCCGCGACGGTTCTGGGCAGCAGCGCGAGCAGGACCGCAGGCACCACGACGCCACCCAGCCCGCCGAGGAAGGCCAGCACCCCTTTGGCGTGCAGACGCCGCCTGCGTCGGTTGCGTGACCGCTCGCCGCGACTCGTCTTACGACTGGACACGGCTCGTCTCCGGGTCAGTAGTGACTGGCGGGTGGGAGGGCCTGGGTGAGCCGGCGGCGGGGATTCCGGCGAGGTCGTCGACGTGGAAAAGGCGCGCGATCGGTACGTCGGTGCTGCTGTGGGCGATGATCGAGAAGGCGATGCAGATCGCGATGAGGGTGTATGCCTCCTTGCCCTGCGGGATGCCGGCCTGCAGAACCAGCAGGCCGTAGACGACGGACGCGAAGCCCTTGGGCCCGAACCAGGCGGCGACCATCTTCTCCCGCCGCTCCAGCCGGGTGCCCAGCAGCGACAGGAGCAGCGAGGCCGGGCGGATCAGGACGATCGCCAGGATCACCGCTGCGTACCCGCCGAGTGACAGGTCGCCGAAGAGCTGGGGCGTGAGCAGGGCTCCGAAGACGAGCAGGGCGGCGAACTTCGCCAGCTCCGCGAGCGCTTCGCCGAGCGGCTCGAAGACCGTCTTCGCCTCGGGCGACACGGATGCCAGGACGGCGCCGGCAGAGAAGGCGGCGAGGTAGGGGTTGGCGTGGGTGAGGTGGCACAGCCCGTACAGGATGATGCCGGTCGCCAGGGGCAGCAGTGGCTGGAGCTTGGGCTCCGCCCCCAGCAGTCGGAGCCGCACCAGGCCGGTGACCACCAACGGGAGGACGATCCCGAAGAGGAGCCCCAGCCCGAGCTCCAGACCGATCATCGGGATGGATGCCTGCATCTGGCCGGAGGTCGGTCCTGCGACGGCGATGAGGATCAGGACCACCGGAAGGGCGAGACCGTCGTTGATGCCGCTCTCCACGTTGAGCAGTTGGCGCAGCTTCGCCGGTACCTCTTTGCGCCCCACGATGGCCGAGGCGAACACCGGGTCCGTCGGCGCCAGCACCGCACCCACCAGGAAGGACGTCGTCCAGTCCAGCCCGACGAGGTAGTGGGTGATCAGCGCCATGCCGGCCATCGCCAGCGGCATACCGAGCCCCAGGGCGCGGGCCGGATTCTTCCAGTTTTCCCGCAGCTTCGGGAAGGAGACGTGCATGCCGTCGGTGAACAGCACGGCGAACAGCGCAAGATCGGCGGTGACGGCCACGATCGGGCTGTCGGCGGTGATGTGGATCAGCCCGAGGAACCCGTCGCTGACCAGGGCTCCGCCCGCGAGGAACAGCAGCGAGGTCGAGAGCACGGTGCGGGCGGCGAGCCCGGAGAAGAGGACCGCGATCAGCAGCGCCACACCGAAGACAGCGACGAGCACCATGGCAGAAGCCCCCGATTCGAGAAGAGATGTGTCCCGTATCCGCCGACCAGGCTTCCCGGCACTCCACCGGCTACTTTACGTATCCCTTACGTCGTCTTGACGGGGCTCTGACGGCAGTCCGGACAGCCGCACATTGCCGGACTCCGGCATGAACGCGTCACTTATCGGCCGTCTATCGTGGGCGTACGCATCAGAGAGGTGTCCATGAACGGAAATCCGCTGTACCACGGCATCGCGCTGGCGGTAGGCACACTGCTCGTGCTCCCCCTGGCGTTGGCGGTGCTGGGCGGCTGGACGCCGCGCGGGCTCCGGGGGCGGCGGCTGGCCGTCCGTCCCTACGCATGGGCCTTCCTCTGCCTCTATGCCGTGATGCCGCTGAACGCCGTCCCGCGCATGATCGACGCACCATCGGGCGTCGTCATGGCCTGCACAGGCCTGGGCTTCGGCTTCGTGGTGGCGGCCGCAGTGTGCTTCCTGCGCGCCGAACGGACCCCACGCTGCGTGGACTCGCGAGCGAAGAGTTGATCGCGATGCCTGGAGGCAGGCTCCTTGGGTGGGTGCGGTGCAACCTCACGGAACGCCGTATGGCGGTCGCCCTCGTGATCGTCGGCGTTCCTATGACGCTGGCCGGCGCCTTGCTGTACGTCCTGCCGGGCCCCGGATCTCCGGTGCTGGTCATTGGCCTCGCCACGCTCATCACAGGCTTGGTCATGCTGGGCTCACGGGCCGGCCAAGGCTGAGCCGACAGGAAGACGCCCTCGGCGCTCCTGCCAGTCCGCACCGACCGCTCGGAACGGTGCCCGCTCGCGCTCAGTGTGCTGCCGTTCAACGTCGGGCGGCAGCCGAAAGCATCTGACGACGACGGTCGTGCGAGAGTCAGTCCGGAGGCGGGCGTCCGCCAATGGTTAACGCGACCAAGGCCCCCGCCAGCAACGCCCAGGTCAGGGCCGGCGACCCGGCCGACGCCAGTCGGCCTGGGCGAGGACACATGCCACCACCGCCCCGGCCACCAATGCACATCCCGCAGAAAACGCCACTGTCGACGCCCGGCCCCGGGTTCTCGCAGCTCGGTGACCGCTGTCCTGATCACGAGGGCGGCAATGACGATCGCCATCCCCAGGAGCGTTGCCCACCCGCCGTCTCCTTCGCGTCAGCCATTGGAGCCGGGCGCGGGGGTGCGCTGGTAGATGTCGGGGATGCCGTCGGCATCGGCGTCGAGGGTCTCCTCCTCGTACAGATGCCGATAGATCTTGTTCCGGCGCCGGAGCAGGACGGCGGCGAGTACAGCCGCGGTGAGGGAGGCGATGAGGACGGCGGCCTTGACGTGCTCACCGGCTTCCGCACCCGGGAAGGCGAGTTCGCCGATGAGGAGGGCGACGGTGAAGCCGATCCCGGCCAGGACGGAGAGGCCGAGGACATCGGCCCATGCGAGGTCGGGGTTGAGCTCCGCCTTGGTGAAGCGGGCGGCGAGATAGGTACCAAGGAAGATGCCCAGGACCTTGCCGACGACGAGGCCGATGAAGACGCCGAGGGGCTCGGGGCTGGTGAACACCTCGGCCAGCGCAGGTCCCGAGATGCTGATGCCGGCGGCGAAGAGGGCGAAGAGCGGCACCGCGATGCCCGCCGAGAACGGGTGCACCAGGTGCGATACGCGGGCCCCCGGGGAGCTGTCCTCACCCTTGTCGCGGGTGGTCCGCAGGATGAGCCCCATGGCGACGCCCGCGACGGTGGCGTGGATGCCGCTGTTGTACATCAGGGCCCAGATCGTGATACCGAGCGGTACGTAAAACCACCAGCCGCGGACTCGGAGCCGCTGGAGCAAGTAGAAGACTCCCAAGCCAGCGAAGGCTCCGCCCAGCGCCCAGAAGTTCAGGTCGCTGGTGAAGAAGATCGCGATGATGAGGATGGCACCGAGGTCGTCGACGACGGCCAGGGTGAGCAGGAAGGCCCGCAGGGCGGAGGGGAGGTGGGTGGAGATAACGGCGAGGACGGCGAGGGCGAAGGCGATGTCGGTGGCCATCGGCACGGCCCAGCCGTCGAGGCTGCCGCCCCCCAGGCCGGCGGTGAGTGCGTACAGGGCGGCAGGCACGATCATGCCGCACGCGGCGGCGACGACCGGGAGGGCAGCCGTGGCGGGGGTGCGCAGCTCGCCGACGACGAGTTCGCGCTTGAGTTCGATGCCGGCGACGAGGAAGAAGACCGCCAGGAGCCCGTCGGCGGTCCAGTGCCCGAGCGACAGGTCCAGCCCGAGGGCGGGTATCCCGAAGTGGAAGTCGCGTATTGCCTCGTACGCCCCGCTCCACGGGCTGTTGGCCCAGACCAGGGCCACGACGGCTGCCGCCAGCAGGACGAGGCCGCCGATCGTCTCGGTGCGCAGGGCGGAGGCGATGGCCTGACGTTCGGGCCATGGCATGAGTCCGAACACGACGCGAGGGCGTGGGCTGGTCATGGCGGTGGCCCTCCGGGGCGTCGGCTGCAAATGGGCGCACGGCCCCTACATCGCCGACCAGACTTCCCGGCACACCGCGCGTCACCGGCAGCTCGGCTGCCCCGTTGACGCGTTCTTTACACCCTATGGGAGATGCCCGGATACCGCCAGAGGGCTTCTCACCTGCTGAAACGCAAACGAGCGGGCTCGTACACACCAAGGCGCGAGGTGTGTACGAGCCCGCTCAGGAGCCGGGCCGCGGGGGCGGTCAGACGCTGGCCTTCACCAGCTCCTGGTCGTCGTCCTCGTCTGCTTCGGTGTCCGTGTCGAGACCCGCGTCGCGGCGGCGGACGAACTCGAGGAACTTGTCCAGCTCCCGCTTGACCACGGGCGCGAGCAGGTACAGGCCGATGATGTTGATGACGGCGAGCATGAAGAGCACCGCGTCGGCCATGTCGATCAGGGTCTGCAGGGTGAGCAGCGAACCGGCGACCGCGAACAGCGTGTAGAAGACCTTGAAGGTCAGCTCGCTGGTCTTGCTGCGGCCGAAGAGGTGCGTCCACGCCTTCATGCAGTAGTAGCCCCACGTCAGCACGGTGGAGATGGCGAACAGCATCACCGCGACGGTGAGGATGTAGGGGAACCAGGGCAGGACCGTGGCGAAGGCGTCGGAGGTGATGGTCACGCCGCCGGGGCCTTCGTTCTTGCGGGCCGCGCCCCAGCTGGCCGGGTTGGCGATGACGATCGTCAGCGCGGTCATCGTGCAGATGACCACGGTGTCGATGAACGGCTCCAGCAGCGCGACCAGGCCCTCGCTGGCGGGGTGCTTGGTCTTGACCGCGGAGTGCGCGATCGGCGCGGAGCCGAGACCGGCCTCGTTGGAGAACGCGGCCCGCTTGAAGCCGACGATCAGTGCGCCGAGGACACCACCGGCGACACCCTGCGGGTTGAAGGCGCCCTCGATGATCGAGGAGATCGCGGACGGCACCGCGGAGACGTTGACCAGGATGACCACGAGGCAGGCGGCGATGTAGATGCCGGCCATCGCCGGGACGAGCTTGCTGGTCACGGAGGCGATGGAGCGGATGCCGCCGAGGAGCACGATGCCGACCAGGGCGGCGATCAGGATGCCGAAGAACAGCGCGCCGGCCGAGGAGCCCATCAGGCCGCTTTCGCCGCCGGTGACGGAGACGAGCTGGGCGTAGGACTGGTTGACCTGGAAGAGGTTGCCGCCGAAGAGGCCGAAGAAGAGGATCATCACGGAGGCGAGGACACCCAGCACCTTGCCCAGTTTCAGGCCCTTGGCGCCGAAGCGGTCGGCCAGGCCCTTGGGCAGGTAGTGCATCGGGCCACCGGAGACCGTGCCGTCGGCGTGCACCTCGCGGTACTTCACGCCGAGGGTGACCTCGACGAACTTCGTGGCCATGCCGAGCAGGCCGCAGAGGATCATCCAGAAGGTCGCGCCCGGACCGCCGATGGAGACGGCGACGGCGACACCGGCGATGTTGCCGAGGCCGACGGTCCCGGACACCGCCGCGGTCAGCGCCTGGAAGTGGTTGACCTCACCGGCCGAGCCGTCCTCGTCGTACTTGCCGCGCACCACGTTCACGGCGAGGCGGAACTTGCGTATCTGCACCAGGCCGAACCAGCCGGAGAAGACCAGACCGGCCACGACGAGCCAGGCCACGATCAGCGGAATCTGTGTCCCGTTGACGGGGACGGAGTAGAAGACGATGTCTCCGAGCCACTTGGCGATGGGCTCGAAGAATCCGCTGACGGCTTCGTCTACGGACGTGGTGATGGTGTCGAGTGACATCAGGCTTTACCTCGATGGCGCAGACCGGTGCTGTGCGGTGCGCCGGTGTGAGTGCGGGCGGGCATGGAGCGAAATCCGTTGTCCGATCGGCGGCCCGGGCGGCATGGTCCGCGGACTCGGACCGTGACCTCCCTGGCCATGCAAAGCCGGTGCGTGCCGGCACTCCGTGATCCGGCGAGGGGTAGGCCGGAAACGGAGTTGCGCATTCTTAGCACGCTCTTTATGGGATCTTTAGTGACGCACGTCACTACCCTGGGTGCCGAGCCCCTGACCCCAAGGGTCGGTAATGCGATCGTTATCCGGATCTGAGGTTGTCCTGAGCGAACACATCGAAATGTGGACACCGGTCGACGCGGGCTCCAGGACCGGGAAGCCGAGGCGAACGCGAGCGGGAAAGGGACCCGGATGAACTGGCTGATCACCGCCGCGGGCGCGACCCTGGTGCTGACCCTGCTGCGGGACGTCTTCCATACCTTGTGGCACCCCACGCGCCACGGTGGTCTCAGCCGCCTCGTGATGACGGCCCTGTGGCGGCTGCCCTCCTCCTTGACCCCGCGGCGCCGCGCCTCTGGGCTGGCCGGGCCGGTCGCCATGGTGGCCGTGGTCGCGATGTGGGCCCTTACCGCGGTCGTGGGATGGGCCCTGATCTACTGGCCGCACATGCCGGACGCCTTCACGTACACCGCCGGCCTCAGACCCGCCGACCACGCAGGTTTCCTGGACGCGATGTACGTATCTCTGGTCCACGTCTCCACCCTCGGCCTCGGCGACATCGCACCCACCGCGGGATGGCTGCGCATCCTCGCCCCCATGGAAGCCCTCGTCGGTTTCGCCCTCTTGAGCGCGACGGTCGCGTGGACCCTCGGGATCTACCCGGCCCTGGCCCGCCGGCGCGCCCTTGCCCTCCGGCTCTCGCATCTCGCCCGCACGCACCCCACCACCGAGCAGATCGACGCAGACGCGGGCGCGGCGGTCCTCGACAGCCTCGCTGCCGGAGTGTCCGTGATCTCGGTCGACTTCCAGCAGTACGCCGAGTCCTACTACTTCTACGACGGCGACGACCGTATCTCCCTCTCCTGCCAGATCACCGGCGCGATGAATCTGGCGGACCGGGCTGCCGCCGCCCGCCACCCTGATGTCCGGCTGTCCGCGGCCGTGCTCCGAGCCGCGCTGGACGACCTGGCCGCCATCCTCGACGAGCGCTTCCTCTACACCCGGGGCACGGCACGACAGGTCTTCGACGCGTTCGCACGCGACCACAGGCGTCACTCCGGCGTTCAGTGACACTCCGGTGGTGTCGCGTTGACGGCCCTCAGGTCCTCCGCGCCTACGGGCGCCCTGCCCCGCTTCACCCCGGCGGTGGCCGTCCCGCAGGACCAGACGACGTCGGAGGCCTGGACGGTCTCCGACGCAGAACCCTCGCGCGCCAACGGCTTCGTGTCACTGCCTGACGCGGTACAGCCGGATGTCCCGGTTCACGAAGAGATGCACGTAGCCACACTCCCAGCAGATGAGTCCGGTAGCCGATTCATCGGCCCAAGCGAGCTTCAGGAACTCCATGCCGAAGCTGTTGAGCTTGACCTCCCGCTTGCGGAACTCGTCGCTCTGGCAGATCAGACAGCGGATCCAGGTGTCGCCGATCGCCGCATGCACTGGCTTGGCCATGCCCGTTCCTCTTCTTCTCTCGGGGAACCGCGTTCACGGTCGTGGGCCGTGGTGATCCCGGGCCGCGTGCCGCCCGCCCTGGAGGTCCAGCCGGTGGTCGGGGTCCGTCGCGCGGGTGATGGCGCTCTCCACGGCGGCGATCCGGTCGGCGAGCAGGCCGAGGGCGGCGACCGCTCGGGTCAGCGGGTCGTCCACGGTGCAGCCGAGGGCTTGGGTACGGACGTAGGACGTGGTGATCTCGGTCCAGCGGGCCGCCTGTTGCGGGGCCAGGGTGCCGCGGAGGGCCCCGAGTTTGAGGAGGTTGGCCTCGGCGCCGGTGGTGAGGGTCTGGGCCTCCGATGTGTAGTGGTCGTCGATCAGCGCGGTCAGTTCCGCGTCGTTCATTGCCGGGGAGATCCGAGCCGCGATCTTGTTCATGTTGCGGTAGGAGCCCTGGAGTTGGAAGGGCGGCTCGGTGCGACTCGCGTCGGTCTGGGCCGCGGAGGCGATGTAGGCGTCGTTGACCGCGAGGACCGTATGCCGGGCGGCGAGCAGGTGGCGCAGGACGGCGAGGATCCGGTCCAATTCGGCGGGGGCGTAGGGGTGGGTGAGCCGGTCGGGTCGGGCGGTGGGGTCGTCGGCGGCGAGGCGTGCGAGCAGCTCCAGGTCGGTGCGGTCTCGGGCGGCGAGCGGGGCCAGGACGGGGTTGGAGGTGAGGGCGTTCTCGACGAAGCTGAGGGCGAAGACGTCCTCCTTGCCGGTCAGCACGTCCCCGAGGTTCCAGACGTCTGCGCGGTTCGCGAGCATGTCGGGGATGCGGAAGCGCTGCCCCGACTCGGTGTACGGGTTGCCGGCCATGCAGACGGCGAACCGCTTCCCTCGCAGGTCGTGCCCGTTCAGGGTGCGGATCGCGTCGCACAGCGGGATGAACTTCTGGAGCAGCTCGGGCGAGGTGTGCTGGATGTCGTCCAGGTAGAGCAGGACGTTGTTGCCAGCCGCGAGCGCGAAGCCGATCTTCTGCAGTTCGCGACGGGCAGCGGCATCCGGGGCCTCGGCCGGGTCGAGGGATGTGGTGTCGTGGCCGAGGGCCGGTCCGTCCACCTTGACCAGGAGAAGCCCGAGTCGCTCGGCGACGTACTCCAGGAGCGTGGTCTTGCCGTATCCGGGCGGTGAGACGAGCAGGAGCAGGCCACTGCTGTCGGTGCGCTTGGCGTCCCCGGCCGCGCCCAGTTGCTTGGCGAGGTTGTCGCCTATGAGGGGGAGGTAGGCCTCGTCGACGAGGCGGTTGCGGACGAAGGAGGACATAACTCGGGGCCGGTACGCGTCGACGCGCAGCTGGGTGCGCATCGACGCGAGGAGGGTGCTGCGGCGCTGCTGGTAGGTGCGGAAGCCCGGGACGGCCTCGGCCGCGAAGTCGGTGGTGCGGGAGAGGAATTCGTCCAGCCGCAGGTCCAGGGAGCGCCCGGTGATCCGCGGATGGGTGCCGAGCAGGCCGGTGACGGTCGCCGTGGTCTCGCCGGTGACGTCGTAGCGCTCCAGGGAGGGGCACAGTTCGACGGCCGCGGCCTCGGCGATGTCGCCCGCGTCGATGTCCTCGCCGCAGGCCGCCGCGTAGGAGGCGAGCCAGCCCTCGACGAGGTGCCGGCGTACGGCCAGGTCGGGGAGAGCAGCCAGGTCCTGCTCGTACGGCGATGCTCCTAGGCTGCGGTGGAACTTCTCGAGGAGGATGCGGGCCGAGGCAGACACCGCGAATCCGACGGGGCCGGAAACCAACTCCTCGAAGAGGTACTCGGCGGTACGGCCGGCATCGGCTTTCCCGTCAGTGAGCCGGGTGACCTCGGAGGCGAGTTCGGCCAGCAGTCCGTCGATGGCGGTGGTGAGCCCGAAAGTCTCGCGGGCCCTGGCCAGGGACACCGCGCGACGGGCGAAGGTGTCACGGAAACCTTCCGTCGTGCCGTGTGCCCAGAACAGAGTGGCCGCCGCGCGCTCGCCCGACGGATAGCGCAGCAGTCCGGCGCTGTCGCGCAGCCGGATCAGTACACCCAGGATCGCGGTGGCGTCGTGGTCGTGGACGCCCCGCTCGTAGCCCTCGTCGTACGCGGCTTCGGCGGCCTGCCGCACGAGTTCCGACAGGTCGGCTGCGGCGAGAGCTTCCGGACCGTGTTCGGCCAGCAGCCGCGCGGCCAGGTACTCCCCCCGGTATACCTCGGGTGACTCCGACGGCAGCGACCGACCCCAGTAGGGCCGGGTGGCAGCGAATTCGGGGTCGGTGACCGGGCGGCGGTAGTCGGTGCCGGTCAGGGCGAAAGCCAGGCCGTCCTGGTGCGGTACGAGGGTCAGCTCGGGGGCCTGGCGGGTGACGGCAAAGCGGTGGCGGCCCAGGCGGATCGTGTCGCCGCCGTCCGCGAACAGCTCGCCGCGGTCGCGCAGGGCACGTCCGGCCTCCTGGCGGGCAGCCAGCAGGCGGCCCTCCAGTTCCTCCGCTCTGACCGAATCGCCGAGCTGACGCAGCTCGTCGGCGCTGCGGCGGACCTTGGCCGCCATCGGGTCGGAGGCGAAGTAGGTGCTGATCTCGTCGAGGCTCTCCAGCCCGGATGCCCGGCGGGTGACCGTCTCCAGGACCCGGCGCGCGGACTCGGAGAGGGCTTCGGCGCGCCGGGCGCGGGCGTCCCGGAGGGTCTGCTGGCGCGAGGAGAACGCGCCGTGGATCTCGGTCCGCTTCTCGGTGATCTCGGCGAGGAATCCGTCGTGCTCGGCGAAGCGCGACTCCAGGTTCTCCAGTTGCAACAGCAGCCGGGCGAGCTGCGCCTCGCAGTCCTCGGGCATGGCGGCGGCGGCCAGGGCGCCGGTGACGGCCTGGCCCAGGAGTGCGAACTCGGCAGCGAACTCGGCCCGCCCTTCGCGGTCGAGGAGTTCTCGGCGGCGGGCGGCAAGCGTGGCGCGGGCCCGGTTCACGGACCCGAGGACGTCCACGACCCGCTCCAGGATGGTGGTGCGTACCGTCGCGTCACCGATGTCCAGGCCCGCGACGACCTCGACGAGGGCCTGGAGGCCGAAGGTCCGCTCCTCCAGCCGCTCATCGACGGGGACGGCCTCGGCGACGGTGGTGATGCCCTCCGCAACAGCCGTGAGTTGTTCGGCCTCGGCATGGTGGGCGGTGAAGGCGTCCTCGCGGTGCAGGAAGGCAACGGCACGCCGGGCCGTGGAGGTGATGTCGCCCTCCACGTTGGCGGCCAGGGCCTCGATGCCGTCGGTGTCCGCGTACCGCATCTCCTTGAGGGTGATCAAATGACCCTGGGCCCGGCGTAGTTCGGTAATGCGGTCGATCCACTCCTCGGCTGTGGCCGGGGCCTCGCCGCGGATACGGCGGATCAGCCGGGCGATCGACTGAGCTGATTCGGCGAGGGCGTTGGCAGCTTGCCGGGTGAGGACCTGGACGCTCTCGAATTCCTCCAGTACGTGCGCGGTGGTGGACCGGACCTCCTGGAGGGGGCCGTGCAGGTCCCCGGTCTCGGCATCGCGGAGCCAGGGGAACCGGTCGGCGGCCCGGACGCAGGCGGCGAGCAGCGTCTCGTAGACCGCCCCGGAGGGCGTGGCTTCGGTCGCTGTGGCTTGGCGTGCGATGGACAGGCAGTCGGCGATGCCCCGCACCAGGTCGGCGTTGCCGATGCGGGCGAGCGGGCCGTTTCCGGACGAGGAGGCGTAGGTGTCGGAGGTGTAGGGGGTGTGCCAGATCTGCACGGGGTGCATACGGGCGGGCTCCGCGGCGCCGGCGCGCAGGACGACGAGAGCGCCGTCGTCGAACAGCGCGTGGCCGTGGCAGGAGATGGGGGCGGCGACCTCCTTGCGGATGAGGTTGTAGGAGAGCAGCAGGCCGCGTCCTTCTGCGCGGGCGTGGAAGGTGAAGAGGACGTCCTCGCCGTTGGGAGCGCGCACGGCCTTCTCGAATTCCAGGTCCGTCGTGTCCGTGTCGAAAGTCCTCACGGTGCCCGAGGCGAGGCAGTAGCCGCCGGGGAAGACGATGCCCTCGTCGTCCGGCAGCCGGCGGCAGGACTGGCCGATGCCGTCGAGGCGGACGACGGTGTTCGTGACGGTGTTGAAGACCAGGTGACGCCTGGTCTCCTCCTTGTAGGGGTGGATCCGCAGCAGGATCAGTGCGCCCACGGTCGCGTAGGCGATCTCGGCGTCGGCGAGGGACTGCAGCGGCTCGTCAACCGGCTCGCGGTGGATGCCCTCGACGGTCTCAGTGTCGTCGACGGTCTTGACGGTGAGCGCGCCGCCGACCGTCGAGACGAAGAGCCGCCCGCCGATGGAGGTGTGAGGGTGGCGGCCCAGGACGTGGTCGTCCCGGGTGGTCTCCCGCCACTCGACGTCGTGAGCGGGTGGGAAGACGTGGTCGCGTTCGCCCTGGGCGTCCAGGAACCGTGCCTCGCCGGCCGGGGTGAGGGACCAGCGCAGGACGCGGATGTCCTCGGCCTGCTCTCCGGTCTGGAAGACAGCCAGCAGCTTGCCGTCGACGCGGCGGAGCTGGAGCAGGCGTGCGCCTTGGTAGTAGCGGTGCAGAGCCCCGAACTCCCGGATGAAGCCGGGGTCGTCGAGGAGGCCGGGCACCGCGTCCTCGGGGAGCGAGCTCAGGTCGCGGTCGTACAGGGCGAGCACGTCCCCGACGGACATCTCGCGCCCCTGGTGGGTGGCGCCGTTGTAGCCGAAGAGCAGCACGTCCCCGATGGCGACGATGTCGCGGGGTACGCGGCTGTGCTCGGTGCGGATGCGCTCGGAGCCCGAAAGCGTGAGCCCGGCTCCGCCGAACTCGGCGATCCGAGCGGCGTTGAGGACCTCCGCGCGCCGGGCCAGCTCGCCGGCCTGCGCCGCCATCCGGTCGCGCAGCACCTCGTACGACAGCACCTCGTACGTACGGGCGTCCATCGCCGTGGCCGTGGCCGTGGTCATGTGTTCCAGCTCCCTCGTAAGCAAAGTGGTGCTGTTCCGGAGCCGCCGCCCCCTCCGCGGCGGCTCCGGAACGTGACCGCACCCCCGTGGCGGTCAGCTCTTGGCGGTGCCGTTCAGGCCGGCGAGTGCGGTCACCGGCGTGTCGGCCAGGCCCAGCTGCCGGGCCTTGGCCATCAGCTCGTCCAGCTGCCCCGATCCGGTCGGCATGAGCTTCATCAGCAGGGCCGAGACGGTCAGGTGCTGCACGTCGGACGTGGACACCGAGCCCAGTGCCTTCGTGAGGTCTTCCGTGAAAGAGCCGGAGCCGTCCAGCCAGGGCCCGGCCAGGGTCTGGGCGGTCTGGGAGTTGTCCATGAACCCGTCCACGGCCCGGCCCATCGACATCGCTCCGACGATGCGGTCGAAGAACGCCGACTCACCGCCGATGATGCTGATGTCGGCGCTTTCCAGCCCGGTCGCCAGGACGGTTGCCTGGGCTTCTGCGACCTGGCGCTGCATGTCCAGCCCGGCGAGCCGAATCTCCTTCTCCGCCTCCAGCCGCAGCCGGTACTCCTCGTGGCCGCGTGAGGCCTCGTCGAGCGCGGCCATGGCCGCCGCCTTCTCGGTCAGGCCCTCGGCCTCCGCCTTCAGCTTCTCGCCGATGGCGGTCGCCTCGGCGAGTGCCATCTCGCGGGCGCCGTCGGCCTCCGCCTTCAGTCGCGCCGTCGTGGCTCCGGCCTCGGCCCGGCCGGTCTTCTCGATCGCGTCCGCTTCCTTCTCCCGTACGGCGACGGCGGCCAGGCCTTCGGCGGCGGCCTCCGCCTGGATGCCTTCGGCGAGGCGGATCTTGGCGCGGGCGTCGAGGTCGGCGGTCTTGTTGCGGGCCTCGGCGAGCGTGAGTTCCTCGGCCGCCCGGTGCACGGCTGCCTGTTCGGCGGCCTCCGCCGCCTTGATGTCCTTGACCAGCTTCTCCTGGGCTTCCGCCTCGGCGCCGATGACGATCGCCTGCCGGGTCCGCTCGGCCTCCTCCACCGTACGGAGCCGCTTGATGGACTCCTCCTGCTCGGCGACGGTACGGTCCACCGCGATCCGCTCGCGCACGACCTCGGCGATGTCCCGCTTCTCGGTCTCGACCTCCTTGTCGGCGGCGATCCGACTCAGCTGAGTCTCCCGCTCCCGCGCGATGACCTCCAGCAGACGGTCCTTCTCGATGCGCTCGTTCTCGATGGCGATGACCCGCTCGCGGTTCTTCTGCGCGACGGCCACCTCGCGCGCCTGGTTCTCGCGCTGGATACCGAGCTGCTCCTCCGTCTTGAGGAAGGCGCTCTGCGCGCGCAGCCGCTCCTCCTCCACCACTCGCGCGGTTTCCGCTTCCTCCCGCGCCCGCACCGTCTCGATCTCGCGGCGCTGCTTGATCTCGGCGTCGGCCTGCCGGCGCTCCAGCTCCAGGATCGCCTCGCGGGCGTCGACGTTCTGGCGGGTAAGTTCCTTCTGCTCGTGCTGGCGGAACTCGTTGGTGCGCACGCTCTCGATGGCCGTCAGCTCGGTGATCTTCCGGATGCCCTGGGCATCCAGGATGTTGCCGGCGTCCAGCTGGGAGAGCGGGGTCTGCTCCAGGTAGTCGATCGCCGCGTCCTCAAGGCTGTAGCCGTTCAGATCGGTGCCGATGATGTGGATGATCCGGTCGCGCAGTTCGTTGCGCATCGTGTAGAGGTCGGTGAAGTCGAGCTGCTTGCCGACCGTCTTGAGCGCCTCGGAGAACTTCGCGTTGAACAGCTCCTGCAGGGTCGCCTTGTCCGAGGCCCGCTGGGTGCCGATGGCCTGGGCGACCTTGATGACGTCCTCGACGGTCTTGTTGACGCGCACGAAGAACGAGATGCGGATGTCGGCGCGGATGTTGTCCTTGCAGATGAGACCGTCGCGGCCGGTCCGGGAGATCTCGATGGTCTTCACCGAGATGTCCATAATCTCGGCCTTGTGCAGCACGGGCAGCACGACCTGACCGGTGAAGGTCACATCGACCTTCCGCATCTTGGAGACGATCAGGGCCTTGCCCTGCTCGACCTTGCGGAACAACCGGGTCACCACGAGCAGAGCCGCGATCACGAGGAAGAGAACGACGATGACGAGCGTGCCAAGGCCCAAAGAAATGGCATCCATGAGGAGTCCCCACGTGAGAAGTCGAAGCTGAGAAGCCCGGGAAGACTGAGAAGAGCGGCGGATCAGCCGCGCGGGTCGAGCGCCGCATCGAAGGGCGCGACCCAGAAGAACTCGCCTGCGTCGTCGTACGCATAGAGCAGCGCAGTACTGCCGAGCGTGAGCGGGTCGCTGCCGTGCTGGCGTACCTGGACGAGCGAAGTGGCGCCGTCCCCTGCCGCGACCTCGGCCTGGCCGAAGCCCGCGTCCACCCGCCCCGTGCGGATGACGCAGGTCAGACCGACGAAGTCCAGCCGGGACGGCCCGGGTTCATCGGGAAAGAGCTTGGCCAGGGGCCGTACGAGGTGTCGGGTGACGCGCCAGGACAGGAAGACCGAGGCGAACAGCAGGGCGGCGCCGAGGAAATGAACCAGGGCGCCGGGCCACCCCGTACGGGCAAGGAGCACGGAGCCGGAAAGGCTCGTGAACCAGGCCAGGCCGATCAGCAGCGAGGCCGGCACCGTGACGGGCACACCGCCGATGCCGAGAGCACTGCTGCCGGAATCAGCACCGACACCGTCGTGATCCGCGGCCCCGCACAGCACGAGCAGCCAGAACCCGAGAACCACGACCAGGGCGGCTGTGAACAGCACGGTGGGAAAGCCCAGAGCGGCCCTGATGAACTCGTCCACGCCTCCCCCTCCCTTCCGGCACCCGGCATCAGGTGCGTGGGCCCGTCCGGCCTCGGCCCATCCTGCCCCGACGGGAGCCCGTCGCACATTGCCGATCACCGGCAGTCTTTACGCGACATTGACGCCGACCGCAGGATGGTGCGGGTGACGCTAGTTAGCGTTAGTGTCTAACCTACGTTAGCGACTAACGAAAGGTGGCTGCCATGCCCTCGACGACGGTTGTGGTGGCCGGTGCCGGGCCGACCGGACTGGCGACGGCCTGTGGACTAGGCGCGGCGGGAGTCTCCGTCCGGGTGCTGGACAAGGCGCCTGGACCAGCTGCGACCTCGCGGGCCCTGGGCCTTCAGCCTCGGGGGGCAGAGGTGCTCGACCGCCTCGGGGCGCTCGGCGATCTACCCGAGCGATCGGTGCGCATCGCCCACGTCGTCACGCACGTCGACGGCAGGCCCCTGGCCAGGCTCCCAGTGGGACAGCCCACGAAACTGGTGACCAGGCCCGGCCTGCTCATGTCCCAGGCCGAGGTCGAGGCCCGGCTCCGGGACCGCCTGGCCGAATTCGGCGTCGAAGTCGAATGGGGCCGCGAGCTGCTGGACGTGCGTCAGGACTCGGACCGGGTCGTCCTCCGCCTTGGCGAGGGTGAGGAGCAGACGGCTGACTGGCTGGTGGGGTGCGACGGCGCACACAGCCGCGTACGCAAGGCCGCCGGAATCGCTTTCCCCGGTGTGCCCGTCGTTGAACGCTTCCTGCTGGCCGATGTCAGGGCACGTCTGCCGATCCCCAGGGACACGGTCGCGGTCTGGCTGCGCGGAGACACGATGCTGGGGGCGTTTCCGCTTCCAGGGGACAACGTGTGGCGCCTGATGGCGCCCGCAGCGGCCGGATCCGCCGCGGACCCGATGGAGACGCTGACGGAGCTGCTCCTGCACGAGGCCGGAATTCCCGGCACCGCCGTGCGCGAGGTCCTCTGGACCTCCACGTTCCGGATTCACCGGCGCCTCGCCTCGTCATACCGCCAGGGCAGGATCCTGCTCGCCGGCGACGCCGCGCACATCCACAGCCCCTTCGGCGGCCAGGGCATGAACACCGGCCTGGGCGATGCCGAGAACCTGGCCTGGAAGCTTGCCCTGGTCGCCGCAGGGCGGTCCGCCGACGGCCTGCTCGACACCTACGAGGCCGAACGCAAACCCATCGCACGCGAGGTACTCGCATCCACGACCGCCATGACCGGCGTGGTCCTCGGACAGACCGCGTGGGCGCGGGCCTTGCGTGATCACGTCTTCGTCCCCCTGCTCAACCGGGCTGCCATCCAACGCCGGCTCTGGGAGAAGTCCTCACAGCTGACCCTCACCTACCGCAAAGGCCCGCTCGGTGCCGGCCGCCAGCTCCCCAGCTCCGCCCCGCGCACCGGCGACCGCGTACCCGACCTCGCCTGCATCCGCCAGGACGGCACGCCCACCCGCCTGTACGAGGAACTGCGCACAGGCTGGGTCCTGCTCATGCCCGGAGCGCTACGCGCGGCCCAGGAGGCCGTCGCCCTGCGGCACCTCGGAGTCGGCGGCCTGACCGCGCTCACCATGCCGGGAAGCCGACAACACAGCCTGCTGGTACGGCCTGACGCCCACCTGGCCTGGCGCGGAACGTCGCCGGTCGCCCTGGACAGGACACTGGCACGCATACTCGGGAACGGCACAATGCAGTGAGCGAGCACCGAGAACGCCCGGAGGCGGCAGGTCCATGAGTACGTCCCCCACGCCGGCTCCCGGACTGCGCGAACGAAAGAAGGCGCAGACCCGCCGGACGATCCAGGAACAGGCGCTGCGCCTGTTCCTGGACCAGGGCTACCAGAACACCACCGTCGAGGAGATCTCGGCCGCGTCCGGGGTCTCCCACATGACGTTCTTCCGGCACTTCCCCACCAAGGAAGCCGTCGTGGAGTCCGACGACTACGACCCGCTGATCGCCCGGCTCATCGAGGAGCGACCGCCGCACGAGGACAGTCTCACCGCCCTCTGCAACGCCCTCGGCCAGGGCCTGGAGACGGTGTACGCCACGGGCAAGGACGCCCTGCTAGCCCGCACCCAGCTCATCTTCGAGACACCGGCCCTGCGCGCCAGGACCTGGGACAACCAGTACGCCACGCAGCGGCTGTTCGCCGACGCCCTCAGGTCACGCAACCCCGACGAGAGCGACCTCTCCACCCGGGTCGTGGCGGCCGCCGCACTCGGAGCCGTGACCACGGCCCTCGCCGCCTGGGCCGAAAGCGATGGCGCCCTCGATCTGCCCACCCTGGCCGACGAGGCGTTCCGCGCCTTGCGCCCGTCATGACGGGTACCAGCCCGTGCGGCCAGGCCCGCGTGCAGCACGGCCCGGCGCCGTCAGGATGCCTCGCCCACCGTAAGACCGGGAATGGCCGCCTCAGTCGACGGCCACTGTCACGCCACCGTATCCGGCCAGCCCAGTAGACGAGCGCCGATCACTGCGGTCTGCAGGGTGTAGCGGTTGTGGGGGTCCGCCGGGTCGGCGGCGGTGAGGGTGTGGATGCGCTCCAACCGGTAGGTGAGCGCGCGCACGCTCAGCGAAAGCCGCCGCGCCGCCTCGGTCGCCACGCAGCCGCTGTCGAAGTACGCGGTGAGCGTGTCCAAAAGGGGCTGCGCGCCGCCCCGGGCCTTCCGCAGTGGGCCGAGGACGCTCTCCACCAGGTCGGCCATGGCCTGCCGGTCCCGAGTCAGGACCGGGTAGACCAGCAGGTCGGCGGAGTGCAGCACTGGCCCGTCCAGACCCATCCGCTCCGCGAGATCGAGAGCGTTGAGCGCCTCCTCGTATGCGTGCACGACGCCTCCCGCCCCGGAGTGTGACCGGCTTATCGCGACGCGTCCGCCGTCCGTGGCCGCGTACGCCTGCTTGGCGAAATAGGCCAGGACGTCCGGCTGGTCACCGGGAGCCACGCAAATCAGCCTGCCGTCCTTCGTGGTCAGAAGGATCTGCCGGTTGCCGAACCGGGCCAGGATGGTCTCCTCGATCCCCCGGGCCACGGGGTAGCCGTCGCCGTATGGCTCCGGCCCCTGGGCCACCGCTACCGCGTGGGCCTGCGAAAGCCGCAGCCCGAACCGCTCGGCCCGCTCCGCCAGGCGGCCCAGGTCACTGCGCCCGTACAGCAGGTCGTCGACGAACTCCCGGCGCGCGGCCTCCTCCTGCCGCACCGCCTGGTGCTGCGCCCGCTCATACCCCTCGGCGAAAGCGTCCACCGCCTGTTCGACGGCGGCCAGCAGCGGCCCCACCGACCCGGACGGCAACCGCGAATGTACCTCCCGCGCCGCCGCCAGATGGTCCCGGATGAGGCCACGCAGCGCCAGTCCCGCCTCCGCAGCCCGCGCGCCCTGGGCCCTCCGGGACTCCAACTCGTCGCGGGTGAGCCGACGCCCCGTGGCGCAGGCGTCGAGCAGAATCTCAGCGCACCCCGCCACGTGCTCTGCTGGCGCTGCCGCCTCGGCCATGTCGCTCCCCCGATCTCACGCCTGTTGACGCGCCCTTGACGTAGGGATCAGGGTGACACGTGCTGAGCGGGGCGCCACCATCGGCATTAAGGCGACGCAATAGCTGCCGGTCACCGGCAATGCGCCACCGCACACAGCATGGGCAGGATCAGATCACGGGGGAGGCCGGCACTGCCCCGGATGCCGGACTGCGGAAGCAGGAGGGATCCGGACCGGTGATGGATCTCGCACACGAGGTGGCACACACCTAGGGCGGTCCGAGATCCGCATCGCAAGGGTGGCCGCCAGAATGGGGGCTACCCGCGGAAGCAGCGATACCCGTGCCGAACCGCCCTCGCCATCGCTCAACAAGTCGACAAGGGACCAGCCGAGCCGATGCGCTGCGGCAGTGGCCCTCCGAGAGCCACGCGCCTCAACACATCAGAAGTCCGGGGTGAGCGTGCTGCTTCGTCCGAGAAGTTCGGCCAGCCCCCGGCGGGTGGCGGCCAGCACCACACGGTCCTCGGCCTTCAGGACGTAGCCGGGATGCAGCTCCCACACCAGTCCGGGCCGCTCGGCCGGCCCCTCGCCGGGGGCAGACGCCAGATCCGGGCGGCGGTCCTCCACAGACGCGGTGTCGAGGGCGATGACCCGCCAGGCGCCGGGGCGGAAGGATTCCGCGATAGTGCGGCCTTCCAGCTGCGGGTGACCGGCCACCTCGAGGGCGGCGAAGAGCAGCACCCGGCGCTCCACCGGTATGGCGCCGAGGATCTGTCGTCCCATCATGGCCCCGGCGAAGGCGGGGGCGGCGAGGTGGGTGACGCTGCGGCTTCGAGTGAGGGCGGCCGGGTGGGCGGCGCGCAGGGTGCGCGAATCCGGCCAAGATCTGGAGCACCTGCTGCTGCGTCGCGGCGCCCACAGCCGGGTCGTTGATCGCGAAGATGTCGAGCAGGGTGATGTACGCGGCGTGCAGCGGGTGATCGCCCGTGGTCAGCCAGGACGCCACCGCGAGCGCGGCCACGGCCGCCGCGATGCCGGCCAGCGACCACCGCAGCCGCCGCGAGAAAAGCGAGGACACCGGCAGCGAAGCCGCGCTCAGCCGCGACGCCGCCCGCACCGGTCCCGCATGCGTGACTGCCTCCAGGGCCACGATGCCCCGCCCGGTCGCGGCCGCCACCGCACGGTCGTCAGGAAGCAGCTGCGGGCCTCGTTCGCCGCTGAGTTCGGCACCTTCGCTGCCGGCCGGGTCGTTGGACGTCGCCGACAGCAGAGCGAGCGTGCACAACCCCGGATCGGCAACCCCGCCGCGCCCCGGAGGCGTACGCTCCACCGCGCGCAGCAACAGCCCGTCGGCCTGGACCACCTTGCTGGTCCCGGATATCGCGCTGGCCGCGAGCGCGGGGGCGGCCGTGTCGGCGTCCGACAGCACGGTCGTGGAGGAGTCCAGCTCGCGCAGGTCGATGCCAGGTTCGGCAACGATCGCCGCTTGGTCGAGCAGCTCTTCCAGGTGCTGGCCGAGCTTGCGGTTGTAGAGCCGGATCACCAGCCGCAGCCTCGGATTGAGGCGCCGGGCCACCAGGGCGGCCCGCACGTTCACGTCGTCGTCCTCGTACACCAGCGCCAGCGCGATGGCCCCGGCCACCCCCGCGGCAGCCAGAACCTCCTCGTCCGGCTCCGCCGCCTCCACGACCCGCACTTCCTGGCCCGGCAGCAGCTCCCCCGACGGACTGGCCGACGCCTGCCCGAACAGTCCCAAAAATCGGCTTCGTTGGAGCCCCACCACCAGCTGTGGACCACGAGCGACCGGAACCACCAACGTCACCCGCTCCTGGTACACGTCGCGGAGCTCAGTGGCCAGCCGGCGGGCGAGGCCGTCATCACCGCAGACGACCATTCGCCCCGGCACGCATGGAAGTTGAACCTGCTCAGGAATCTGCACGGACACAGGATGCCTTGCCCGGATTGCACCTCCTGGTCAGGCGCTCCTCACCCTGGAAACGCAGAGCCGTCTCATCAGCACCCCTCCGACCAATCCCTGCGGCCAGCAGACGCCTCCGAGGCCGAATGAAGCGAGCCCCTCACCTGCGGATTCGCAATCCACCGCAAAGTCTTGGTGCTTCACAGCCAGGGCTTGCACCCCAATGCGCACCGGCTCTCTCAGGCGGCCACTCGCGCTGCGCGAGGCGGCTCCCGCACAGGGCCGGGCCAACGTTCAAAGGCGCCTAGTAGTGCTTCGTTACGTCGGGTGATCTCGCCTGGTGGTGGGCATCTTCCGGTTATGAGGCTTGGGGAGGTGGAACGACTTCGCGGCGAGTTGGCGGAGTTCGTTGCTGATGTGTTCGCTTCGTTTCCGCGGCGGGATCAGCGCAGGTGGGGCGGGTGTTATCTGCGAGGTTTGATGCTGGACGGGCGGCGTAAGTCGATCCAGCCGATGGCCGGGCGGTTGCCGGACGGGAACATGCAGGCCCTGCAGCAGTTCGTGAATCAGTCGCCGTGGGATCCGCTGCCGGTGCGGCGGCGGATCGCCGAACGGCTGACGGAAGTTGTTGGGCCCGAGGTGTGGGTGGTCGACGACGTGTCGTTCCCCAAGTGCGGGACGGCATCGGCGGGAGTGGCCCGGCAGTACTGCGGCGCGCTGGGCAAGAGGGCCAACTGCCAGGTCGCGGTCAGTGTCCACGCGGCAACCGACTTCGCGTCCTGCCCGTTGGAGTGGGAGTTGTTCCTGCCCGAGGACTGGGCGGCGGACGAGGGGCGGCGGCAAAGGGCCGGGGTGCCCGACGAGATCGGGCATGTCTCCAAGATC
Source organism: Streptomyces sp. NBC_01264 (assembly GCF_026340675.1). Lineage (NCBI taxonomy): Bacteria > Bacillati > Actinomycetota > Actinomycetes > Kitasatosporales > Streptomycetaceae > Streptomyces > Streptomyces sp. NBC_01264. The sequence goes on from NZ_JAPEOX010000001.1 coordinate 2,005,025, forward strand.
CGTCTGGCCCTGGGCCTGCTCGACCGCCTCGCCACCTGGTTGCCGCGGGTGCCGGTGATCGTGGCCGATGCCGGCTACGGCCGCAGCGTCTCCTTCCGGCTCGCGCTGGAGGAACGCGGCTGGTCCTACGTGATGGCGGTCGATCCCAAAGAGGTCGCACGGCCCGCCGCAGCCGAGCCGTTCCAGCCTGCTTACGGCGGGCTGGGGCCGCCCACGCTGCCCCGCTACCGCAAGGCGGCCCAGCCCCTGCCGAGCTTCATCGATGCCGACACCTGTTTCCAGGAAGTCACCTGGCGCCAGGGCAGCAAGAGTGCGATGACCTCGCGTTTCGCTGTCCTGGAAGTGCGTCCGTCAGGCAAGGAAGCCTGCCGCACCGCCCAGGAACAGGCCGGCGGACGCAACCAGTGGAACGGGGTCCTGCCGATGTGAGGTTCCCCCGTTGTTCGGGAGTTGCTGATTAGCTGGTCAGGAGGGGTTGACGGGTGTTCAGGTTCGCTGGTTCGGCCGTCGCCTGGTTGGCGTAGTGCTTCTCTTCGTACTCGATCGGGCTGAGGAAGCCGAGCCGTTCCTGGATGCGACGGGAGTTGTAGAAGCCATCGATGTACTCGAAGAGCGCGAGGTTCGCCTCAGCCCGGGTGGTGAAGGTCCGGCCACGGAGGCCCTCGGTTTTGATGAGCATCCAGAGGTTCTCCGCGAGAGCGTTATCGTATGAGTCGCCGATCGAGCCCATGGACGCTTCAACTCCAGCTCTCATTAGCCGGGTTGTGAGCTTGATAGACGTGTATTGACAGCCGTGGTCCGCGTGATGAATCAGCTGGCCGGGCTCGACCTCGCGGGACGCGAGGGCGTACTCCAGGGTGGTCAGCACCAGGTCGGCGTCCGCGCGGGCGGAAGTCTCCCAGGCGACCACCCGGCGGGAGAAGGCGTCGCGGATCGCCGAGAGCCACAGAGGCCCCTCACCGGTGGAGATCATGGTGAGGTCGGTGACCCACAACCGGTTCGGAGCCGGTGCGGTGAAGTCCCTGTTGACCAGGTCCGGGGCCAGGGTGGCCTTCGGGTCCCGGCGCGTGAAGCCCTTGCGCCGTGGGCTGACCCCCGCGATGTCGGCCTCGCGCATCAGGCGCTCGACCCGCTTGCGGCCCACGTGGACACCCTCACGCTTGAGGACGGCGTGTACCCGCGGCGAGCCGTAGTTGCCGCCGGAATCCGCGTGGATCTCTTTGATCCGCTCGGTCAGCTCGACGTCACGGCGCCTTCGCTCGCACGGCTCGGCCTCTGCACGGCGCCAGCGGTAGTAGGTGGAGGAGGGGATGTGCAGTTCCCGAAGTACGCACTCGACTCCCAGGCACGGGTGCTCGTCAACGAGCGCCGTCACCTGGGCCGGGTCGGGTCGAGTTGCGCCGCGAAAAACGCCGAGGCCGTCCGCAGTACGTCGTTGGCCCGCTTGAGCTGGACATTCTCCTTGCGCAGGGCCGCGAGCTCGGCGCGTTCGTCGGTGGTGAGCCGGTCATCGCGTTCGCCGGCATCCGCCTCCGCCTGGCGGATCCACCCGCGCAGGGCCTCGGGATGCACGCCGAAGTCGACAGCCAGCTTCTTGATCTGGGGCTTCGGCTCCGCGGTGCGATACATCCGTACCGCACGCTCACGCAACTCGAGCGAGTATTTCCGGGGTGCAGCCATGGCCACTGGTCCTCTCATGAGTCCCATCTGACCCGATGTCAACACTCTCCGCATCCCGGGGGAACCTCAATGCGAACCCTGCTGGTCGAACAGCCCGCAGAAGCGGACGGGCCGACCGGCTACTGGATGACCAACCTGCCCGCCACCACCCCGATCGCCGACCTGGTGCGGTGGGCGAAGATGCGCTGGCGCATCGAACACGACTACCGCGAACTCAAGCACGGCCTGGGCCTGGACCACTTCGAAGGCCGGACCTGGCGCGGCTGGCACCACCACGTCACCCTCGTCACCGCCGCACAGGCCTTCCTCACCCTTCGGCGGCTCGACCCAAAAGCACACACGCCGGCCTGACCCTCTACCAAGTCCTGGACGCGCTCCAGGACCTGCTCAAGTGCTGGACCGGCACCTGGACCACCTGCGGCCGCTCCTTGCCCCGCAACAGAACGAGACCCAGAACCTAACGAAGCACTACTAGGCCGTTTCGTTTGGATCATCGGGCTGACCACAGGAAGATGCCTGCGATGTGGAGTCCGGCCAGGTAAATCGTGGCGGTCTTCTCGTACCATCAGCACGGACGCAGAGGGCCGCAAGACGGAGACGTCGAGGTCAAGCCGTCCGTTCCGCCCGCGCACTGACCTGACGGACACGCCGGAGAAGGGCACCGTATGAGCAGGCTGCTGGAAGCGGTGTGTGCGCTGACTATCGGCGTCCTCGTTGCGCTCCTTGTATGGGCTGCTAACCCTGGCGCCGTGCGGGTGGCGTGGCGGGAGGGCGAGCTGAGCGGTGTGACGGTCGTGTTCGTGGCGGCGTGTGCGCTGTGGCTGGTGCTGTGGCGCAGGCGTACCGGGCGCGGCCGACTGGCATGGCCTCTTGCGGTGCTGCTGTGCGGTGCGGCTGTTGCGCTGGTCGTGGCGGCCATGGCCGGTTGACCGGCACGTCGAGCAGGTGGGGCTTCCCGTTCTTGTGGGCGGGGAGCCCCGCTGGCGTTTTCGGGCTCTGGTCCGTTGCGTTCGGATCATCTGATCGTTGGTCTGGGTGTGTCGTTGACTGACGCGCAGTGGGCGCGGATCGAGCCGTTACTTCCGGACCGGTCTCGAAAGCGGGGTGGACGGTGGCGTGACCATCGACAGGTGATCGACGCGATCGCGTTCAAGTTCCAGACCGGCTCGCAGTGGGTGCACCTGCCAGAGCGGTACGGCAACTGGCGGGGCGTCTACAACCGGCTGAGGATGTGGGCTGTGGACGGTACCTGGGAGCGGGTGTTCATTGCGCTCATGGCCCAGGCCGATGCCGACGAGGACCTGAACTGGGCCGTATCGGTGGACTCGACGATCGTGCGCGCTCACCAGCACGCTGCCGGGGCCCGCAAAAAGGGGCCCCGGCCGGCGAGCCGCGCGACCATGCCATCGGTCGGTCCCGCGGAGGACTGACCACAAAGATCCATCTCGCGTCCGACGCCCACTGCCGACCCTTGGCCTTCGTTCTCACCGCCGGACAGGCCGGCGATGCGCCCGCTTTTCCGGACGTGATGGCCCAACTTCGCGTCCCTCGCCCACGCGGACGGCCCCGGACCAGGCCGGACACGGTTCTGGCCGACAAGGCGTACTCCTCACGCGCCATTCGCGAGCACTTACGCCCTCGCTGCCACCGACCGCGACGCGCCCTTCCCCCGCGGCTCCCCGCGCCCGGTGACCGCCGTCGCCCCCGGCACCCCGCTGGACGCCGGCACCCACCTGGCCTCCGTCAACGACGCCGCGGGCTCCATCATCGGCATCGTCACCATGGAAGACCGTGAAACCACCCGGACCGTGGACTCCGCCCAGCCGGGACCTGCCCGGGCCTGAGAGCTCCCTACCTGGGGCCCCTGTCTCACCCCCGCTCCTGGGACGCACGGCTTCAGCTCGCCCGACTCCTCCACCAGCGTCGCCCGCATCGACCGGCGTCAGACACACCGCCCAGGGCACGATGGACGAGATATGCCTGAGGGGCTTCGAATGTCAGTCGCGTCATTCACACTCATGGGATGAGTAGCACGAAGCGCCTGTTCAGCGCTGGCGACCTCCACAGTGGCCTCAACAGCCAACTGCACCGAGTTCCTGATGCCGTCGCCAAATGGGACGAGGACCTCTTCCTGGCTACGCCGGAGCCCGACATCGTCGACCTGGTCCTTCGCGAGTTCACCATCGAGACACCGGTATGCAACGGAACGAAATCACTGCTCAGCCAGTCAAGGAGCAGAACGTCACTGCTCGTGAGTTCGGAGAGGAGGTCCAGATCCGACAGAGAGTCGTGACTTTCGTGATCCCCTTCTCAGGCCTGAAGGACATTTTCAGCTTCAGGCCGGATCGGTTCACACACAGCCCGCCCCTCGGGGAGATCCGTGGTCCAGAGCTGTGGCTTTCCTGGACAGGGCCGCCCAACCTGCCAGGCGAACAGATCAAGCGCAGCCTGGAGGCCTCCCTGACGGAGATCGAGAAGTGGCTGGGTTGGGCGAAGGAACAGATCGACGCCTACAACGAGGCAGTCGCCGAGAAGGCCAACAGGGAAGTTCGGGCTCGTAAAGCCGCCGTGCTGGCCAACCGCGACATCGAGGAGTCTCTGGGGTTCCCAATCCGCCGACGCTCAGACGCAGCCACATACGCCGTCCCGATCGTACGGAAGAAGATCGTCCCAGTGAGCGCCTCACCGGCTGCCGGCCCATTCCGACCAGAGCCCGCTCTCGATGACGCCCACTACGAGGCGGCCCTCGAGGTGCTCAAGAGCCAGCGCAACCAGATGGAACGGTCTCCCTCCACGGTCGCTCACTTTGGCGAGGAGCAGATTCGGGACAACCTCCTCATCGGGTTGAACGCCCAGTTCGAGGGCAGGGCTGCCGGCGAGGTCTTCAACGGAAAAGGCAAGACGGACATCCTGGTTCGGGAAGGCGACAAGCACGTCTTCATCGGCGAGTGCAAGATCTGGAAGGGCCCCAAGACCATCACCGACACGCTCGACCAGCTCCTCGGCTACCTGGTCTGGCGCGACACCAAGGCAGCGCTGCTGCTGTTCATCCGCACCGGCTCGCCCTCGGAGATCATCGGGAAAGCGGTCACTAAGGTGAGGGAGCACCCGAACTACAAGCGTGACGGCCGCAATGCCACGGAGGAGAGACACGACTTCATCCTGCACGCGTCTGGAGACCCATCGCGCGAGATCAAGCTCGCGTTCCTCCCCTTCGTCCTCCCCAAGAACGAGGTGCCTGGCTGACGATCCGTCGGTCAACAGTCAGTTTCAAAGGGTGTCTACAACAGGCCCTCCACCCCGGAGACGTCTGTCCTCCTCCAGCCACTCCCGGGCCGTGGCCGGATCGGTGGTCATCGGGCACGAAGTCCACGGTGCGCGAGTTCACTGGCCCAATAGTGGACGCTCCGCTCGGCGACACGCTTCCCAAGCCATCAAGGCTTGTCCAAGTCAGCACCAAACCAGCACGGTCGAGGTTCGCAGGGGTGGTCACGGGTGATGAGAGGTCAGCACCAGGTCAGCACGGGGATGCAGAAGGGCCCCACCGAGAGGCGAGGCCCAAGCGCTTGACCTGCATGTTTGCGCTCAAATGAGTATTCATGATAAGGGAAGCGCCAAAAAGGTATGCAGGAACTTCACAGAACAACCCCGACCTGCACGTTTACCCCTACGGCCCTTCTAACCGAACACGAACCGACCAGAGCCGAAACAGCCCGCTGCCACGCTAACGCATCCCAACCCCTAGTCCGCCATCCTCCCCTCACCGCTTACGCTCGGCCCAGCAGGGTCGGCAGGCGGGGCGGAAACACAAGCGGGCGGTGACCCAAGAGACCGGAGCACGTGTGCCATACCGGCGGGCCACCTTGATCAAGTGAAGGAACCCTGGACAGCTCGGTCCGTCATGCATGTCACGGGTGAGCCGGGCAGCGACGGTCACCCCCTCCCCCGTCGTTCGGGGCAGCAAGATCCGCGCATAACTGGTTCTCCTTACGCCCCGAAGGCGTGAGGAGAACCAGAACGGCGACGACCGATCTGGCTAAGGATTGTCCCATAAATGATCTTCGAGTCGCCTGAGCGAGGTTGGTCGCTGTGCGGAGCGCTCGCCTATCCGGCGAGGGCGAGGTTGGGCAGTCGGGCGATGCCGAGCATGGCGTGGTGGACGCCGTCGCCTTTGAGGCGGCAGTCTCGGAGGATCTTCCAGGTCTTCATGCGGGCGAAGACGCGCTCGACGCGGGCTCGGACCTGCTTGCGGGACTTGTTGTGTTCCTCTTTCCAGTCCGGGAGTTCGGTCTGGCCGCGCTCGCGGCGGTGAGGGATGACGAGTCCGGTGCCCGGGTAACCGTCACCAGCTTCCCGAACTGCCGCGGGCTCAGCCCGGTGAACGGGGCTATCCAGGACGGCTCCGACGCCGTGATCACACAACTCACCTTGATCACGCTGCCGGGCCGCCAGCCTCTGGCTCCGGGACATATCCCGGCCGCTCGGACGGATTCGGCATGAGAGCCCCACCCCCGTGGCTACCGAGGTAGGAGAGCTGTTGCACCAGCGCGGCTGGCGGATGGCATTCATGGTCGCTGAAAGGGTGAACGCGTGGGCCGCCCTGGTGAGCGCCAACGAGCGCGGCTACGGCGACGACATCTACGAGTACACCAACGACCTCTACTGCCGAAACTGGCTACACGAGGCGTGGCTCCTGCTGGACGAACACTTCGTCCAGCTCCGGACCCCGCAGGTTAAGGCTCTGGATGACCGGTACAAGGCCGCGACCATCGACGACGACGGGCAAGCACTCGACCAGTTTCACTGGCTGCCCGATCCCAACCTGCGGTGGTGGCGGCACCCTCGCATCCTCACAGGAGACCTCGGGCGTTCACTTCGCTCGGCCGGTGCCATCGGCACCGCCCCGGACACAGTCTGACCCTCAGCCTCGTGGGATTACGGGACAACTCTTAAGGCTGAGCACTCAAGAATCACGAACGGCCGAATACGCGGGTGACCGGGCGTTGTCGGCAAGACCTTGTTATGGACCCCTAGGGTGATTGGATAAGTCCGATCCTCAGCTAGAAATTACGTAGGCCGCAATTACAGACAAGGAGAAGAAAAACATCAGGTAACGCAGGGATCCGATTGCCGACATTTCCCGCTTTTCTCGTATTTCGACCACGATTGTGGCTACCAGGACTCCGATCATCGCCCCGAAGAAAAAATCACTGTGAAGATCCAAATCTACTGCCCTGGCCAATTCTTGATTAATGGATCGGTGTCCGGCGAGGGGAAGGCCTCGCCGGACACCGCGCGTCAATTTAAGGTAGAACCGCTACATATAATACCTGTAGAACTCGTCGTCGGCCTTCTGCGCGACCTCGACGGCCAATCTTTCCGCCGTTTCTGCAACCTCGGCCGCAGCCTTGGCTGCCCGTGAAGCTATGTACTTTTCGGCCGTTGCGCGGATAGGGCCGCCGATACCCAGGCCCAAGGTTCCACCGGTCGTGCCTTGTTGGACATAGGATGCCGCCTTATCCATGTCGATCGACCCGGGGTCGTTTACCTGCCATGCTCCTAGGCCCACAGCTGTTCCCGCAATGACCGCGCAGGCGGCGGCGCCGGCGACAGAGGCGATGGCTATTGCGCAGCCGACACCAGCGGCGAATCCGATGATCGTCGTCTTATGCGTTTTGGCCCAATCTATGCCTGAACTTATTGCACTTTTCGAAGCGTCGGCTAGCCATCCAAGAACGCCGTTGTGGCGCTCGATCTCCTGAGATGCCGCTCGGACCTTGGCGGCGACTTCGGACTTAGAGTCACTTCCGCCCTTGCCGCTGGGCTGGGTTCTGGAGCAGTCGGGGTCATTCCTGCACGCGTTCCTGTTGCGGTTCTGCTGCGTGACCCATTCGGGAGAGACAGTGCCGCCGCTGGCGCCGACGTTGCGTTCGTAGTTGTTGCCGAAGCCGGTTACTTCTGTGCCGCGGTTACTGCACGTGTACATGCCGCTGGCGCACTCTTCGAGGGCCTCACCCGTCGGGTCGCTGAATGCCAGTGGGTTGTTCCCTCCATAGGTGTATCCGTTGAGGGTTTGGTGCCTGCCTAGCTCCAGTAGCGGGTCAACGCTGAGGAACTGGCCGGCGTAGGGGTCATACTCGCGGGCGCCGATGTGGGTAAGTCCGGTGTTGGTGTCGGCGGACTTGCCGAGGAACCGCTTGTCGTCCGGCCAGGTGCCGACGGAGTCGCCGCGTGGGGCACCGAATGGAGTGATGTAGCGCTTGCTCACCGTCTGCTCGTCACCACTGTCAATGGCGACTGACCCGGTTCCGTGGTGGTCGCCGGCGAGGAAGGAGACCTTCGACGTGCCCGTCTCGTTGCTCCGGACCGCTACGCGCTGGCCGCCGAGCGTGTAATAGCGGTTGGCCCACTTCTTGGTGCCTTCGAGATGGACCTCGGTGCCGCCGACGTAGAGGACGGCCTCGCCGCTGGTGTTGCGGCGGATGAGGAGTTCGCCATCGGCGTCGTACAGATACGAGGTGCTTTCGGTTCCCTCGACGAGCTTGCTGAGCTCGTTCTCGCTGTTCCAGGTCAGGGTTTGGCTGTCGCTGCTGGAGGGGGAGCGGAGGCGCTTGGTGGTGTTGCCGCTTTCGTCGTAGGTGTACTGGTCCGCGACGCCGGTGCAGTCGGTGCCGGTGGTGCTGGAGACGAGGGCGTGCTTGCGGGTGGTGCCGTAGCAGTAGGTGCGGTTGGTGGTGCTGGAGCTGGTGTGCGTGGTTTCCGACGCGCGCTGGCCGCCGGCGTTGTAGGTGTAGGACTTCCAGTAGGAGGCGGGTCCTCCGAGGTTGGACGTGGTCCGGCCTGTGCTGGCGCAGTCGGCGGTCTTCGGGGTCCAGGCTTCGGTCACGCGGCGCTGGCCGTCGTAGGTGAAGCACTGGTAGTCGGCCGCGCTGGCACCACTGACGGTCGCCTTGTCGAAGATCGACGTGACGTTTCCGGCGTCGTCATGCTTGTACGTGCTGTCCTGGACGAGGCCGTGGGTGGGTTCGTAGACGGTGGTTGCCTTGAGGCGGCCGGTTCCTTCCTCGAAGGTGTTGGCGATGTCGACGTCCTGGACGCCGAGCGCGCCCGAGCGCGAGAGCTTCATCGTCTCGAGCCGGCCGAGAGGTGAGTAGCCGACGCTCTGGACGTACCCGCTGGTTCCGGAGAGACCGTCCGGAAGCAGGTAGCTGTTGTAGTCGGTGGTGATGGTCTCCGAGGAGAGTCCGCCAGCTGCAGGCTCGGATGTGGAGGAGACGGTGCCGTCTTCCCACAGGTTCGTGCTGAACGCGATGGTCGCGTTGACGGCGCCCGAGGTGACCAGTGGTTCGTCGTCGGGCAGCGTCAGCTCGGTCTTGCTGGGACGGCCGAGGTAGTCGTACGCCGCGACCTTCTTGGTGTAGGCCTTGCCCCCCGTGCCGCCGACGTAACGGATGGCGGCGGCCGGAGAACCCCGGAGGAGGGTGTCGTAGGTCCAGGCGGCCAGTTTGTTGGCGTCAGTGCGGGAGGTCTGCCACAAGTCGGTTTTGCGGCCGAGCTCGTCGTAGGAGTACAGGAGCGTGGTGCCGCGGGCGTCGTCCGTGCTGGAGACCTGGTCCAGGGAGGTGTAGTGCGTGGTGGTCGTGCCGTTGTCCGGGTCGGTGGCGGTGCGCTGACGGCCGTAGATGTCGTAGGTGTACGACCATTTGCTGCTGTCCGGGCCGGTGACCGCGGCGGGCTTGCCGTCGCGGGTGAGCGTGTACTTCACGCTGGTGTACGCGGTGCCGAGGGTGGCGCCGTATGCGCTGTCGTCCGGCTGCTCACCCGAGTACGTGCGGGTTTCCGTTGTCCGTCCCAGCGTGTCGGTGATGGTACGAGCAGCGGTGCCTCCGTCAGGTGCGGAGGTGGCTACGGAGTCGCCCGTGTAGCTGGTGGTCGTGGACCACTTCTTGGCGCCGTTGACCCACAGCTCTGCGGTCGTGGGTCGGCCTGCGCCGTCGAAGGAGGTCTTGGTCTGTGGGAAGGGGCCGCCGGCGGTGACGGAATCGTAGTCGCCGTCCGGTGCGTTCTTGTCGTCCCAGGCGTCGGCGTACGTGTCGTAGGCCAGGCCGCGGGAGTCGTAGCGGGTATCGGTGAGGATCCGTCCGCCGTTGGGCGAGAGGGTCTGGGTCTGCAGCGGGCGCAGCAGGGAGTCCGCGATGGAGTAGACCGGGGTCCGGTAGGTGGTGTTGTCGTGCTTGAGCTGGGTTACGGAGGTCCAGGGTGAGGATCCGCGCTTGAAGGAGTACCCGTACTTGATGTTCGGGGTTTCACCGCCGGCCTGGCTGCGGTTGTTGAGCCAGGTGCCGGTGATACGGCCGAGCGCGTCGTAGGCGCTGGTGGTGATCTTCGCGTTGGCGTCTTCGGTCTTGATCTTCGATCCGTGGGCGGGATCGAAGTAGGCGTAGGTCCGGTGCTGCTGCCCATTGGACTCCAGCGTGGGCGTCACGCTCACGATCGCGGTGAGGGGGCCAACGGTTGCCGGGGTGTAGGCGGTGGTGGAAGTGTTGCCTGCGGCGTCGGTGGCGCTCAGAGGCCGGCCGAGGACGTCGTACGTCGTGCTGGACAGTTTCTGCCAGCCGTCCGCCTCGGCCGGGGTGCGCGGGCTGGTGCCGCTGGCAGCGGGGTAGGCCTTGGCGCGGCCGGTCCAGGTCGCCAGACCCTTGGTCGGGACGCGCCCGTCCTTCCAGCCCGTGACTGTGGCGTCGTCGTAGACGCTTGCGGTGTCGGAGATGACATCGCCGCGGCTGGTGAGTGAGCTGGACAGGGTCAGTTTGTCATCAGTGAGGTCGTTGCCGTCGGCATCGGTGCACGCCTGGGCCACGGTGCGGGTGCGGGAGACCAGGCTGGTCAGGCCGACAGCCGGGTTGCGGGCGTACCAGGTGTTCGTGCAGGTCTCGTCGCCGATCTTGGCATGGTCGCCCAGGGCGTAGACCCGCTCGATCATGCCGTAGTCGTCGTACGAGTAGTCGGTCTGAGTCCGTCGGAAGCTGTCGGAGGCGGTGAGGTACGTGTACTCATGCGCCCTCGAGTTTCGAACGCGCGAGGCAACGATGGTCTTGTCGACGATCGGCTTGCCATCGCCGTCCTTTGCGACCTGACCCGCATCCGTCATCTTGTAGACGTTCTGCGTCGCTGTGTTCGTGTACACCGGGTAGTTCAGGGAGGACCCGATGATGGTCGACCCGTTGTACGTGACCGACTGGCGCAGGAAGCCGGCCAGCTGGTCGTAGTCGGTGGAGTCCGCCGTCGCGATGGGGCCGGCGCCGTCGATGTCGATGACGGGCACCTTGTTGGTACGGGTGACCTTCGGGTCGGCCGTCTTGTCGCCGTACATGCCTTGCATGTACACGTTGGTGGTCTTGGAGCGGTTGGAGCCGGCGCCAGTGTAGGTAGTGACCCTGCCGTAGCCGCGCCAGCTGGACCAGGTGCGGTCCTTCTCCTTGGTCATGGGGTCGTCGTTGTAGCGCCAGCCGGGCTTCTCGTACTCGTACGAGGTGGACACGGTGGCGGCGGTGACGGCGTCCTTGGTGGTGACGTTGGTGACCCGGTACTTGTGGAACCAGCCGAGCTTGGTCGCGCCGCCGTTGGGCTTCCACTTCACCGGATAGCAGGGGCGGGTGGCGTCTGCGTTGTCGTCCTCGGCGGCCGGCATCTTGGTGCCGCTGACACACTCGGGGTCGGAGAGAGTGACCGTGGTCGTGGCTCCGGTCTCCGAGGTGATGGTGCGGATGCGGGGGCGGTTGATGGGCAGGATGTTGTCGCCCGGTACGTCGACCCGGTTGGGCCGGTTGTCGTAGACCAAGTCGACGGGGTCGAGGCTGAGGTCGGTGCCGTTCTTGCCCGTGCGGGTGATCGACTTGAGGACCAGGCTCCGCTCACTCGGGTCGTTGAGATTGACCGGAGCCGTGTAACCCGAGACCAGGGCGTAGCTGTCGACATCAGCAAAGGCGTCAGGCGTGAGAGCAGTGGACCACACCTGGGTGGTGATGTTGCTCAGGCGCTTGCGGGTGAAGAACGACGGCCCTGTGGACGTGCAGTCCGTCGCCGTGCTGGCGCAGATGGTGTCGAAGGGTACGTCGGGCCAGTTGTCGGCAGTGTCCTCGGTGAGCGAGGAACAGTCGGACTCGCAGCGCTCCGCATAGGTGAATCCGACCCGGCCGGAGGCGATGCCGGTGAAGAGCGCGTCGGCGCGCTGCCCGTACTTGATCTCCTTGAGATAGCCGCCACGCGTGTAGGCGCCAAGGGTCGTCTTGTCGCCGTTCTTGGCGTAGTAGTTGCCCTCCTTGGTGTACCAGTACGTGGAGGCGTTGCCCTGCAGGTCCTGGACCAGGTCCAGGTTCCAGCGCCAGGCCTGCTGGACGGCGCGTCCGGAGAAGCTGCCGCTCTTCTTGTAGCCGGGCTCGCCTTCGTCGTCACCGAAGACGGGGGCGGTCCAGACCGAGTTGGTCTCGGTGTCCGCGGGGGCGCCGGGCAGCTTGTTCAGGCCGAAGGTGTAAGTGGTGCCGTTGCCGGTGGTCACCTTCCAGAACTCGCCGTCGGTGTCGTTCGGGTCGGTGGCAGTGTCACCGTCATCGGTGCTGCCGGCGCCGTGCCCGCGGATGACCTTCGTGGCGTCGTCGTTCTTCAGCCGCCAGGTGTTGCCCGTCGCGTCCGAGGGGTCCTTGACCAGTTCGTTGGCCTGACCGTTGAGGACGAGGGAGGCGTTGTCGTACTTCCAGCACAGGTCGTACTTGTCCGTCTGTGCGTCATCGACGCACGAGCCGTACTTGCGCTCGATGTAGGAGGAGGTCAGGTCGAAACCTTCACCGACCTGGGAACCCTGGTTGTTGGTGTTCCCCGTGCGTCCGTCGATGGAACCCGAGCTGTAGGACAGGGCCAGTGGTGGCACAGGGCCCGCCGCTGCTGGCGGCACTGTGATCGGGTAGGACCAGGAAAACGCCCCCGATGACGCGCCGGCCTCCCAGGTGGAGGAGCTGGCCAGCGGGGTCGCCTTGTAATCGCCGGCGCCCGATGTCGAGTCGGCACTCGTGGCCATCGCCGCAAGGACGGTGGGTACGGACGAGGCAGCACTCAGCAAGGGCGTACTCGGGGGGCTGCCCTGCGCTCGAAGCAGGACGCTGCCCTTGGCCGCCGGCTCGGCGCCGGCCACGGTCACCGTGGCGGACAGCTCGTGGCTCTTGAGGTCGTTGCTGGAGGCGACGGGCGTCGTCGTGCGGCACTCCGGCTTCTCCGGAGTGGTCAGCGCGCAAGCGGGCAGGGTCACCAGGCCCAGGCGGGAGGACCAGGAGCCGCCGATGGCCGATGAGAAGGAGTCGTAATTGACCTCGACCTTGGCGTTGCCGGGGGTGGCGGCGGTGGCGGTGAACAGGACACCGGTGATGCCCGCCTTGCGGGCCGCCTGCTGGTCCAGCACCCGCACCGTGGCCTGGCCGGACGCCGTTGCGGCCGAGCGGGCGGTTTTGGCCGGAGCGCCGAGGGCCACCAGGGAGTCGGCGGCCGGGGCGCTGCTCACGTCGCTCTTGAGGGTGGTGGCCTTGGGCCACGTGTTCTTCGGGTTGGCCTTCGCGCGGTCGGCCTGGGCCTTGTCCTCGGCCTTCAGCTTGGCGATCAGTTCGGCCGAGGCCGTCGTAGGAACCGGTGCCGAGGTGACCTTGGCGGGCCGGTGCTGCGGGCTCGACGGGCGGCCAGGCGCGTCTGCTGCGCTGGCGAGGGGTGCGATCGAGCCTGTTATCGACACGGCCAAGGCGAGGACTCCGATGATCGGTGTTCTCGCCAACAGACTTCTCTTTTTTGACACAGAAACTCCTGAAGCGGACGAGCCGCGGTGTGGACAGGTAGAGGTGCGTGCGGGCCGGCGACGGGTACGCGCAGCGGCCACTCAGTGCATATGGGCCGAGTGGCCGGGGTCGCGCGAGGCGACCCCGGCCACTCGGTACAGGCGCCGGCTGCCAGTTGGAGGCAGGGGGCGTGTTCGGTCTAGGTGAAGTCCTTGACCTGTTCGGCGTCGATCATGGCTCCGGTCCATACGCGGACGTCGTTGATCGTCCCGGGCAGGTAGTTGCCCCAGGCGTCGTTGACGAGTCCCTTGCCGACCGCGAAGGTCGTGCTGCCCGACTCGGTGGCGTAGAAGTCGTCACGGTCGGAGACGTAGTTGCCGTCGACGTACAGCTTCAGACGGTTGTCCTGGGCGTTGTGGACGACGGTGACCTGGACGGAGGTGTCGAGCTCGGCGCGGGCCGGGCTCACCGACCAGGTGCCGGTGCCATCGGAGTTGAGGCGTCCGAAGTACCAGTTGCCGATGACGGAGGTCACCAGCTCACCGGTGTCGGGGTGGTGGCTGGTCTCGGTGGCGACCTTCTTGAACCACACGCCCCACGCGGCCCCGCCGGCATTGCGCTGGCCAAGGACCTGCGCGATGTACCCGTTGGGCTTGGTCGCGAGCTTCGCCGAGTCGAGCTCGACTTCGGCGGTCGCGGTGAACGAGCCCATCTCGTCGACGATGGGTCCTGCCGCGTATCCGTCGCCGGTGGTCCCGTTGAGGACCAGCTTTCCGCCGGCGATGGTCGCTCCCGAGGAGATGGTCAGGTCGCGGCCGTAGCCGGAGGTGTCCGTCAGGGCGCCCCCGGCGACGGTGTCGGGGTTCCAGCGGGCCGAGAGCTCGACCATGTTGCGGCCGGTGGTCTTGTCGTGCATCTGCACGTCGGCCCGCAGCGACTCCGCGCTCAGGTCGGACTGCCACACGGTCATCTCGTCGATGAGGCCGGGGAAGTCGTTGGTCCAGTCACCGCGGTACTTGTTGCGCCCGATGGTCAAAGGCCCCGTCGCGGCGATCGGCTTGAAGTCCGAGGGCAGGTCGATGCCCTCCTGGAAATCGCCGTTGATGTAGAGGCGCAGCCGCTTGGCAACCCTGTCGTACACGACTGCGACATGCGTCCACACCTTGGGAACGGTCTTCGCCTTGGCGTTCACGACGTACTTGATGCCGTTGGAGTTGGTGTCGTCCGTGGTGGGCAGCGCGGCCGACCAGGTTCCGTTCGCGCGGTGGGTGATGTTGACGGCGCTCATGTACTCGCCGGCGACACCCGCCATGGAGAACGTCTTGTCGACACGGTCGGGACGCACCCAGGCCGCGATGGTGAAGGACTCCTGGGTGTTGATCACGGGACCGGAGGTCGCCGCGTAGTCATCGACACCGTCGAGCTTCAGAGCCGTGTCCTCCTGCTCGATACCGGAGAGCCAGCCCCGGCGACCGTCCGTGGGACGGGTCGCGCCGTTGCGCAGATCGGCCGGGTCGGGCCGGACGTCCTTGTTCGCGGTGTCCTTGGCGTCGTCACCGGACATGTCGTAGAAGTTCCAGTGCGCGACGGGATCGGGATCCTCGTTGACCGCGAACCGGAACGTCGCCTGCTCGCCGAGACGTCCGCCGTTGACGTCGTCCAGGCCCTTGACGTACAGCGTGTTCAGCCCCGCGTGGTGCGGGGTGATGTCGAGGGACGCGGCGGCCGCGGCCGTCACGTAGGTCCACTCGCTCTCGTCGTCCAGCTTGTACTTGTACTTGACGACCTTGGAGTCCTCACCCACGGCCGAACGGAAGGTGAACTTGCCCGACAGGCCCGGCTTGCCGCCCGCCGTGCAGGTGCTCGAGGTGCACTCGTCGTAGAGACCGCCGGTCGAAATCCGCGGCTTCTTCGGAGCGGAGGAGTCCAACTTGAAGTAGCAGGTCACATACGGGCTGCCCGCGGTCGCCGCGTTGGCGGCGAAGGACCGGGTCCAGGTGAGCATCCGGTAGGTCTTGCCGTCCTGAAGGGTCGGCATCAGCTCCGGCTCGGCACGCACCGAGGCATTGGCCCCGTAGTAGCTGTTGCTGGGACTGTCGATGAACGGACCGCTGCTGACCGTGGTCCAGTTCGCCCCGTCCTGCCTGTCGACACGGAAGGCGATGCGCAGACGCGCCTCCGCCTCACCGCCCCGCTGGACCTCGGTGGTGGCACGCAGCTCGGGCGTGCTGTCCGCGATGGTCGTCGCGTCACCGATCGTCTTCTCGCACGGAGTGTCGTCGATGCTCTGAGCAGTGGGGGTGGCCGGGTCGCTGATGTAGTCCACCGAAAGCGCCGCATCGTTGCGGAAACGCTTCCAGGCGCTGGTGTCGCCCTCGTTCTCCGCACGCAGCTCCAGCGTCAGCGGAGCACTGCCGGTGGCCCAGGCGGCCACCGTCGACGTCAGGTTCTCGTCCCCCTCGTCGGGGTTGTCGTTGAACTCGATCGGCGCGGCCGGAGAGTTCGGGTCACACGAAGAACCCCGGCCCGCGGACACCAGACGGTCGCCCATCAGGTCCAGGTAGGCCGGCTTGGTCCCCCAGGTCGTCGACTTGGTGAACCTGCCCGCCGTCCGCACGAGCCACACATTGCGCGGCTCGCACTGGAAGGACCACGGCTCCGTGACCGTGAACGTCGCGTCCAGGACCCGCTTACCGCGCAGGTTGTCCGGCGTGAACTGGAAGTAGAGCCGCTGCACGTATCCCGGACCGCAGTAGTAGCCGCCCCACGAACCGCACTCGCCGACACCCTTGCCGAGCTTGTCCTCGCCGTTCTCCCAGGCGTAGTCCTCATACCCGTCATTGCGCAGCAGGAGGCGCTCGACGCTCTCGTCCGCGTTCACCGACGGGTCGATGTACAGCGGGAAGGCCGCAGGATCCTTCTGCGCCATCAGCTTGGCGTCGGGGACCACGGTCAGGCTCTTGGCGTCCACCGCCAGGGGCATGGTCGCCGTCTGGTCACCGAGACCGGGACCATCGAACGGCGACTTCTGGTCCGTGCCCGCCCCGGCCACGGGGCCGGTCGTTTCCGCCGGCGCCGCGGCGCGGCTGTTCAGCAGGACCGAGGGCGACTTCGCCGCTGCGGGAGCAGGCGCCGTCTCAGGGCCGGCCGAGTCCCACATCCGGGCCGGCGGCGCCTCGAAGACCGCCTGGCCGTCGCTGTTGCGGGCCGTCAGCCCGTTCTCCTTGGTCCCGGAGACGTCCAGACCCTTGGAGTTCAGCGCGAACTTGACTTCCTTCAGCGCCGGACTCGCCGCGGCCTGCGGCGTCTTCACGACGAGGACCTCGCGGAAACCCTCCACCGTGGCCGTCATACGAAGGTCGACGCCCGGCAGAACCTCCGAATAGGTGGCACTGGCCCCCTCGAGCTTCGGCTTCGGCAGGGCCTTGCCCCAGCCCAGGCCGAGGGTGCGGCCGCCCCGCTCGATCTTCACCAGGTCCGACTTGCTACCGCCACCCGAGAAGCTCAGACCCACGAGGGCGGCCTTCGGCCCCACCGTTCCGTCCGGGCGGGTCACCAACGTCGCGTCGGGCTCCACCCAGGCACCACCGGCGCCCTTCACGCGCACCGGCACGACCGACTGGACCAGACGGAACGACTTCCCGTCCGGATTCGCGAAGGTCGTGGTGAACTCCGAACGCTCACCCACCACCTCAACACGCTGACCGCTCTTCGCGGCCTTCTTCAGCGCTTGCTGCCCCTCCGGAAGCGGAGCTTCCGCGGCAACTGCCTTTGCCTCAAGGCCATATGCGGGTGAAACTCCGACAAGCAGAGCCACACCAATTGCAACACTCAGAGCACGGCGAAGCCGTCTCTGTTCTCTTCCTGACACTAACCCACCCCAGAAGAAGGATGAGGACCTCCCCGGCCCCCATGGCGGCGATACGCACAGCGCGCCGCACACCAGAGGCTAAACATTTGATGAGAATCGATCAACACATAGTTGACGGGGTTCTTGATCACGTTTGGCTGAATTTGCACCCACAATTGACGCTCCATCACCGGCGGGGGAATTATGCCGAATATGGACACACCGGTGAATCTCTCCGCAGTTTTTCGAGTAAAACTTTCTGCCGACCGACCGAACCCCGACCTCACCGAAGTCTCATCAGGCAAAGGCGGGGTTCCGATTCGCCCGACTATGGAAGGAATGCCATGCGCATGACATAGCGGCATTGGATTCACAATCCGCTTCGAAATTTCCGACCTCAGCACATTTCCACGGTGCGATGGAGTCTGCCCCTCGATGCGTGAATCCATCCGACCGGTTTAAATCCTTCCGGGGCCGCTGCCGTGCCGATTGCCCGACGCGGGTCCCTGGGAACCGGGATCACGATCCATCAGATCCGGCGATTTCCCCTCTACCGTGCGACTCATGTGAGCCTCGCCGCCAATGAGTTGATCCCCGCCCGTACATCCGCCTCGGCCGGACCGGCCGGACCGGCCGGGCCGTTCAGGGGGCGTACGTTTCGCCGCCCTCGGTCAGGGTGGCACTGCCCGCCGTGCTGTCGGCGAGCCAGGCCCCGAAGGCGGGCAGGTCGGCCTCGGGGAGGGCCACCTCGATCTCCACGGCGGCCCCGTAGCGCACGCCGAGGACGGTCCTGCCGGTGGAGCGCAGGTCGTTCTCGGTCTTGCCGGCCCGCTGGTGGTCGACGGTGACGGTGACCAGCCGGTACCGGTGCCGGGTCACGGTGCCGAGCACGTCCAGCGCCTCCCCGACGACCCCGCCGTAGGCGCGGATGAGCCCGCCGGCGCCGAGCTTCACGCCGCCGTAGTAGCGGGTGACGACGGCGACCGCGTAGCGGATGTCCCGGCGCGTGAGCATCTGCAGCATCGGCACCCCGGCGGTGCCACCCGGCTCGCCGTCGTCGCTGGCCTTCTGCACGGAGGCGTCGGCGCCGATCACGTAGGCGTAGCAGTTGTGCGAGGCGGTGAGGTGCTCCTTGCGGATCCGTGCGACGAACTCCTGCGCCTCCCGCTCGGTCGCCGCGGGCGCGAGCGCGCACAGGAACCGGGAGCGGTTGATCTCGGACTCGTGCACACCCTCACGGGCCACCGTCACGTACTGGTCTGCCTTCACCCGTCCACCCTACGGGGAATCCGACATGCGTCTTTTCTGTTGATCGAGCTGGCGGCAATCAGCGGTCAGACGGAGCAGGACCAGCAGCAGGAGGCGGCACGCGTGTACGGCGATCCGGGAACCATCCGCAAGATCCTCACCGAGCTCGGCGACACCTGGGCCGTGGTGGGCCTGTCCAACAACCAGGACCGGGCCGCGTACCGCGTGGCCGAGGCCCTCCAGCGGTACGGCAAGCGCGTGGTCCCCGTGCACCCCAAGGCCGAGACGGTCCACGGCGAGCAGGGCTACCCCTCGCTGGCGGCGATCCCCTTCAAGGTGGACGTGGTGGACGTCTTCGTGAACAGCGCCCTCGCGGGCGCCGTCGCCGACGAGGCCGTCGCGAAGGGGGCGGAGGCCGTCTGGTTCCAGCTGAACGTGGTCGACGAGGCCGCGGCCGCCCGTACCCGCGCGGCCGGCCTGGACATGGTCATGGACCGCTGCCCGGCGATCGAGATCCCCGCCCTCTGAGGCCAGAACGGCCCAAACGGTACGAATACCTGCCTGGCGGATGGCTCCGTGACCGCCGGGAGGCGTGGCGTGGCCGCGGCCTGGGGGTCGGCGGCCCGCGCCGACCCCTCCGCGGTCACGCGTGGGCGGTCACCGGCGGGATGGAGACCGCCATGGTCATCTCCATCGGACCGGGCCCCTCGTTGCGGTAGGCGTGCGCGGCGTCCGCCTCGAAGGAGACGGCTCCGCCGGCCGGTACGGCGTACGTCTCGTCCGCGACCACCAGCGTCAGCTCGCCCACCGTGACGTGCAGCATCTCGAAGGTGCCCGGCGGGTGCGGGTCCGAGACCGTCCCCTCGCCCGGCTCCAGTCGGTAGGTCCACATCTCCACCGGCCCGCGCCGGTCGTCGCCGAGCAGCATGCTCGCGCCGCTGCCGCCCTCGGTGGACCACATCCGCACCCCTTGCCCCGGCAGCACCACCTGCACCCGTGGACCGCGGTCGTGGTCGAGCAGGGTGGTGATGCTCACGCCGAGCGCGTCGGCGAGTTTGACCGTCGTGCCGACACTGGGGTTCGTACGGGCCTGCTCGATCTGGATGATCATGCCGCGGCTCACCCCCGCACGCGCGGCAAGGGCCTCCAGGGTGAACCCGCGCTCCGCGCGCCAGCGCTTGAGGTTGCGGCCGAGCGCCTGGGTGAGCTGCTCGAGATCCGACACCAGTCCCTCCACTCCGTACAATATTTTGGATGACAGGGTCCAACAGGCTGAACTATTGTGCGCTGTACTTCACGTGTACTTCATCGTGTACTCCACCGTTCAACGCACTGTACTGCGAGGCCCGCCATGACCGCCCTCTTCGCCTTGGCCACCGCCGCCCTGTGGGGACTGGCCGACTTCGGCGGAGGGCTGCTCACCCGCCGGATACCGGCCCTCACGGTGGTCGTGGCCTCCCAGGTCCTCGCCGTCCTCGTGCTGGGTGCGGTGGTCCTGGGCACCGGCGCCTGGCGGGAGGCCGGACCACAGCTGTGGTTCGCGGTGGGGGCGGGGCTGGTCGGCCCGGTCGCGATGTTCAGCTTCTACAAGGCGCTCGCCCTCGGCCCGATGGGCGTGGTCTCCCCGCTCGGATCCCTCGGCGTGGTGGTGCCGATGGCCGCGGGCCTCCTTCTGGGCGAGCGGCCGGGTGCCGCCCAGCTCGCCGGGATCGCGGTGGCCGTCGTGGGCATCGTCCTCGCGGGCGGACCCGAACTGCGCGGCGCCCCCGTCCAGCGCCAGGCCGTCGTCCTCACCCTCGTCGCGGCCTTCGGCTTCGGCGCGGTGATGGCCCTGATCGCCCCCGCCTCCTCCACCGTGCCGGGCCTGTTCCTCGCCCTGTTCGTCCAGCGCGTCACCAACGTCACCGTCGGCGGCACGGCCCTGTGGGTGCGGACCCGGCGCGGAGTTCCGGCCCTCCCGGCGGGTACGGACGGCCGGCGGATCCTCTGGACGCTGCTGCCGGCGCTGGCCTTCGTCGGCCTCGCCGACGTCGCGGCGAACGGCACCTACTCCATCGCCGCCCAGCACGGTCCGGTCACCACCGCCGCCGTGCTCTCCTCCCTGTACCCGGTGATCACCGCCCTGGCCGCCTTCGCCGTCCTCAAGGAACGCCTGCGCCCCGTCCAGGCGGCGGGCGCGGGCCTGGCCCTGGCGGGCACGGTCCTCCTGGCGGCGGGCTAGCCCGTCTCTTTCGCCAAAGCGACAGACACGGCCCTCACTCCTGCTCCGGCACGTCCGCCAGTGCGCCCAGCGCCCGCAGCTGCTCCGGTGTCACCCCGTCGGGGATCGGGACCGGGGCCGGGGTGCGCAGGGGTGGCTGCCAGCCCGTGTCGGGGTCCCAGCGGCGGACGATCCGGGCCGGTGCCCCCGCCACCACGGCGTGGTCCGGCACCTCGCCCCGTACGACGGCGCCCGCCGCCACCACGACGTTGCGGCCCAGCTTCGCCCCGGGCAGGATCACCGCGCCGGTCCCCAGCCAGCAGCCCGGGCCTATCTCCACCGGGGCGCTGCGCGGCCACTGCTTGCCGACGGGCTCGTGCGGGTCGTCGTAGCTGTGGTTGGTGGAGGTGATGTACACCCCGGGGCCGCAGAAGGTGTCGTTGCCGATCGTGATCCGGGTGTCGGCGATGACGTGGCTGTCGCGGCCGATGACCACGCCGTTGCCGAGGACCAGCATCGGCTCCGCGCCGAGGTCGAGGTCCGGCATCATCCCGGCGGTGAGCGTGACCTGTTCCCCGATGATGCAGTGGTCCCCGAGCCTGATCCAGGGCTCGCCGAAGACCGTGCCCTGCGGGAAGGCGAGGCGGGTGCCGTGCCCGATCGCGCCGAAGCGCAGCCCTCCGGGGGTCTGGGCGGTGACCGCGCCGGCCCGCTGCATCCAGCGCCAGCCCGCGTGGACGACGCGCCCGGCGAGCCGGCGACGCAGGCCCGTGAGGGAAGGGAGCGCCGTCAGAGAAGAGAACGTGTTCTGGTTCTTCGCCACCGGGTCACCTTAAGCGCCGGAAGCCCGGGCCGCGCCGTGATCTTCACCCCATCTCCGGGGGTGCGGACCGCGTGGCCTACGGTTTCCGGTAGCGCGACGCGACGTACCGGAAGAGGAAGAGAACACATGACGCAGCAGGCGGCCCAGGCACTCGTGATGGGTGTCGGCGGGAAGAACCCCGAGATCGACCCGACGGCGTTCACCGCTCCCACCTCCGTCGTGGTCGGGGACGTGCGCCTCGGCGCGGGCGCGAGCATCTGGTACTCGGCGGTGCTCCGCGCGGACTGCGGTCCGATCACACTGGGCGCCGACAGCAATGTGCAGGACAACTGCACCGTGCACGTGGACCCCGGTTTCCCGGTCTCCATCGGCGAGCGCGTCTCCATCGGCCACAACGCCGTCGTGCACGGCTGCACGATCGAGGACGACTGCCTGATCGGGATGGGCGCGACGGTCCTCAACGGCGCGGTGATCGGCGCCGGGTCGCTGGTGGCCGCGCAGGCGCTGGTCCCGCAGGGCATGATCGTCCCGCCCGGTTCGCTGGTCGCGGGCGTCCCGGCGAAGGTGCGGCGCGAGCTGACCGCGGAGGAGCGCGAGGGCCTCAAGGTCAACGCCCTCATGTACACCGAACTGGCCAAGCAGCACGCCGCCTCGGTGACCGAAGGCGCGTAACGGGCTTCGCCACGGCGCCGGTTCCCCGCCCGCCCCCTGGGGCCGGGCGGGGGTGTGCCCCTCAGTCGGTGAGCACGGTCGGGGCGGCCGCGGCCTGCCCCGGCACCCCGGCCGCATCCGCGGCCGCCTCGGCCCGCGCCGCCGCTGCCGCCTTCTTCATCCGCCCGCGCACCACCAAGGTCATGGCGAGCCCGCACACGAGGGCCAGGGCGAGGGCCACCCACGAGAACCCCTTCAGCCACGGCTCGGCGACGATCCCGATCGAGTAGATGACGGCCGTCGTACCGCCCGCCCACAGGATCCCGCCGAGGACGTTCGCGATGAGGAACCGCCAGTAGGGCATGTGCAGGACGCCCGCCAGCGGCCCCGCGAAGATCCGCAGCAGCGCCACGAACCGCCCGAAGAAGACGGCCCACATGCCCCACTTCTCGAAGGAGCGCTCCGCCATGGCCACCTGGTCCGGCCCGAAGTGCTTGGGGAAGCGCCGGCCCAGCCGCTCCAGCATCGGCTTCCCGCCCTTGCGCCCGATCGCGTAGCCGATCGAGTCGCCCACGATCGCTCCGGTGGTCGCGCAGATGCCCAGCACCACGGGGTCGATGTGCCCCTGCTGCGAGGCCAGCAGCGCCGAGCTGACCAGGACGATCTCCCCCGGCAGCGGGATGCCGAGGCTTTCCAGTCCGATGACGAGCCCCACCAGGAGGTAGATGCTGACCGCCGGAATCGTCTCCAGCCATTCCTGGATGTGCACCGGTACGTCCTCCCGAGATTCTCCGCCCGGCCCGCCCCCTGTGGCGGACCGAACGGGCAGCCTATCCGGTCGCTATCCGGTCGCCACCACAGCCTTTGCCCGCAGCGGCAGTTCGCGCGAGGAACGGCCGGCGAACACTTCGCGGCGTCCCGTCCCCACCACCCACGCGTTCCGCTCCGGATCCCAGGAGGACAGCGTGCGCGCGTCGATGTCCAGGACGATCAGCCGCGCCTCGCCGGGTTCGAGGGTCAGGCGCCGGTACCCGGCCAGTGCCCGGACCGGCTGGTCCAGTCTCAGGTCCGGGGACGGGCCCACGTAGACCTGGGCCACCTCGGTGCCCGTACGGCGTCCGGTGTTGCGGACGGTGAACTCCACGCGCAGCCCGCCGTGCTTGCCGTGCGCGCCGCCGCGCCGGACCGCCAGCTTCTCGTACGCCCAGGTCGTGTACGAGAGCCCGTGCCCGAAGGCGAACAGCGGAGCCACCCGCTGCTGGTCGTACCAGCGGTGGCCGACGTGCACGCCCTCGGTGTACTCCTGCCGTCCGCCGACCCCCGGATAGCGCACCGGGTCCGCGCCGACCGGGGTGGCCCGCTCGTCGGCCGGGAAGGTCTGGGTGAGGCGGCCGCCCGGGTCCGCGTCGCCGAAGAGCACGTCGGCGGTGGCGGCCGCGCCCTCCTGACCCGGGTAGTACATCTGGAGGACCGCTCCGGTACGCGGGAGCCACGGCATGGCCGTACCGGAGGAGGTGTTGAGCACCACCGTGGTGCGGGGGTTGGCGGCGGCGACCGCCTCGATCAGCGCCGCTTGGCCGCCGGGGAGCGCCAGGGAGGTGCGGTCGCTGCCCTCGGTGGCGTCCTCGTAGGCGAACAGCACCACGCTGCCGGCCGCCTTGGCCGCCTTGACGGCCTCGGCCAGGTCGGCGGCCCGGGTCGCCTTCGTGGTGTGCCGCAGCCGCAGCCGCTGCCCCTTCGGCCCGCCCTCGGCGAAGACGGCGAGGCGGTGTTCGCCCGCCTTGAGCGCGAGGGTGCGGCGGCGCACGGTGCGGCCGTCGGGCGCGGCGCCGAGCAGCCCGCCGGCGAACTGCTCGGCCACGCCCTGCCGTACGGGGAAGAGTTCCTCCCCGTCGAGCCGGACGGCCGGCCGCTTCCCGGTGTAGTGGACGAGCAGGGTCCACTCGTCGTCGGCGGTCAGCCGGAAGGTCCCCTCGTAGCCCCAGGTGCGCCCGGGGGCCACCGCGCGGTCCTCGAGGCCCGCGTCGGGCGTCAGCAGTTTCGCCGGCAGCGGGCGCCCGTAGATGTCCTCGCCGAGCGCGTAGGTCACCGTGGAGCCGCTCCCGGCCCGGCGCCGGATCTCGTCGAGGGGGGCGGCGGCCGCGTCGGGCACCACGTGGGCACTGCCGCCGCCGCCGACGAAGGGGGTCCGCCCGGTGGGGCCGATCACGGCGACGGACCGGGCGGCGGGGCCGGTCAGCGGCAGGGTGGCCCGTTCGTTGCGCAGCAGGACCGCCCCGGCGGTGGCGATCTGCCGTGCCGTGCGGGCCCCGGCGGCGGCGTCCCGGGCGGGCCGCGCGGCGGGGTGCCCGGCGAGCAGTCCGAAGCGGTCCATGGTGGTCAGGATCCGGCGTAGGGCGAGGTCGACGGTGTCCTCGTGGACGGAGCCGCCGCGCACCGCCTCGCGCAGCGGGGCACCGTAGTGGGTGCCGGCGGGCATCTCCATGTCGAGGCCGGCGCCGATCGAGGCGACGGTGCTGTGGGTGGCGTCCCAGTCCGACATCACCCAGCCGTCGAACCCCCAGCGCCCGCGGAGCAGTTCTTCGAGGAGCGGCCTGTTCTCGCAGGCGTAGACCCCGTTGACCTTGTTGTAGGCGCCCATCACGGCGCCGGCCCCGGCGGCCACGGCGGCTTCGAAGCCCCGTAGCTCCGTCTCGTGGAGGGTCTGTTCGGCGGCGATCACGTCGACGGTGTCGCGGCCCTTCTCCTGGTTGTTGAGCGCGAAGTGCTTGACGGTGGCGATGAGACCCTCGTCCTGGATGCCGCGGACCACCTCGGCGACCAGGTCGGCCGTCAGCTTCGGGTCCTCCGAGAACGTCTCGAAGTTCCGTCCGGCGTACGGGGTGCGGATGAGGTTGGCCATCGGCGAGAGGAGCACGTCGATGCCGAGCGCGCGGCCCTCGCGGCCGATGACCCGCCCGTACGCGCGGGCGAGCGCCGGGTCGAAGGCGGAGGCGAGCAGGACCGGCGCGGGCAGCGCGGTGGCGGGCTTGGCGACGCGGACCCCGGCCGGACCGTCGGCGAGGCGCAGCGCCGGGATGCCCAGGCGGGCGATGCCCGGCACGTATCCGGCCTGGCCGAGCGGCTCGGGGTCCGGCCCGCCGTGCAGCAGGACGGTCTTCTCCTCCAGGGTGAGCCGGTCCAGCAGGGCGTCGATCCGGGCGGCGCTGCCGGCCTCGGGCGCGCCGGCGGGGGATGATCCCGCGGCGGCGGAGGCCCTACGGGGCTGCGCGCCGGGCGGCGGCGCCGGTACGCAGCCGGCCGCGCCGAGCGCGGCGCCCATCGCCCCGAGGAAGCGCATCGCACGGCGTCTGGACACGGCCTCGCTCATGGGCGCTCCCTGCGGCGTGGGCATCGGCGTCAGGTGGCGGGAGCGGCCCGCGCCGGACCGCTCCCGCCCCCCACTGTGCGCCGACCGCGACGCGGCCCCGCTTCAGGCGCGCCACCGCACGGCCGATGTTCAGCCCTGCGGCGGCCGCAGCCGAGTCCGGCGGACGCCGGTGTTCAGCCCTGCGGCGGCCGCGGACCGAGGTCGGCGTCGCGCCGGGGTTCGTCCTGGAGCTGGATCCGGGCCTCGGTGCGGTGGCCGCGCTCGATGTAGTCCCGTACGACGGCCTCGACCGCGTCCTGGGGCGAACCGATCCCGGCGAGGACCATCACCTCCACCACGAGCTCGGCGTCGAGGCTGATGCTGATCTTGGCTCGGCCCGGCACGGGACCCCCTCCGTCCGTCATCGGTGGAGGGACTCTAGCGGGATCAGGCGTTGGGGCGCAGGGTCCAGACCACGGTCATCTCGCCCGTCACGGCCTCGTCCTCGCGCTGGATGGCGATGGTGACGGGGAACTCGGGGCGGCCGCCCGCGTCGAGTTCGGCGACGACCTCGGCGGCCGGGCGGCCGAGGGTGGCGGTGGCCGTCACGACGCCCTTGGCGAGCTTCTTGTAACCGATCTCCGCGCTCACCGCGAGCGGCACCGCGCGCGAGAGCTGGTCGCCGAAGGCGGCCAGGACGATCGCACCGCTCGCGGACTCGGCGAGGGTGAACATGGCGCCGGCGTGCGGGCCGCCGAGGTGGTTGTGGAAGTCGGGCTGGTCCGGGAGCCGGACGACGGCGCGCTCCGGGGTGGTCTCCAGGAACTGGAGGTTCAGGGTCTTGGCCATCGGCACGGTCGCGGCGAGCAGTTCGCCCACGTTCATCTGTTCAGCGCTCATGGCACGCGATGTTACCCACGAGTAGAAGGCCTTGGCCATACCCGTCCGGGGGCGGCCGTGGATCCCCGACCCCACTCCCACTATCGTTACCGGCCATGTGGCCAGGACAGCAGCAGCCGCCCGGGGGAGAACCCAACCCCCAGGACGCGCATCAGAACCCGTACCAGCAGCAGCCGGGAACGCCGAACCCGTACCAGCAGCAACCGCCGACGGCGGCGTACGGGGAGCAGCAGCAGCCCGGCTACGGGTACCCGCAGCAGCCCCCCGCTCCCCAGGGATGGGGTCAGCAGCCCCCGACCGTCCCCGTACCCCAGTGGGGCGGCACCCCGCCGCCCCCGCCCCGGCCCCCGCGCGGAGGCAGCCCCTTCGCGACCCGGACCGTGGCCATCGTCGCGGCCTCGGCCGTCGTCGTGGCGGCCGCCGCCACCGGGGCGTTCGTCCTGACCCGGGACGACAAGGGCTCCGACCGGGCGGACGACAAGCCGAGCTCCTCGCCCTCCGCCCCGGCCTCCTCCCCCGCGCCCGCCACCGGGAGCCCGAGCGCCAACCCGCGCGGCGGCGCCGAAGCCAAGCCGGTGATCCCCGGCTGGAAGGTCGTCATCAACCCGAAGTACGGCACCGCCTTCGACGTCCCGCCGGACTGGGACGTGCAGTCCTCGAGCCTGTCCATCGGCTTCGAGGACGACTCCAAGAACGACGGCTCGGCCATCGTCATGATGGGGGCGCCCGCCATCCTCAAGGAGGAATGGTGCATGGTCGACGCCGACAAGGACGGCAAGGAGGACTCGACCTCCCTGGCCGCCACCGGCACCAAGGGCGGCCAGGGCGCGAAGGGCACCGCCGAGGCCGCGTACAACGAGGCCGGCAACTGGGTCTTCGCCGGGTACGCGCAGAAGGCGCCGAAGGGCACCACCAAGGTCGCCCCGGCGAAGGAGTACACGACCTCCTCCGGGCTCAAGGGGCACATGGCGACCGCGACCGTCAGCGGCCTGCCCAAGGAGAACAAGTGCTCCTCGGACGGCAAGTCCGTCGCCTTCAGCTTCACGACCGCCAACGGTGACCTCTCCACCTGGGTCCTCTACGGGGCCGCGGGCGTCCCGGGCGAAGTGAGCAAGGAGACCTACGAGAAGATCCTGAGCAGCGTCCGCCTCAACGCGGGCTGACCTCCGGCGCCTCCGCCCCCGGGCCGGAAATCCGTTTGGATTCCCGGCCCGGGACGGGGATAGTCCTGAGGTGAGCTCTCCGTCCTCCCTCTCCCCCAGCCCCTCCGGCCGCAGGCCCGAGTGGGCCGGCCGCAACTACACCCTGCTGACGGGTGCCGCGGTCATCACGAACCTCGGGAGCCACGGAGCGCTCATCGCGACCGCCTTCGCGGTCGTCCAGGCGGGCGGCTCCGCCGGTGACGTCGGCCTGGTGGCCGCCGCCCGCACGCTGCCGCTCGTCCTGTTCCTCCTCATCGGCGGAGCCGTCGCCGACCGGATCCCCCGCCATCACGTCATGGTCGCGGCCAACACCCTCAACTGCCTCTCGCAGGCCGCGTTCGCCGTACTCGTCCTGAGCGGCGATCCGAAGCTGTGGCAGATGATGCTGCTCACGGCGCTGTGCGGCACCGGTACGGCCTTCTTCAACCCGGCGGCCGAGGGCATGCTCATGGCCACCGTCTCCGGCCCCCAGGCCAACCGCGCCTTCGCCTTCTTCCGGATGGCGATGAACGGCGCAGGTGTCGGCGGCGCCGCCCTCGGCGGGGCCATGGTCGCCTTCATGGGCCCCGGTTGGGTCCTCGCCGTGGACGCGGCCGCCTTCGCCGTCGCCGGAGCCCTACGGGCCTTCCTCCAGGTCGGCCAGATCGCCGAACGCGCTCCCGGCGGCGGCCTGCTGACCGATCTGCGCGAGGGCTGGACGGAGTTCAAGAGCCGTCCCTGGCTGTGGAGCATCGTGCTCCAGTTCTCCGTCGTCGTGGCCGTCGTGGGCGCCGCGGAGGCGGTCTACGGGCCCCTGGTCGCACTGGAGCGCCTGGGCGGGGCGGCTCCGTGGGGCATGGCCCTGGCCTTCTTCGGCCTCGGCACGATCGGCGGGGCCGTCCTGATGATGGCCTGGAAACCGCGCCGCCTGCTGCTGGTCGGCACCCTGTGCGTGTTCCCGCTGGCGCTCCCCTCGGCGGGACTGGCGGTGCCGCTTCCGGTGTGGGGGCTGTGCGCGGTGATGTTCGTGAGCGGCGTGGCCATCGAGGTGTTCGGCGTGAACTGGATGACGACGATGCACCAGGAGATCCCGGAGGAGATGTTCTCCCGGGTCTCCGCCTATGACTGGTTCGGCTCGCTGTCGATGCTCCCGCTGGCCACGGCGGTGGCCGGCCCTGTCGAATCCGCGATCGGCCGCACCTCGGCCCTCTGGGGCTGCGCGGCCCTGGTGGTCGTCGTGACGGCCGCCGTCCTCCTGGTCCCGGACGTCCGCCGCATGACCCGCAAACCGCCCGTCGTGCACGGCCCCAGCGCCGCGCCGGACCTCACCGAACCAAGCCCCGCCCCATCCAGCCCCGCCGGCGTTTGAGGCGCGGGGTCCGGGGCGAAGCCCCGGGGAACGGAGGAAGGGCGGGTAGGGGACTTCGCCCCGCGCAGCGGCGGCACACCCTCAGCCGAGGCTGAACGCCCCCTCCGGCGGCTCGGGCGAAGCCACCGCATCCGCGTCCGCCACCGGCAGGGCCCCCCGCATCAGCCGAGCGAGCGCCGCCCCCACCTCCACCCGCGCCGGGAACGCGTCCCCCGCGCACACCCGCGAAAGCTCCGCCACCGGCAGCTCCCGCCGCGAGGCCAGCAGCACCGCGTTCCCGAACCGCCGCCCCCGCAGCACCCCCGGCTCCGCGATCAGCGCCAACTCCCCGAAGGCCGATCCGAAGTTCGCGAGCTGCCCGCGCAGAAAGCCGAACGGCGCCCCGTCGGCGAGGTTCGCCACGTACACCCCGCCGGGCCTCAGCACCCGCGCCACCTCCCGCGCGTACTCCACCGAGGCCAGCGAAGCCGGCACCCGTGAGCCGCCGAAGACATCGCCCACCACCACGTCCGCGCTCGCGTCCGGCGCCGCGGCCAGCCAGGCCCGTGCGTCGGCGACGTGCACGGTGATCCCGCTCCCGGCCACCGGCAGGAACTCGCCGACCAGCGCGACGAGCCCGGCGTCGAACTCGACCACGTCCTGCCGTGACCCCGGCCGGCCCGCGGCCGCGTACCGCGGCAGGGTCAGCGCGCCACCGCCCAGGTGCAGCAGGTCCAGCGCGGCCCCCGGCTCGCCCACGCAGTCCAGGACGTGCGCGAGGCGGCGTACGTACTCGAACTCCAGGTGCTCCGGGTCGTCGAGGTCCACATACGACTGCGGCGCCCCGTCCACGGTGAGCAGCCAGGCCCGCTCCCGGTCGATGTCCGGCATCAGTTTGGCGGTGCCCTGCGCCACGTCCCGGATCACCGGGATCTGTTCGTCACTCACCGCACCATTGTCAGGCCCCCGGAGCCGCCCACACCTCGCGCGCCCGCTCCACGTGCTCCGCGGCCTGCTCCAGCCCCGCCCGCGCGGCGGGGTCGCGGCGCGCGGGGTCCAGTACGTTGCGTCCGAAGACCTTACGGGCCCGCGGCGACGGGGTGATCAGCAGCACCTTCGCCCCGGCCTCCCGCAGCCGGGCGGCCTGCGCCGCGGGCGAGGGGATCAGCCCGGCGCCCGTGGCCATCGGCGCGAGGATCACCACGCGCCCGTAGCCAGAGGCGAGATCGGCGTTGGCGCCGGAGCGGATCCCGCCGTCGATGAACCGCCGGCCCGCGACCGTCACGGGCGGCCACACCCCGGGGACGGCGCAGCTCGCCGAGACCGCGTCGAGCAGCCCGGCCTCGCTGCCGCGCTCGAAGGCGGCGAGCTCGCCGGTCAGGGCGTCCACCGCGGTGACGACGAGGCGCCGCTCGGGCCAGTCGCGCGACACCAGCCGGGCTTCGAGCACCTTGCGGCGCTCCTCCTCCGGCCCCGTGTCGGCGGCGAGCGCGAAGGCGCCGATCCGGCGCCGGTAGGACTTCGCGTCGCGGGAGCGCACCATCGCGACGGCGTACCGCCCGATCAGGGAGGCCCCCAGTTTCGCGGGGAGTTCCCCGCCGGGGTCGCCGAGCTGGCGCTCGTACAGCTCCTGCGGGGTGAGCAGCCCGGAGGTGAGCTGCGCGCCGACGACCGAGCCGGCCGAGGTCCCGACGACCAGGTCGGCGCCGGTCAGGTCGACGCCCGCGCGGGCGAGCCCGTAGAGCATCCCGGCCTCCCAGCCGACGCCGGTCAGCCCGCCGCCGCCGAGCACCAGAGCCGTGCCCTTGCCCTGTCCGTTGCTGCTGCCGTCTTCCACGAACCGCTCCCTCCCCGCATGCCGGTGGTGACGGCAGTCTGGCGCAAGCCGACCACCGCCACCACAGCGGGTACCGCCCGCCCGCTACCGGGCCGCTATCCGACCTCGGTCACCGTCCCGGCCCCGACGGTGCGCCCGCCCTCGCGGATCGCGAAGCCGAGCCCGCTCTCCAGCGGGACGTCCCGGCCGAGCTCCACGGTCATGGTGACCGTGTCCCCCGGCCGGGCCGCGCCCGCCTCGCCCAGGTCCACGTCGCCCACCACGTCGGCGGTGCGCAGGTAGAACTGCGGCCGGTAGCCGGTCGCCACCGGCGTGGTGCGACCGCCCTCGCGGGCGGACAGCAGGTACACCCGCGCCGTGAAGCGGCGCCCCGGCACGACGCTGCCGGGCGCGGCCACCACGTCCCCGCGGCGCACCGCGTCGCGGGGCACCCCGCGCAGCAGCAGCGCGACGTTGTCCCCGGCCTCGGCGGACTCCATCGGCTTCCCGAAGGTCTCCAGCCCGGTGACCACGGACTCCACGGCCGCGCCGGCACCGGCGCCGAGCAGCGCGACGCGGTCCCCCATGGCCACGGTGCCCCGCTCGACGGCGCCGGTGACGACGGTGCCGCGACCGGTGATGGTGAGGACGTTCTCCACCGGCATCAGGAACGGCGCGTCGGTGTACCGCACGGGCGTGGGCACGTACGTGTCCACGGCGTCGAGCAGGGCCTCGATCGAGGAGGTCCAGCGCGGGTCGCCGTCCAGCGCCCCGAGCCCGGAGACCCGTACGACGGGGGCGCCGTCCCCGCCGTAGCCGTTCGCGGTGAGCAGCTCGCGGACCTCCAGCTCGACCAGGTCGGTCAGCTCGGGGTCCCCGGCGTCGGCCTTGTTCAGAGCGACGACGATGTGGTCGACGCCGACCTGCCGGGCGAGGAGCACGTGCTCGGCGGTCTGCGGCATGACCCCGTCGAGCGCGGAGACGACGAGGATCGCCCCGTCGAGCTGGGCCGCGCCCGTGACCATGTTCTTGATGTAGTCCGCGTGTCCAGGCATGTCCACGTGGGCGTAGTGCCGGGTGTCGGTCTCGTACTCGACGTGCGTGAGGTTGATGGTGATGCCGCGCCGGGCCTCCTCGGGGGCCCGGTCGATCCGGTCGAACGGCACGAAGGAGGCGCCGCCCCGCTCGGCCAGGACCTTGGTGATGGCGGCGGTCAGCGTCGTCTTGCCGTGGTCGACGTGACCCATGGTGCCGATGTTGAGGTGCGGCTTGGTGCGCACGAAGGCCGTCTTGGCCATGTTGTCTTCCCGTGTGGTTCCGAAGCTGGAAATACGGGACCCCTGAGCGAACCGACCCTCCCCCTGTGGGGTCCGCCGGACGATCCGGGAAGGGTCAGCTTCGTGCGCCGCCGAATGCGGGTGCGCCTGCGGCGGGCTGTGCGGGGACGGCAGCCTTCGGCGCGTCCGCGACTGCGGACGGCGCTGCGGGGAAGGTCTGCCTGGACATGTGCCAGATCCTGCCGGAACGGGCGCGGCGGGGCCACTGAATATTCGGCCCCCGCAGGGAAGCTGACCCCGACCGGTCCCGCGGCCGGCCGGAGGCCCGCATAGGGCCTCCGGCCGGCCGGAGGCCCTATGCGCCGCCGATGTGCTTCGACGCCTCGCGTACCGAGAGCGGGGACAGCGTCCCCCGCTCGGCGGCGATGAAGGACCGGACCGCTTCGGGGTCCGTCTTCGCGTACTCGCGCAGGCACCAGCCGATGGCCTTGCGGATGAAGAAGTCGGGGTGGCCGGCCTGGCGCCGGCAGTACGCGAAGAGCCGGTCGGTGTCGGTCGCGGACTTGTACCGGAGCTGGTGGAGCAGGGCGGTGCGCGCCACCCACAGGTTGCCGTCCTCGATCCACTCGTCCATGACGGCGGGGAGCGCCTGGTCGGCCGCCACGAGCGGGCCGACCGTGTGCGCGGCGAGCAGGTCGACGGTGTCCCACCAGGAGTCGGTCACGATCAGGTGCCGGACCACGGGCAGGATGCCCGAGGAGCAGCGGGAGACGTGCCGGCGCAGGTACTCGACGGCGAAGTACCGGTACTCACGCTCCGCGAGCTCCCAGCAGCGCAGCGCGAGGGCCGCGCAGTCCGCTTCGGACGGTTTCGGGGTGTCCTTGATCACGGCCCGGGACAGCTCGCGGCGCAGCGGGGTGGGGATCCCGAGGAAGGGCGAGACGTCCTTCATGTACGCGGCCATGGGCCCGGCCCGCTCCGCGTCGGCCGCGGCGCCGTAGGACTCCGTGAGCCGCGCCACCATCAGCTCGGCGAGGCCGCCGTGCGCGTCCCCGGCTTCGGTCCGGGGCCGCCGGTCGTTCGACTGCATGAGGCCCAGATTACGGCGCTCGGACAGGGGGGTCGGTTAGTCTCCCGGAATGTCCCTCCTCCTCGCGCCGTGGACGCGGCTCTCGCTGCTCGTCGTGCTGCTCCTCGCGGCCGGCGTCTGCGTCGTGCTGTACGAACCCCAGCGCCTGCTCTCGGAGGGCTGGCCCCCGGGGCTCCCGGTGGGCACCGCCGTCCTTCTCTTCGCCGCGGCGTACGGGGTGTGCACGGCCGCCCTGGTGCCGCGCCCCCTGCTGAACCTGGCCGCCGGGGCCCTCTTCGGCTCCCAGTTCGGCCTGCTCGCCGCGGTCGGCGGGTCGGTGGTCGGCGCGGGGATCTCCTTCGGCCTCGGCCGGATGATGGGGCGCGACGCCCTGCGTCCGCTGATCCGCGGCCGCTGGCTGCAGGCGGCCGACGACCAGCTGGCCCGGCACGGCTTCCGCTCGATGCTCGCGATCCGGATCTTCCCGGGTCTGCCCTTCGTCGTGGCCAACTACGCCGCCGCGCTGTCCCGCTGCGGCTGGCTGCCCTTCCTCCTCGCCACCGCGATCGGCGTGGTCCCGAACACCGCCGCGTACGTGATCGCGGGGTCCAGCGCCTCCTCCCCGACCTCTCCCGCGTTCCTCGCCTCGTTCGGCTTCATCGCCCTCTCCGCGGTGGGGGCGACGGTCGTCGCCTGGCGCAAGCGGCACCGGCTGGCGCCCGTGCGCAGGCCCGAGCGGCCCGTGCCGGCGCGGGAACTGACGGCCGTACACCCCCCTGTGGTCACGGCCTCACCCCACGGGCCCTAGCATCGGACCCGAACTGCCCGACGATCACAAGGACGAGCGCACCCCGACATGAACTGGATCGAATCCCTCATCCTCGGTCTCGTCCAAGGACTTACGGAGTTCCTCCCGATCTCCTCCAGCGCCCATCTCCGGCTGACCGCGGCGTTCGCCGGCTGGACGGACCCGGGCGCGGCCTTCACCGCCATCACGCAGATCGGCACCGAGGCCGCCGTACTGATCTACTTCCGCAAGGACATCGCGAAGATCATCTCCACGTGGTTCCGCTCGCTGTACACGAAGGCGCTGCGCTCCGAGCAGGAAGCCAAGATGGGCTGGCTGGTGATCGTCGGCTCGATTCCGATCGGCGTCCTCGGCCTCGCCTTCAAGGACCAGATCGAGGGCCCGTTCCGCGACCTGCGGCTGATCGCCACCACCCTCATCGTGATGGGCATCGTGCTCGGCGTCGCCGACCGGCTGGCCGCGCGCGACGAGGAGGGCGGCCGGCACCGCGCCATCCGCGAGCGCAAGACCCTGAAGGAACTGGGCGTCAAGGACGGCCTCATCTTCGGTCTCTGCCAGGCGATGGCCCTGATCCCGGGCGTGTCCCGGTCCGGTGCCACGCTCTCCGGCGGTCTGCTGCTGGGCTTCACCCGCGAGGCGGCCGCCCGCTACTCCTTCCTCCTCGCGATCCCGGCCGTGCTGGCCTCCGGCCTGTTCGAGATCAAGGACGTGATGGAGGACCCGGGGCACATCGAATGGCCTCAGACGATCTTTGCCACGGTCATCGCCTTCCTCGTCGGCTACGCGGTCATCGCCTGGTTCATGAAGTTCATCTCCAGCAAGAGCTTCATGCCGTTCGTGATCTACCGGGTCCTGCTCGGCATCCTGCTGTTCGTCCTGATCGGCATGGGTGTCCTCAGCCCCCACGCGGGCGAGTCGGCCGGCTAGTACGGGTACCACTCACCGCTTCGCGTGAATCGGAGGCCGTCCGGGAACGTTCCCGGACGGCCTCCGCGTCGTTGTGGAGGGAGAGACCTGAAGACGAACAGCAGGGGGTGTCCCATGGGTCGAGTGGTGTTGGAGCGGTTTCCGGCCGGAAGTCCGAGGGGGAGTTGGCCGGCCGAGGAGTACGCGGCGCAGCGGACGCGCGAGGGCGTGCCCGCGGAGGTGGTGATGGATCTGGCGAGCGACGCCTACCTCGTGGTGGTCCGTCCCCGGGAGGCGCGTTCCGGTCACTGATCCGCCGCCGGGGCATCCGGGCCGCGCACGCCCCTTGGCCTCCGCGCCCCGCGCGCGCACACTGACCCGATGACGCAGCGTGTGGACCTTGCGGGCGTGATGGACCGACTGGCGATCGACGAGCTGGTCACGGGGTACGCCATCGCCGTGGACGACGGCGACTGGGACGCCTACCGCGCCCTGTTCGCCCCGGGCGGGCGGGCCGACTACGCCTCGGCCGGCGGGATCGAGGGCCCGGCCGGGGAGGTGGCGGACTGGCTGTCGGAGACGATGAAGCTGTTCCCGGTGCGCCAGCACCTCATCGTGAACCGGCTGATCCGGATCGCGGACCTGGGCGGCTCCCCCGGTGACACGGCGGAGGTCCGGGCCGACTTCCTCAATCCCATGCGGCTGGCCGGGGAGGAGCCCGACGACGGTACTCTCCCGGTGACCGCGCCCAACTTCGTCGCGGCGGGCCGCTACACCTTCGCCGTCGTCCGGACCGCGCGGTCCGGCTGGCGGCTCTCACGGGTCACCGTCCACGAGAAGTGGCGGCACATGTCGTTCTGACGGCGCGGCGATGCGGCGGCGCCGCTATACAGCGGTTCGGCGGGCGGGGCTGTTCCACCCGGGAAGCGGAGGCCCAACACCATGCTGACGGTCTCGACGGGCTCTTCGGTCCCGCGGCGGGTCCTGTGGTGGCGTGCGGTGGCGGCCGTCACGGCGGGGGCCCTGCCCTGCCTCGCCTTCCCCGCCCCCGCGCTGTGGTGGTTCGCCTACGTCGCCCTCGTGCCCTGGATCCTGCTGCTGAGGTCGGCCCCCACCGGCCGGCGCGCGGCCCTGGAGGGCTGGCTGGGCGGCGCCGGCTTCGTCTTCGCCGTGCACCACTGGCTGCTGCCCAGCCTGCACGTGTTCCTGTTCGCCCTGGCGGCGCTGCTGGGCCTGCTCTGGATCCCCTGGGCCCTGCTGGTACGGGAGTTGCTCGGCGGACGGCCCGGGGGGCGCCGGGCGGGCGCCGCGCTGGTCCTCGTACCGGCGGGCTGGCTGCTGTCGGAGCTGGCCCGGTCCTGGAACGGGCTGGGCGGGCCGTGGGGGCTGCTCGGCGCCAGTCAGTGGCAGGTGGCCCCCGCGCTGCGGCTGGCATCGGTGGGCGGAGTCTGGCTGGTCGGCCTGCTGGTCGTGGCGGTGAACTGCGCCCTGGCGCTGCTGATCACGGCCCCGAGGGCGGCCCGGGTGGCGGCGCTGGCCGGGGTGACGGGCTGCGCGGTGCTGACGGGGGTGGTGTGGCTGTGGGCGCCCCGTCCGGAGGTCTCGGGCATCCTCCGCGTGGCCGTCGTACAGCCGGGCACGGTCGCGGACGGCCCGGACAGCGCGGAGCGGCGGTTCGCCGCCGGTGAGCAGCTGACCGCGCCCCTGGCCGGGCAGCGCCCCGACCTCGTGGTGTGGGGCGAGAGCAGTGTCGGCGAGGACCTGACGGCCCGCCCGGACCTGGCCCGGCGGCTCGCCGACCTGTCGGCGCGGGTGGGGGCTCCGCTGCTGGTCAACGTGGACGCGCGGGCCGCCGACCGGCCGGGGATCCGCAAATCGGCGGTGCTCCTCGGTCCCGGGGGCCCGACCGGTGACCGGTACGACAAGATGCGCCTGGTTCCCTTCGGGGAGTACGTGCCGGCCCGCGAACTGCTGGGCTGGGCCACCTCGGTCGGCAAGGCGGCCGACGAGAACCGCGTCCCGGGCGACGCACAGGTCCTCATGGACCTGCCCGGCCGGGCGGACGTCCGCCTCGGCCCGCTGGTCTGCTTCGAATCGGCGTTCCCCGACATGAGCCGGCGCCTCGTCCGCGACGGAGCCTCCGTGCTGATCGACCAGTCGGCCACGTCCAGCTTCCAGGACGGCTGGGCCCCGGCCCAGCACGCCTCGCTGTCCGCGCTGCGGGCGGCGGAGACCGGCCGGCCCGAGGTGCACGCCACCCTGACCGGGATCAGCGCGGTGCACGGCCCCTCCGGCGAGCGGATCGGGTCCGCGCTGTCGACCTCGGCCCGGACGGCTCGGGTCTACGAGGTCCCGCTCGCCCGGGGCACGACCCTCTACGTCCGCTTCGGGGACTGGGCGGTGGGCGCCGCGCTGGCCGCCCTGGCCGCCCTGGCCGCGTACTGCGCGGTCTCGGGCGCCCGCTCCGTACGGGGGTAGCTCAGGACGCCTGCTCCAGCGCCGAGCGCACCACGCGCTCGCACAGTTCGTGGGTCAGCAGGGCGTCGCGCGCGCTGAGGGTCGTCCCCGTGGCGACGGCCTCCAGGAAGGAGTCGACGACCTGCTCGATGCCGCGCTGGCGGGCCACCGACACCCAGTCCCCGCGCCGCCGGACCGTGGGCTGACCCTTGTGGTCGATGACCTCCGCGAGGTTGACGACCTGGCGCTTGGTGTCCTGCCCGGAGACCTCCAGCACCTCCTCCGTGGAACCGGAGAGGCGGTTCATGATGCCGAGCGCGGTGAAGCCCGTACCGGACAGCTGGAGCACGACCTGGCTCATCAGGCCGTCCCGCACCACGGCCCGTACGTCGACCTGGTCGGCCTCGCCGGGCAGCAGGAAGCGCAGCGTGTCGACGACGTGGATGAAGTCGTCCAGGACGAAGGTCCGTACGTCCTCGGGCAGGCCGACCCGGTTCTTCTGCATGACGATGAGGTCGCGCGCGTGGTCGGCGCACTGTGCGTAGCCGGGCGCGTGGCGGCGGTTGAAGCCGACGGCGAGGGAAACCCCGCGTTCCTCGGCCAGTTCGACCAGGCGGCGCGATTGCGCGAGCTCGTAGGCGATCGGCTTGTCGACGTACGTCGGCACGCCCGCCTCGAGCAGCCGTTCCACGATCTCGGGGTGCACGGCGGTCGGGGCGTGCACGAAGGCCGCGTCGAGCTTCTGGGCGAGCAGCGAGTCGAGGTCGGTGTGCAGGCGTTCGGCCGGGACGCGGTGCTGGGCGCCGACCCGCTCGAGGGTGGCCGGGGTCCTGGTCTGCAGGTGCAGTTCGAGCCCCGGGCGGGTGGTCAGGACGGGCAGGTACGCCTTCTGCGCGATGTCGCCGAGTCCGATACAGCCGACCTTCACCGGGACCTCCAGGTTCGTTCCTTGTGGGAGTACGCAGCCTAATCGTTGATGGCCACGGCCGTGTTCGACCAGGATGGGGGCCATGACCACCAGCGACGGATCCCACCGCCCCGAACCCTCCACCACGGCCGACGAGCGGGAGATGCTCGACGGCTGGCTCGACTACCACCGCTCCACCCTGGCCTGGAAGTGCGAGGGCCTGTCCGACGCGCAGCTGCGCACCACCCCGCTGCCGCCGTCCGCACTGAGCCTGCTGGGGCTGGTGCGCCACATGGCGGAGGTGGAACGGTACTGGTTCCGGGAGGTCATGCTGGCCGAGGACCTGCCCGAGCTGTACTGCACCGGCGAAAACCCGGACGGGGACTTCCAGTTCACCGACCGGGACACCTGGGCCGAATCCGAGCGGGTCTGGCGGACCGAGATCGAACTGGCCCGGCAGGCCGCGGCCGGCCGCTCCCTGGAGCTGGTCTCCAAGCCCGAAAGCCACCGCCGGGGCGAGGTGTTCAGCCTGCGCTGGGTCTACACCCACATGATCGAGGAGTACGCGCGCCACAACGGCCACGCCGACCTGCTGCGCGAGCACCTCGACGGCGCCACGGGCGAGTAGCCGTCACCCGTGCGGGGTGAATATCGGCTCCGGGTTTTCCGCGCGGGGTCCTCGCACAGCAGAGTGGTGTGAGTGCATCCAACCCGAACCACGACAAAGCTGCTGCTCGGCGTCGCCTGCGCGGTCTCGGCCGTCTCCGGCTGCGTGAACGTGACCCCGGCCCCCGTGCAGCCGGCGACCGCCCCCGGCACCCCGGGGGCGCCGCCCCGGCACGAGCCCCTCGGCGGGGAGGCGGCCGCCCCGGTGGTCGTCCGGGCACCCGCCCTGGAGGCGCTGGAGGCCGTGGAGGCCGCGCCGGGACGGCCGGCCGGCCCGGCCCCCTCCACGTCCGGCCGGGCCGCCGTCCCGCGGGCCGCGATCCCGGACGCGGAGGCGGCCGGCAAGGGCCGGCGAGGGGACCGCGGAGCCCCGGCGGCCGCCGCCCCGGTCCCTGACATCCCGGAGCCCCGGCAGCCCGGCGTGCACCGGGAGCACGCCGACGGGCGTCCCGGCGGGAAGCACCAGGGGCGGCCGCGCGGCGAGGGCGGCGAGGTGCCCCGCGAACTGGTGCGGGAGCTGCCGGTGCGGCCGGCCGACGTGTGCGCGCTGGGCCGCCGGCACGGGCGCTGGCATCCGGACAGCCCGGAGGCCCGTATCTGCGCGGGCGTCCAGGGCGGCTGACGGCCCGGCTCCGCCCGGCCCCCGTCGGACCCTGTCCGCCCGCACTACTGGTTCTGCTCCGGGAAGGGTCTGCGCCCCTCCTCCGGTTCCGTCGCGAGCCGGAGCTCCAGCCGGGCGATGGCGGCCCGTACGCCGTTCCCGTACCCGTCGTCGGCCAGGGCCCCGGTGGCGGCGCGGGCCCGCGCCAAGTGGATCCGGGCCGCCTCGGGACGCCGTAGCTTCACGTAGTCGGCGGCCAGGCTCAGGTGCAGCGAGGGGTAGAAGACCCGTACGGCCGCCGGCGGACCGGGGCCGTCGGCATCGGCGTGCGCGGCCGTCAGGGCGCGCAGGTCCCAGGCCAGCTCCTCGGCGGGGTCGTCCTGCGCGTCGGCCAGGTAGTGGGCGAGCGTGCAGCGGTGCAGGGAGTCGCCCTCCGTGCCGAGCTCGGACCAGATCTCGCCGAGCCGGTTGCGGGCCTCCTCGCGGTCGCCGGCGTGCAGCAGGATGACCGCTTGGCCGATCCTGGTCATGACGGCGTCCTCGGACGCCTCCTGCTGCTCCGTCAACGCGGCCTCCGGCTCGTTCCCGTCAGACCTGCTCCGGTCCGATCATCAAGACGCTAGCCGCAGGCACCTGCAATGCCGCCTAGGCGCGGTCG
Source organism: Streptomyces sp. NBC_01264 (assembly GCF_026340675.1). Lineage (NCBI taxonomy): Bacteria > Bacillati > Actinomycetota > Actinomycetes > Kitasatosporales > Streptomycetaceae > Streptomyces > Streptomyces sp. NBC_01264. The sequence goes on from NZ_JAPEOX010000001.1 coordinate 2,045,236, forward strand.
GCCGTCAGCCCAGGTCCGGAATCCGCCAGTCGATCGGCGCATGGCCCTGGGCGGCGACGGCCTCGTTGATCTGGGTGAAGGGCCGGGAGCCGAAGAACTTCTTGGCCGACAGCGGGGAGGGGTGGGCGCCCTTGACAACGATGTGCCGCTCCTCGTCGATCAGCGGGAGCTTCTTCTGCGCGTACGCCCCCCAGAGGACGAACACGGCCGGGTCGGGGCGCTCGGCCACCGCGCGGATCACCGCGTCGGTGAACTTCTCCCAGCCCTTGCCCTTGTGCGAGTTGGGCTCCGCCTCGCGGACGGTGAGCACCGCGTTGAGCAGCAGGACGCCCTGCTCGGCCCACGGCATCAGGTAGCCGTTGTCCGGGACGGGGGTGCCCAGCTCGGCCTGCATCTCCTTGTAGATGTTGCGCAGCGAGGGCGGGGTCTTCACGCCGGGCTGCACGGAGAAGCACAGCCCGTGGCCCTGGCCCGCGCCGTGGTAGGGGTCCTGGCCGAGGACCAGGACCTTCACCTGGTCGAACGCGGTGGCCTCCAGGGCCGCGAAGACCTGCTCGCGGGGCGGGTAGACCGGCCCGTTCGCCCGCTCCTTCTCGACGAACTCGGTGAGCTCCTTGAAGTAGGGCTGATCCAGCTCCCCTCCGAGGACGGGGAGCCAGGACTCGGGCAGCATCTGGGTCACGGCGACAAACCTCCGGTACACGTTGTCCATACGCACTCGCGCAACTGCTTCGCGCGACTGCTCCAGAACTTACCGGTGGCCACTGACAACGCGACGCCCGCCCGCCCCGCCCGGGTGGGCGGTGCGGACGGGCGGGGTGGCGAAGCGGCCTACGGGCCTGCTACCAGCTGGTCTTGCGGTACAGCTCCCACACCTGCATGACGGTCTGCGGGTCGAGCGCCCGCTCCGCGCCGGCGATGTCGTCGCGGGCGGCGACGTACAGCTTGCCCTGCCACAGGGGCAGCAGCCGGACGTCGTCGGCGAAGATCTGCTGGGCCTTCTCGAACTCGTGGACTCCGGCCGACCGGTCGCTCTCGCGACGGGACTTGGGCAGGACGACGTCCACGATCTCCTTGGACTCGTACGGGGTGCCGACCGCGTTCTCCTTGCCGACGAACGGCGCGATGAAGTTGTCCGGGTCCGGGAAGTCGGGGAACCAGCCTCGGCCGAAGATCGGGTACTCGCCCTTCTTGTAGCCCTCCTGGAAGGTCTTCCAGGGCTGGCCGCGCAGGGTGATCTTGAAGAGCCCGCTCTCGTCGAGCTGGCGCTTGAGCTCGGTGAACTCGTCCGCCGTGGAGGCGCCGTAGCGGTCGGTGGTGTACCAGAAGGTCAGGGGCACCGGCGTCGCGATCCCGGCGTCCTTGAGGGCCTTCTTGGCCTTGGCCACGTCCGGCTGGCCGTAGGAGTCGTAGAACGGCGTCCTGTGGCCGACGACGCCCTTGGGGACCATCGAGTAGAGCGGCTCGGCGGTGCCCTGGTAGACCTTCGAGACGAGCGCGCCGCGGTCGACGATCTGCGCGATCGCCTGACGCACCGGGACCTTCGCGACCAGCGGGTCCGAGGGGTTGAAGACCAGGTAGCGGATCTCCGAGCCGACGTTCTCGACGACCTGGACGCCCGCGTCGTGCGAGGCGGGGGACTGGAGGTCCTTGACCTCGTCGGCGGAGAGGCCGCGGTAGGTCGCGTCGATCTCCTTGCCCTTGAGGGCCGCGATCATCTTCTTGGAGTCCGCGAAGTAGCGGATGGTGACCCCGCCGTTGCGGCGGTTGGCGAAGCCGTTGTAGCTCTCGTTGCGGTTCAGGACCGCCTCGCCGGCCTCCTTGTACGACTCCAGGGTGTACGGGCCGGAGCCCGTGACCTTGTCGCCCTCGCGCAGCTTGTCGGCCGGGTACTCCTTCGGCGAGACGAGCGACGCGGCCGGGGATCCGAGCACGAAGGGGAAGGTGGCGTCCGGGGTCTTCAGGTGGAAGACCACCGTCTGCGCGTCCGGGGTCTCGATCTTGTCGAGGCTGCCGAACAGGGCCTTGGGGCCGGACGGGGCGTTGATGGTCATGATCCGGTCCAGCGAGTGCTTGACGGCCTTGGCGTCGAGCGGCTCGCCGTCGGAGAACTTCAGGCCCTTGCGCACCGTGCAGCGGTACGACTCGTTGCCGGCGTCGGTGAACTCGCAGCTCTGGGCCGCGTCCGGCTGGGGCTTGGTCGCACCGGTGGGGAACGCCAGCAGGGTCTGGTAGACGTTCCGGTAGAGCTCCCAGGAGCCGTCCCAAGCCGCGGCTGGATCGAGGGTCGTGGGTGCGCTCGTCGTTCCGACGACAATCCGCTGATCTCCATTGCCGCCGTCGTCCGAGAACAGGCCGCATCCGGAGATCAGGGATATGGACGCAAGGGCCGCAGAGATCTGCAGGCATCTGGTCCGGTTGAACACGTGCACGCTCCTCGATCAGCCAGGGGTGCGGCAGACCCTACCGCAGAGCATCACGAATCCAATGGGTAGGTTTCGTGCGGCACTTGACCGATTACGTGCCTATTCGGTACGCATTTGCCTCCTCTTCGGAGGCAAATGCGTCCGATTATCGGTCAATGCACTCCGGCATTGAGGAACATTCCCCCGTCGACGACGAGAGTTTGTCCTGTGATCCATTCCGCTTGTGCAGATGTAAGAAAGGCCGCGGCCCCTCCGATGTCCTCCGGGACCCCGAGCCGGCCCAGCGGATAGGCCGCCGCCGCCTCCTGCTCCCGGCCCTCGTAGAGGGCCTGGGCGAACCTGGTCTTCACGACCGCGGGCGCGATCGCGTTGACCCGGACCCCCGGCGCCATCTCGTGGGCGAGCTGGAGGGTCAGGTTGACCATGGCCGCCTTGCTCATCCCGTACGCCCCGATGAAGGGCGAGGCGGAGACGCCGGCGATCGAGGCGATGTTGACGATCGCGCCGCCGTTCTCCTTCTGCCAGGCGTGCCAGGTCCGCTGGGCGAAGCCGAGCGCCGAGATCACATTGGTCTCGAAGACCTTGCGGGCGACCCCGAGGTCCAGGTCCGCGATCGGCCCGAAGACCGGGTTGGTCCCCGCGTTGTTGATCAGGAAGTCGACCCGGCCGAAGGCCTCCATCGTGCGTTCCACGGCGACGGCCTGATGGGCCTCGTCGTGCGCCTTGCCCGCGACCGAGATCACCCGGTCCGCGCCGAGCCGCTCGACGGCCTCCTTGAGGGACTCCTCGTTCCGTCCGGTGATGCAGATCCTGTCACCGCGGGCCACCAGGGCCTCGGCGATGCCGTAGCCGATGCCCCGGCTCGCCCCGGTGATCAGCGCGACCCTGCCGCTGTCCGTTCCGTCGTACGTCATGACGTGCGCCTGCCTCTCGTCAGCTGAGCGGGCCGCCGGCCACGTACATGACCTGGCCGGAGACGAAGCCGGCGGCCTCGCCGGTGAAGAACGCGATGGCGTTGGCCACGTCGTCCGGGCGCCCGACGCGCTGCACCGGGATCTGGGTGGCGGCCGCGGCCTGGAAGTCCTCGAAGTCCATGCCGACCCGGGCGGCCGTGTGCGCGGTCATCTCGGTGACGATGAACCCGGGGGCGACGGCGTTCGCGGTGATGCCGAACTTGCCGAGCTCGATGGCCAGGGTCTTGGTGAAGCCCTGCAGGCCGGCCTTGGCCGCCGAGTAGTTGGCCTGGCCCCGGTTGCCGAGCGCGGAGCTGCTGGAGAGGCTCACGATCCGGCCGAACTTGGCTGCCACCATGTGCTTCTGACAGGCCTTCGACATCAGGAACGCACCGCGCAGGTGGACGTTCATGACGGTGTCCCAGTCGGTGTCGCTCATCTTGAACAGCAGGTTGTCCCGCAGCACACCCGCATTGTTGACCAGGATGGTCGGGGCGCCGAGCAGGCTCGCCACCCGCTCGACGGCCGCCTCCACCTGCGCGCTGTCGGACACGTCGCAGCCGATCGCGACGGCCGTGCCGCCGGCCGCCGTGATCGTCTCCACGGTGTCCTTGCAGGCCGCCTCGTCCAGGTCGAGGACGGCGACCGCCCGGCCTTCGGCGGCCAGGCGTACGGCGGTGGCCGCGCCGATGCCCCGGGCCGCCCCGGTCACGATCGCGACGCGCTGCTCGGTGGTGGACATGCTGGATCTCCTCGCACTGGGAAAGCGGCCCCTCAGGGGTGAGCAACCGCTTAGTAGCTTCAGCTGAGGAGACGCTAGGAGCCCTGGCACTCCGTGTCAACGGGAGTGGATCCAGCCGCCTACCGGACCAGCAGGTCCAGCAGCCGCTCCACCTCCGCGGCGGGGTCGGCCGTCAGGCCGGTGTGCACCGGGCCCGGCTGCACGACCGTGCTGCGCGGCGCGATCAGCCACCGGAACCGCCGCCCCGCGTCGTCGCCGCTCGCCTGACCGGCCGACTCGCCTCCGGCGCACAGTCCCTCGACCCCGCGCAGGGCGGCCCGGACCCCGGCCACGTCGGCCCGCGGATCCAGCGCGAGGAGCTTGGCCTCGTCCAGAAGGGTGCGCGCGGCGACGTACGAGCGCGCCCGGCAGTAGACGATCACGCCCGCGTTGAAGCACTCGCCGCGCTCCATCCGGGGCACCACGCGCACCAGCGCGTACTCGAACACGTCCCGCTTGATCACTCGCTGTCGCTCTCCATCTTCCGGGGACGGGGGTCGAGGCGGTCGGCGAGCCAGCCGGGCGGACCCGACCGGGGCTTCACCTCGGCCTCCATCGTGATCCTCTCGTGGATCGTGGCCGCGCGCGGCAGCAGGGCTTCCACATAGGCGCGGCGCAGTGCGTCGGTGGAGCCGAAGCCCGGCTCGTCGACCAGCCACTCGTCGGGCACGTCGGCCGCGACCTCGGTGAGCAGTTCCTCGGTGACCAGCGGGGCGAGCGCGGCCGCCGCCGCGGCGATGTCCGGGCCGACCGGGGCCAGTACGTGGTCGGAGGCGTTGTACGGCTTGGCGGAGGCGCTCGCGGCGGTGGGCCAGTTGTGGTGCCAGATCATGGTGGCGCCGTGGTCGATGAGCCAGAGGTCCCCGTGCCAGACCAGCATGTTCGGATTGCGCCAGGACCGGTCGACGTTGTTGATCAGGGCGTCGAACCAGACCACGCGCCCCGCCTCCACCGGGTCCACCTGGTACGCGAGCGGGTCGAAGCCGATCGAACCGGGGAGGTAGTCCATCCCGAGGTTCAGCCCGCCGCTGGCCTTCAGCAGCTCCTGGACCTCCTGGTCGGGCTCGCCGAGTCCGATGACGGGGTCGAGCTGCATCTGCACCAGCCGCGGGACGCGCAGCCCCAGCCGCTGCGCCAGCCGGCCGCAGATGACCTCGGCGACCAGGGTCTTGCGACCCTGGCCGGCTCCGGTGAACTTCATGACGTACGTACCGAGGTCGTCGGCCTCGACGATTCCGGGGAGCGAGCCGCCCTCGCGCAGGGGCGTCACGTAGCGGGTCGCGATCACTTCTGTGAGCATCCCCCCAGGCTAACGGGCGGCCGACGGCTCCCGTCGGGGAGCGGCGGCGGCCCGTCCGGGGGAGATGGCGAGCAGCCGGCCCAAGGCGTTGGGGAACCACCAGTTGGACCGCCCGAGGAGGGTGACCAGCGCCGGGGTGAGCAGACCCCGCACGACGGTGGCGTCGATGATGATGCCCGCCGCCAGCGCGGTGGCGAACACCTTCACGTCGGTGACGGGGACGGAGGCCAGCGCGGTGAAGGCCAGGAAGAGGATGAGCGCCGCGGAGGTGACCAGCCGGCCGGTCCGGCTGATGCCCGTCACGACGGAGGGGACCACCGTCTCGCGCACGCCCCGGGCGGTCAGTTCCAGATGGGTTTCGCGGATGCGGTGGAGGATGAACACCTCGTAGTCCATGGACAGCCCGAAGAGGAACGCGAAGACCGCCATGGGGATCCAGATGGTCACCGCCCCGATCGCCGGGGTGCCGAACAGCGCCTCGCTGCCGTGGCCCTCCTGCCAGACGAGCACGACGACGCCGTACGCCGCACAGGTGGACAGCGCGTTGAGGATCAGGGCCTTCAGGGGAAGGACCACCGAGCGCAGGGTCCGGGCCAGCACGACGAAGGTGAGCAGGGCGACGAAGGCGAGTATGAGCCCGAAGGATCCGTAGACCGCGTCGATGAAGTCGACGTCCTGGGCGGGTCCGCCGCCCACGAGGGCGCCGGGGCGCTCCCCCGCCGCGTCCACGGCCGCCGTCACCGTGTCCCGGCCGGCGCCGCTCGACGGGTCGGCCTCGGTCCACACCTCGACGATGCGCTGTCCGCCGCGCTCCCAGTCCGCCGGGGCCACGGAACCCGCGACGCCGTCGAGAGCGCCGAGCCGGCCCTGCGCCGCGTCACCGGCGCCGGCTTCCACGACGACTTCGAGGGGGCGGGCGATGCCCTCTCCGAAGCCCGCGTCGACGATCCGCTGGAAGGCCGCCGCGGGCCGGCCGCCCTGGGCGAGCGTCACGGTGGCCGGCTGCCCCAGACGCAGGGCGAGTACGGGCGCGGCCAGGGCCAGCAGCAGCGCGCCGCTGATCACGGCGGTGAGTGCGGGACGGCGTGTGGTGACCCCGGCGATGCGGCCCCACATCGTGCTGTCCGGGCTGTGCGCCCGGCGCGGCCGGTCGAGCCGGTCCCCCCACGAGTACAGCAGGACGGGCAGCAGGGTCAGGGCGACCGCGACGCTGACGAGCGGGATCAGCAGACCGGCGTAGCCGACGCTGCGCAGGAAGGGCACGGGGAGCACCACGAGCGCGGCGAGCGAGATCGCCACGGCGGCGCCGCTCAGTGCGACCGCGCGGCCGGCACTGGCCACGGAGCGTACGACGGCCTCGCGGCGGTCATCGGGACCGGGGCCGTCGGCTCCGGGTTTGTGCCGCTCCTCCCGCCAGCGGGTGACGACGAGGAGGGCGTAGTCGATGGCGATGCCCAGGCCGATGAGGGCCACCAGGTACTGCACGATGAACGAGACGTCGGTGACCGCGGTGATGCCGCGCACCAGCAGGAACGTGGTGGGGATGGCGACCGCGGCCATCAGCAGGGGGACGACGGCCAGGCCGCTGGTGAAGACCAGGCCGAGCACGACCAGGGCTCCGAGCGCGCCGATCAGCGTCTCGTGGACCGGGCTGCCCTGGGCTCCGCTGTCGCGTCCGGACAGGACGGGCTGGCCGGTCAGTTCGACCGGGGCGCCCGCGATCCTCGCCTTCTCGACCGTCTGCCTGATTCCCGGGAGCGACTGCGCGTAGGGGGCGTTGGTGCGGTTCGCCGGCGGATAGACCAGCGCGACCGTGGTCCGCCTGTCCGCGGAAATCAGCGAGTCGGCGCCGGAGTTCGCGTAGGACACGCTGCGGCCGCCCTCCGGGGTGACCTCGGCGACCAGCTCGCCCCAGGCCCTGCGCACCTCCTCGCTGTCGGCGCTCGCGCCGTCGGGCACGGTCACGACGAGGAGCAGCGGGGCGTTCTTGCCGCCCGTCTGCGAGAAGCGCTGGGCGAGAGTGTCGTTCGCCACCTGGGCCGGCTTGTCCGGGAGGCGGGACTCGGACGAGAGCTCCTTGATCGTGCTGCTGGACAGCGCACCCCCGACCAGGGTGAACACCGCCCAGACCAGGACCACGGGCAGCCGATGGGCGAGCACCCATCGCGTCATGCGCTCCACGGCACACCTCCTGTAGCGACGCTATTGTGTAGCCGAGCTACACATGAGTGGTCAAGGTAGTGCCCCGGCGCGGCCTGCGCAACGCAAAGCCGGGACCCGACAGGGAAGTTGACCGGGCCGCGGGCTCCGCCCCGGACGCACGAAGAGCCCCTGGAGGGGCGGCATCCATCCGTGGATGCCGCCCCTCCAGGGGCTCTGATCCCGCCGTTGCGCGGGGTGGTGCAGCCTTGCGCCGCGCCCTGACGCTACGGGGCGCCGCGGGGCGTCAGGGGGATCCGGCTCCCCGCATGACCGAGAGGAAACGCTTCAGGGCCAACCCGAAATAGCCGCCCGCCAGGACGGTCATGGCCGCCGCGACGGAGACCATCGGCCAGTCCAGGGATTCGGGATGACTCAGCCCCCGGTTCAGCATCAGCAGGATCAACGCACCCAGCAAGCAGAGCAGTCCGATGAGGGCCGCGAGCGTCCCGGTCGTGACCCCGCGGTCCCGCCGGGCGTCCGCCGCCTCGATGACGCTGCCCTTGCGGAGCCCGGAGACGGCTCCCGCCAGGGAGAGCACGCAGCCGAACGCGACGACGGACAGCCCCAGCAACAGCAACGGCGGATGCCGGTCCTGCCAGGGGCCTGCCGGGCCTCCCAGCATGGCTGAGGCCCAGGTCGCCGCGAGCAGCGGCAGCGCGCAAACGGCGCGCACGGAGAGGCGGTTGGCGCTGAGCCGCAGCGTGGCGTCGTTGTAGGCCCGGGCGACCTCGGTGGGCGTTCCCCACTCCCGTACGGCGCGCCGCGCGGCATCCTCGGCGTCGGCGCAGGCCTCCAGATTGCCCTCGGTCGCACACTCCAGGCCGTCCAGCACCTCGTCGAGGATCTCCGACCGTCTGGAGACGGTCCGACGAGGTGTTCGGCGACGTGCTCGGCGTAGCGCCGCAGTACCGCGGCTTCGCTCACGCCCCGCCCCCGAGCACCACCGAGATGACCGAGGAGACCTCCTGCCAGGCCGTGCGCTTCTCGGCCAGGGCGCGGCGTCCGGCCGTGGTGAGGAAGTAGTTGCGGCGGCGCCGGCCGTTGAAGGTCGACCACTCGCTGCCGACCAGACCCGCGGCCTCCAGCCGGTGCAGGGCCGGATAGACCGTCCCCGTGGGCAGGTTGATCGCGTCACCGCTGCGCCGCTTGAGTTCTTCGATGACGGCATAGCCGTGCTGTTCCCCGGGCTCCAGCACGGCCAGCAACAGGCCTTCCAGGTGCCCCCGCAGGATCTCTGCCTTCATGTCGCCACACTACACATCGGGGGCCGGACGGGGACCGGGCGCTATCGCCCCGTCCGGGCGTACGGAGATCAGCGGGCCGGGGCCCACTGCCCGATGAGGGCTTCGGCCGTGGTGATGGCCGCGACGAGCGAGAGGGAGTTGCGGATCACCTCGGCGGTGCAGGACGCGGGCACCCCGGCGATGGCGTCGGAGGGGACCACGACCTGGTAGCCGAGGTTCACCGCGTCGAAGACGGTGTTCGGGATCGCGATGTTGGAGGAGACCCCGGTGACGACGAGGGTCCGGATGCCGAGATTGCGCAGCAGGGCGTCCAGGTCGGTGCCGGCCATCGGGGAGAGCCCGTGCAGGCGGCGCACCACGAGGTCCTGCTCCGCGACGGTGAGGGGCGGGGCGACCTCCACGGCCCGGCTGCCGGTCAGCTGGCGCACCGGCAGCTTCCCCGCGGCCCGGAACAGCCGCGCGTTGGTGTTGGCCCCGAGCCCGTCCGGGCGCCGCTCGGCCACCGCGTGGAGCACCTGCACCCCGGCCCCGCGCGCGGCCTCGACCAGCGCGGCGACCCGGTCCAGCATGCCGGAGTCCCGCGCCTCCTTCGCCAGCTCGGGGAGGGCGCTCTCCTCGCCGACGACACCGTTCTGGCACTCGACGGTGAGCAGTGCGGTGGTGGCGGGATCGAGATCGGGCATGGCTCCCCCTGGCGTGGCGACGGAAGAGCACGCATGATTCCTGACACACAGTCAGATGTGAAGGGGCGCGGACCACATGGACAGGACACCCGGTCACACGAACAGGGCACAGCGGCGGGGCCGCCGCATCATGATGACCGACGAGGAGACGGACGCCTTCCTGCGTGAGCAGCGCACCTGCCGGGTGGCCACCGTCTCCTCCGACGGGCGTCCCCACGTGGGCGCGCTCTGGTTCGCCTGGGACGGCACCTCCCTGTGGCTGTACTCCATCACCCGCAGCCGCCGCTGGTCCGACCTCCGCAAGGACCCGCGGATCTCGGTGGTCGTGGACGCCGGCGAGGCCTACGACGAACTGCGCGGGGTCGAGCTGTCCGGCACGGCCGTCTTCGTGGGCGAGGCCCCCCGTACGGGCGAGCCGTGCGAGGAACTGGCGGAGCCGGAACGTCTCTTCCCCGTCAAGAACTTCGGCATCACGGAGATGCCGCACGACGGACGGCACGCCTGGATCCGGCTGACACCGGACTCGATCGTGTCCTGGGACTTCCGCAAGATCTAGGTCGTCGCTTCCGGATCCTGCCGGGCCCACAAGATCCGGAAGAGACGGCCTAGGCCGTCCCCTCCGGACCCCGCCCGCCCCGGCCTTCCTCCCCGTCGGCCGCCCGGCCCTCCCCGGCAGCGGCGGCCGCCGCCCCGCGCAAGGCCTCGACGGCGGCCCGGATCGACGGCCGGCGGTCGGCGTCCGCCCGCCAGACGACGTACACGTGCCGCCGGGCGGTGTCGGACACCGGCAGCAGCCGGACCCCCGGCGGTACGGGGCCGCGCCCCAGCCGGGGGGCCACGCACACGCCCAGACCGGCCTCGACGAAGGCCAGTTGCGTGTGGTGCTCCTCCGCGATGTGCGCGATCCGGGGCTCGATCCCGGTTCCGCGCAGGGTGGAGACGAGCCACTCGTGGCAGAACTGCCCCTCGGTCCAGGAGATCCAGTCGTCCTCGCCGACTTCGGCGAGGGAGATCCCGGCGCGGTCGGCCAGCGGATGCCCCGCCGGCACCGCGATGTCGATGGAGTCGTCCAGGAGATGCGCCCGGGTGAGCTCGGCCGGTACGGGCATCCGCTTGTTGTGCCAGTCGATGGCGAGGGCCATGTCGAGGTCGCCCCGCACCACGGCGGCCATGCTCTCCTCCGGCTCCTGCTCCCGCACCCGGGGCCGCAGTTCGGGGTGCTCGGCACGCAACTGCGCCAGGACCTGCGGCAGTAGCCCCCGCATGGCGGTCGGGAAGGCGGCGATCCGCAGCTCGCCGACCGCACACCCGCGCCTGGCCTCCACGTCGGCCTGGGCGAGCTCGACCTGGGAGATGATCCGGGCCGCGTGCTCGGCGAGGAGTCGCCCCGCATCGGTGAGCCGGATCCCGCGCCCGTTCTTGGCCAGGAGCGGCTGGCCGACCTCCCGCTCCAGTTTCGCCATCTGCTGGGACACGGCGGAGGTGGTGACGTGGATCCCGTCGGCGGCGCCGCTGACGGAGCCGTGGCGGGCGAGGGCGTCGAGGGTGCGGAGCCGCTCCAAGTTCAACATGTAAGCGATCCTACGACGTCACCCCCAACAACTTTCGCTTGTCCTACGAGGTCGTGAGGGGCGAAGGTAGCTGTCATGAGCGCCCCCAGCATCCCGGTCCCCTCCAGCATCCCGGTCCCCTCCAGCACCCCGGTCCCCGCCGGCACCCCCGCCCCGACCGCCGTCACGCCCCCCACCACACCCCCCTCCGCCGGCCCCGCCCCGAAGGCTCCCGCCGGCGGCCGCCTGGACTGGCGCCTGCGCTTCGCGGTCCTCTCGGTGATCTGGGGCTTCAGCTTCCTGCTGATCAAGGTGGGCACGGAGGCCTACGCCCCGTTCCAGGTGGCCCTCGGCCGGGTCTTCTTCGGCGCGCTCGCCCTGCTCACCGTGCTCCTGATCCGCCGCGAACCGCTCCCCCGGGGCCGGCGCACCTGGGCCCACCTGACGGTGGCCGCGCTGCTGCTCAACACCGCCCCGTTCTCCCTCTTCGCGTACGCGGAACTGAGCATCCCCTCCAGCCTGGCGGGCATCTGCAACGCCACCTCCCCGCTGTGGGGCATGGCCCTCTCCCTGGTCGCGCTCTCCGAGGACCGCCCCACACGCCGCCGCTTCGCGGGCCTGGGTCTGGGCTTCCTCGGCGTCCTGACCGTCCTCGGCGCCTGGCAGGGCTTCTCGGGGCTCGACGCCGAGGGCACCGCGCTCGCCCTGCTGGCCGCGCTCTGCTATCCGATCGGCTGGATCTACGTACGCCGCACCCTGGCCTCCACGCCGGGCTCCCCGGTCGCCCTGACCGGCGCCCAGCTCCTGGTCTCCACCCTGCAACTGGCAGCGGTCAGCGCCCTGTTCACCTCGGCCCCGACCTCGTTCCCGCTCTGGCCGACCCTGTCGGTGATCGCCCTGGGCGCCCTGGGCACGGGCATGGCCCTGCAGATGCAGTACGGCCTGGTCACGGAGATCGGCCCGACCACCGCACAGATGGTCACGTACTTCATCCCGGTCATCGCGACGACGGCCGGCGTCCTGCTCCTGGACGAGCAGCTCCACTGGAACACCCCGGTGGGCGCGGCCATCGTCCTGGCCGGCGCGGCCCTCACGCAGACCCGACGCCGCTAGGCCGTCCCTTTCGGATCCTGTCGGCGGGGCCCGCCGGCCGGGCCCGGGTGCGCACCGGTCTCAGGTGCGCACCGGGCCCCGCCGTCAGTCCAGCCGCCCCCCGGACGCCGGGCGGACGGCCGAGGCCACCGCCTCCGCCAGCACCGGTACGTCCGCCAGGGACAGCGTCGACATCGTCATCCGCACCGCCGGCCCCGATTCCACCCTGAACCGGGCCCCCGGAGCGACCGCCCAGCCCGCGCCCAGCAGGCGCGTCACCACCGCCGTCTCCTCGGCGACGGGCACCCACACGTTCAACCCGCTCCTCCCCCGCGCGCTCACCCCGCGCCGGGCCAGTGCCGCGACCAGGCCGTCGCGGCGTTCCCCGTAGGACCGCGAGACCGCCGCGTGGTCGACCGCTCCGGCCTTCCACAGCTCCACCGCGGTGTACTGCAGCAGCCTGCTCACCCACCCGGGGCCCAGCCGCTGCCGCCCCCGGACCCGGTCGAGCGTGACCCCGTCCCCGGTCAGCACCGCGATCCGCAGGTCCGGTGCGTACGCCTTCGCGGTGGAGCGGATCAGCACCCAGTGGCGGGTCACCCCGCTCAGTGCGTGCAACGGCAGGTCCACGATGCCGTGTCCGTGGTCGTCGTCGACGACGACCACCTCCGGGTACCCGGCGAGCACCGCCCGCAGCTGCCCGGCCCGCTCGGCGCTCACCACCGCACCGGTCGGGTTCTGCGCCCGGGCCGTCACGAGCAGCGCCCGGGCGCCCTGGGCCAGCGCCCGTTCCACCGAGTCGGGCAGCGGCCCGTCGTCGTCCACGGCCACCGGCACCACCCGCAGCCCCAGCGCCGGGGCGAGGTCGAGCACGCTCCCCCACCCCGGGTCCTCGACCGCCACCGCGTCCCCGGGCCGCAGGTGCGCGGCCAGCACCCGCTCGATGCCGTCCAGCGCGCCCGAGACCACGGCCAGCTCCCCGGCCGGCACCCCGTCCGCGTCGAAGGCGGCCCTGGCGAGCCGGGCCAGCTCCGGAGCGACCGGGTCCTGGCCGTACAGCGTCGGCTCCGCGTCGTACCGGCGGGCCGCGCCCGCCAGCGCGTCCCCCAGCGGGGGCAGCAGCCGCACGTCCGGATTGCCGGAGGCGATGTCGCGCACCCCCTCCGGGACGGCCATCCGCAGCTGGTCGCGCGGCGCGGTCGCCGGGCGGGCCCGCACCCGGCTGCCGCGCCGTCCGTCGGTCTCGATGACCCCGCGCTCGCGCAGCGTGCGGTACGCGGCGGCCACGGTGTTGGGGTTCACCCCCAGCACACCCGCGAGCTCCCGCATCGGCGGCAACAGCGCTCCCGGCGCGAGCGCGCCCGAGGCGACGCCCGCTTCCACACTCGCGGCGATTTCCGATGCGCGCCGCCCGATGATCAGATACTCTCCTAGCACAAAGCCAAGTATGCACTAATACAACGGAGTCCGCACCATGAGCGTCACGCCCGCCACCGAGACCACCCCGGAGACGTCCACGGCACCGGCCGCGCCCGCGGATGCCCCGGCCACCGGGTACGCGCCGACCGACCGTACCGTCCCCAGCCGCTACCGCGACCGCGCGCACTACGACCACGAGACGGTGCACTCGATACTGGACGCGGCCTTCCTCTGCCACCTCGGCTTCATCCGCGACGGCGCGCCGGTGGTCCTGCCGACCCTCTTCGGCCGGGTCGGCCAGACCCTCTACGTGCACGGCTCCACGGGCTCGCGCCCGCTCCTCGCGGCCGACAAGGCCGACCCGGGGCTGCCGGTCTGCCTCACCGTGACGCACCTCGACGGCCTGGTCCTGGCCCGCTCCGCCTTCCACCACTCGCTCAACTACCGCTCGGTGGTGGTGCACGGCACCGCCCACCAGGTGACCGACCCCGAGGAGCGCCGGATCGCCCTCGACGCCCTCGTCGACCAGGTCGTCCCGGGCCGCTCGGCCGACTCCCGGCCGGCGAACGCCAAGGAGCTCGCGGCCACCGCCGTGATCCGCCTGGACCTGAACGAGGTGTCCGCCAAGGTCCGCAGCGGCGGCCCGGGCGACGACGCCGAGGACCTCGATCTGCCGTACTGGTCCGGTGTGGTCCCGGTCGCGCCGGCGTACGGGACCCCGGTCCCGGCCGCCGACCTCGCCGCGGGCATCCCCGTCCCGGACTACGTCACCGCGCTCTGACGACCGCCTCCGCGGCGAGGGCGGGCCGGACCTCCGGCCCGCCCTTCGGCGCATCCACGTTCCCGGTGCCCGCGGGACGCCGCGACTCTGCGGCGATCAGCGCCCCCACCGCCGTCAGCAGGAGTACGGTGCCCAGCGCCACCGCGCCGGTCAGCCGCTCCCCGAGCACCAGGACGGCGATCGCCGCCGCGCCGACGGGCTCGATCAGCATGATCACGGACACGGTCGCGGCCCGGACCGCGGCGGCCCCGCTGAAGTAGAGCGCGTAGGCCAGCGCGGTCGGCACGGTGGCCATGTAGGCGAGCAGCCAGAGCACCCGGACGGGCTCCGCGGTATGCGGCATCAGCCCCTCCAGCAGGGCGAACGGCAGCAGGCACGCCGTGCCCACCCCGACGGACCAGACGGTGGTGACGAGCGGGTCCCCGCCCGTCCCGCGCCGCCCGAGCAGCCTGGCCCGCAGGGTCATGGCCCCGTAGCCGCCGGCCGACAGCAGCGCCCAGCCGACGCCGAGCGGCCGCACCTCGCCGCCCCCACCGCCGAGGACGAGCACGGCCAGCCCGGCCAGCGCCCCTGCGACCGCGACGATCCCGCCCCGGCCGAGCCGCTCCCCCATCCAGTACCGGGCCCCGAGCGCGATGAGCACGGGCCCGGATCCGAGGGTGACCACGGTGGCCACGGCGAGGCCGGTCTCCCGCACGGCGGCGAAGTACGCGGACTGGAAGAGGGTGAACATGAGCCCGGTCCCGATGAGCGACCCCACCGATGCCCGCGCCCGGACGGTCCGCGCCCGGACGGCACCACCCGTGACCGCCCCTTCCTCAACGGCACCGACCCGCGGGCGTCGGCGTACGGCGAGCACCGCGAGCAGCACCGCCAGCCCGCCCGCGCACCGCCAGAACGACAGGGCGAGCGGGCCGAGGTCACTGGCGAGGTAGAGCAGCGAGGCCGCCGCCCCCGCCGTGCCCCAGGCGGTTCCGGCGATGACGAGGTAGAGCAGGCTGCGCCCGGTGGCGGGCGTTTGGTCCGACTGGTTCGAATGGTCCGGCTGGATCGACACGAGAGGTCTCCGCGCGTGCGTGAAGGATGAAAGGAACAGGTCATCGCTTCGCGGGCAGCGCGAATCCGCCCGGGACACGGCCCGGGCCGGGTTCTTCTGCGTGGTGGCAGCCGCCCGCGCTAGACGGCGGGAGGCGGAAGCACGGTCATCGGCATGATCGCGAGCCTAGACCTTGCTCGGATCGTGGTCCAGAGCGGCCACCGGCTCGGCGACCCCGGGCGGCGCGGGCTTCCGGGAGGTCTGCGCAATGAACGCCCCGCCCAGCACCAGCGCGCCGCCGATGATCTGCCAGGTCGAGAGGTGCTCGCCCAGGAGCACCCAGGCCAGTACGGTCGCCACGACCGCCTCCAGGCAGGCCACCACGCCGGCGACCTGCGGGGACAGCTTGCGCACGGAGACGACGCCGGTCAGGTACGCGAACACGGTCGCGATCAGCACCACCCAGCCGACCAGCGCGTACGCGGGCACCATCAGGTCCCCGAGCGCCGCCTCGCCGCCGAGCACCTGCCAGTCGATCCCCCAGGGCCGGGCGATCACGGTCATCACGAGGGTGCCGACGATCATGCCGTACGTGATCACGCCGATCGGGTCCGGCACGTCGTCCCCGTCGCTGCCCTGGTCGGCGAAGACGAAGTAGAAGGCCTGGCAGCAGGCGGCCGCGAGGCCGAGCAGCACGCCGAGCGGGTCCAGGCTCAGCCCGGCCCAGATCTGCACCACGCAGGCGAGACCCACGACGGCGACGGCGGCTCCGGCCGCGGCGGCCCGGGTCACGGGCTTGCGCTGCACGAAGCGGATCCAGCCGAGCAGCAGCGCGGGGCCGAGGTACTCCAGCAGCAGCGCGACACCGACGGGGATCCGGGACAGCGAGGCGAAGTAGAAGGCCTGCACGCCGGCCACGGCGACGATCCCGAAGCCCGCGAGCAGCAGGGGTTTGCGGCGTACGAGATCGCGATGGCGCCAGGCCAGCGGGGACAGCACGAGGGCCGCCCCGGCCACCCTGAGCCAGACCACGTGGAGCGGGTCCAGACCCGCCTCGATCAGCGGCTTCGCCGCCACACCCGAACTACCGAACGCGATCGCCGCAATGAGGGCGAGGCCCAGTCCGGCATGTCTCCCTGACGCTTGCATTCGAACATCATGGCAGGGCCGGCCAGGAGCGACGAGGCCGTGACACCTGTTGAGACGCTCCCGAGACCGACCCGGCGCCGGCCGGGTCCACAGCCGCCCCGCCCTCCAATATCTGACAGGTCGTCAGTCTTGAATGTTGCGCCCCCCGGGACTACCTTCCGCCGCACGTACCTGACGAGAAGGGGTGGTCGCATGGCTGAAGTCACCGCGGAATCACGCATCGAGGCGTCCGCCGCGAAGCTCTGGTCCCAGCTGACCGACTGGGACGCTTACGGCCAGTGGAGCATGACCCACACCAACTTCCCGAAGGGCGGTCCCGAGACCCTCGCAGTGGGTTCCACCTTCGCCGAGAACATGAAGATGATGGGCTTCCCCGCCGAGGTCCTCTGGACGGTATCGGAGCTGGAGGACGAGCGCGTCTTCGCGATCACCGGCAAGGGGCCGATGGGCGTGGCCGTCCTGACCCGCTACACCCTGATCCCGGACGGCGAGGCCACCACCGTCCGCATCGACGGCGAGTTCACCGGCGCCGCGGTCTCCCTCATGGCGGGCAAGCTCAAGGACTCGGCCACCGCCGCCCTGAACGAGTCGCTCCGCAAGCTCTCCGGCCTGGTCGTCTGACCACCCCTCCCGAACGAGCAGGTCCGTACACACCCGGACACGACGGCGCGCCCCGCGATCTTTCTCGCGGGGCGCGCCGTCGTGTGCGGGAGGTCCCGCCGGCTCGCACTCAGTGCTCGTCGGCCAGGATCAGGTAGAGCTTCTTGCGGGTGTCGTTGATGACGGCGAGGGCCTTCTCCCGCTGCGCGGGAGTGCCGGTCTTGAAGACCTGGCCGAAGGCCTCCATCAGGCCGAATCCGGCCGTCCGGACCTCGTTCATCGCCTCGAAGTCGAAGCCCCTGCCGGCCTCCGCCCAGGGGGCGTCCGGGCCGGACTCGGCCTCGGTGCGGCCGGCCTCGGTGAGCGTGAACAGCTTCTTGCCGCCCTCGCTCTCGCTGGTGATGAGGCCCTCGTCCTCCAGGAGCTGCAGGGTCGGGTAGACCGACCCCGGGCTGGGCTTCCAGGCCCCGCCGCTGCGCTCGCCGATCTCCTGGATCATCTCGTAGCCGTGCATCGGCCGGTCGGCGAGCAGCGCCAGGAGGGAGGCGCGCACATCACCCCGCCGGGCCCGGCCACGCGGTCCGCCGCGTCCGCCCCGCCCGCCGAAGGGCCCGCCGCCGAAGGGCGGCCCGAACGGCCCGAAGGCGGCACGCCGCCCCTGGAACTCCTCCCGACGGTCCGGCCCGCAGTGGCCGTGACCCCGTCCGTGCTCATGTCCGTGGTCGTGTCCGTGCTGTCCGTGTGAACGCATGACTGCGCTCCTTTCCTCATTCGGTACTCGTTGTCGCTGTTGCGATGTCTCTACTATCGCTGACCCATCGCGATGCGTCAACGATATATCGGAATCTTCTTCAGCGAACAGCCGTCGACCAGTCCAGTCATCCCGGATTGGCCTTTGCAGGCGGCTTCGCCGCGTCCCTACCGTCGGTGACATGCGCATCCGAATCGTCGACGCCTTCACCGACCGCCCGTTCGGCGGCAACCCCGCCGGAGTCCTCCTCCTCGAAGGCGAGGGCGGGTTCCCCCCGGACGCCTGGCTCCAGCAGGTCGCCACCGAGGTCAACCTCTCCGAGACCGCCTTCGTCCATCCGCTCCCGCCGGGTGGCGAGGCGGACTGGGCGCTGCGGTGGTTCACCCCGGGCGGCGAGGTCGACATGTGCGGCCACGCGACGCTGGCCACCGCCCACGTCCTGGCCACCAGCGGCCTGGCGACCGGGACGGTCCGCTTCTCCGCCCGCTGCGGGATCCTGGCGGTCACGGCCGCCGAGGACGGGACCCTGGTCATGGACTTCCCGACCTCCTCCCTGACCGAGGTCGAGCCGGACGCCGCCGTGGAGCGCGCGCTCGGCGCCACGGCCAAGTCGGTCCACGACACCGCCGCGCACATCGGGGACCTCGTGGTGGAGCTGGCCGACGAGCGGGCCGTACGGGAGCTCACGCCGGACCACGCCGCCCTGCGCGGCCACTCCCGGCGCGGCATCATCGTGACCGCGCCGGCCGAGGACCCCTCCCGCGGCTACGACTTCGTCTCGCGCGGCTTCTTCCCCGCCCTCGGCATCAACGAGGACCCGGTCACCGGCAGCGCCCACACCGCACTGGCCCCTTTCTGGGCGCAGCGCCTCGGCCGCACGGAGCTCGTCGGCCTCCAGGGCGGAGCCCGCACCGGCCTGGTCCGGGTCCGGCTGCTGGGCGACCGCACGCTGCTGATCGGGCGCGCGGTCACGGTCGTCGACGGCGAGCTGCTCACCGCCCCGTAGGCGGGCGGGCGCCGGCCCTACGCGGGGTGCCTGGGACGGAAACCTACGGGGTGGGCAGCCAGCCCACCTTGCCCGCCAGCAGGGCGTACCCGCCGAAGGCCACGATGTCGAGCAGCGCGTGCGCGACGACCAGCGGTCCGACCCGGCCCCAGCGCCGGTAGGCGAGGACGAAGACGACGCCCATCACCACGTTCCCGATGAATCCGCCGATGCCCTGGTAGAGGTGGTACGAGCCACGCAGCACGGAGCTGGCCATCAGCGCGGCCATCGGCGACCAGCCGAGCTGCCCGAGCCTGCGCAGCAGGTAGGCCAGCACGATGACCTCCTCCACCACGGAGTTCTGCACCGCGGAGAGGATCAGCACGGGGAACTTCCACCACACGTCGGGCAGCGCCTCGGGCACCACCGTGAGGTTGAAGCCGGTCGCCCGCGCCCCCAGGTAGAAGGTCAGTCCCGCGCTGCCGATGCAGGCGGCGACGAGCGCGCCCCGGCCCAGGTCCCACCAGGGCCTGGTCCGGTCGAAGCCCAGCACCTTCAGCCCGGGCGCGCCCTCACGGGTCAGCAGGTGCGCGACGAGCAGGACGGGTACGAGGGCGCTGGCGATGCCGAACAGCTGCCAGGCCAGGTCCAGCCAGGGACGGCCGGGGGCGTACGAGCCGTTGAGCGTGGCGGCCTGGTCCTTGAGCCCGCCCGGCTTGGTCAGCGAGCCGATGAAGCTGATCAGCGCCGAGACCCCGCTCGCGCCCAGCGACAGCGCGAGCACGAGCAGCGTCTCGGTGCGCAGCATCGCCCGCCCGCCCGCGCGCTCGCCGAGCTCGAGCTCCCCGATCTCCGGTTCCGGCTCCGTCCGCACGCCCGTCTCCCGTCCCGCCACCGCTGCGACATCTCGCGGGGCGCCCCGCCCCGATGACCCCATACTGCCTCCTCCGCGAGGCGCGGGGATCATCGGGCGGGACCGGAGGGGCCCCGGAACCGGTCCGCGGCCGGCGCTCGGCTGGTGCTGGGGGCGACGGCCGGGCCGGCGGTCAGGCCGTGGGTCCACCCCCCAGGCCCACCGGCCAGGTGTGCACGGGATCGCCCCGGTGACTCAGCTCGCTGTAGCGGCGCGTGGTCGCGGCCAGCGCCGCGTCCCGCTCCAGCCCGCCCGCGAGGGCCCGGTGGTACGTGTCCACCTGCCAGGTGGCTCCGTTCACCCGGCGCCGGCACCGCTCCTCGATGATGCCGAGGTAGTGGTCCCGGTCGGCGGGCTCGATGCCCCAGGCGTCCAGTCCGGCCGCCGCCATGGGCAGCAGTTCCTCCAGTACCAGCCGGACCGCGGGCACGCTCGCCAGTCCCCCGCCCCGGCCCCGGCGCGGCCAGCGCACCCGGGCGTCGATGCCGTAGCGGCAGGCCGCGTCGAAGTTGGCCTCCGCCTCCGCGAAGGGCAGCCGGCTCCACACCGGGCGCTGCTCGTCCGCGAGGGTCCGTACCAGCCCGTAGTAGAAGGCCGCGTTGGCGACGACGTCGGCCACCGTGGGGCCGGCGGGCAGCACCCGGTTCTCCACGCGCAGGTGCGGCACCCCGTCGGCGATCCCGTAGACGGGCCGGTTCCAGCGGTAGACGGTGCCGTTGTGCAGCACCATCTCCTGCAGGCTCGGCACCCCGCCCTCGGCGAGCACCCGCAGCGGCTCCTCCTCGTCGCAGATCGGCAGCAGGGCCGGGAAATAGCGGACGTTCTCGGCGAAGAGCTCGTACGCCGAGTCCACCCACCGCTCGCCGAACCAGGTGCGCGGGCGCACCCCCTGCGCCTGGAGTTCGGGCGGCCGGGTGTCGGTGGCCTGCTGGAAGAGCGGCGGCCGCGATTCCCGCCACAGCTCCCGCCCGAACAGGAAGGGCGAGTTGGCGCCCACGGCTATCTGTACGGCCGCCACCGCCTGGGCCGCGTTCCACACGTCCGCGAAGCGCCCCGGAGTCACCTGCAGGTGCAGTTGTACGGAGGTGCAGGCGGCCTCCGGCACGATCGACCCGGAGGTCCAGGTCAGCCGCTCGACCCCCTCGATGTCGAGGACGAAGTCCTCGCCCCGCATCATCAGGATCTGCTCGTTGAGCAGGGAGTAGCGGTCCACCGCCGACAAGTTGGCGGTGACCAGGTCGGTGCGGGAGATCGTCGGCAGAATTCCGATCATGACCACCCCGGCGCCGACGTCCAGAGCCTGCCGGTGGGCATAGCCGAGGCCCGCACTGAGTTCCTCGGCGAGCTGGTCGAATACCCGGCCGCCGAGCCGGTGCGGGAGGACGTTCACCTCCAGGTTGAACATTCCCAGTTCCGTCTGGAAATCGTTGCTCGCAATACGCTCAAGGACCTGGGCATTCACCATTCTCGGCAACCCGTCGGCACCAGCCAGATTCAACTCGATCTCCAGCCCCATCATGTTCTTGGGGCGATCGAACCTCTTCTCCTCCAGAAGTCGCTCCAGTACCTCCAGGCACTCGTGAAGCTTCCTCCGGTACCGTTGCCGATCGGACAGGTCGAATCCGCCCGCCACGACCTTCTCCCCCATCGGAGCGTCCCTCCTCGACTGGGCCCGGCCGGCGTCGAATGATCCGCCACCCGGGCGCGCGTTACGGTCGATGATGCCCCGGCGGCGTGATCGATAACGCGGAGGGGCCGTGTCTGGCGGGGAGCGCGCGCCGGTTTGGCCGACGGGCGCTTTGGCACATTCACCTGGCAAGCACCGATACGCAAATACAGTGTAGAACTTGCCGGTTATCGATAAACAACGCTTTTCAGCCGAGCCCTCATCCGGTAACCTCCGAGGTCAGCGCGGAACTTTTGCGCGCGCCCGGCATGAATGCCACGTCAGCGGGACCGGTAAGCGCCTTGTCGGAAATGGGCGGGACAGCTAGCCGAAACACTGAGTGAACACATGTCAGATAAACTCCGCAAGCGAGGCAGAGAGTTGGCGCGCGGCCATTGCCCCTCCGCCCCCCTCTGACCCCAGAATGCGACAGCGCCGTCCGCACCCCACACCCGCCCCGTTCCACAGGTCTCCCTAGCGAGAGGCGACCCACCATGCCGCTGCACGTCCCTCCGGCTCCCGCGCCCGCCCTGCGCAGCGTCCTCGCGGCCCTCGGCTCCCCCACCGCCGTCCATGAGGCGCACACCCCGGCCCTGCGCGCCCTCCAGGGGCCGATGACCGCCGAACTGCCGTTGCCCGTCCACGTCCTGGACCGGCTGCACATCTCCGGGCTGACCGCGGGCGGCAGGCCCCCGCGCACCCGGCTGACCGGCTGGCGGTTCCTGATCCGCAGCGGGGACCGCTACGTCGCCGCGGCCGACACCCGGCTGACACCGGACGGGTGGGCCTTCTCCCACTTCTTCGAGGGCCCCTACGTCGCCGCCACCGAACGCGCGCTGCGCCAGGCCGAATCGCTCGGCAAGAACTACCAGCCCCGCCTGCTGTCCGTACCGGAGCTGTACATGCTGACCCTGTGGCTGCACGGATCGGTGGGCGCCGACGCCTCCGCCGGCCTGCCGGCCGCCGCCGACCTCCTGGTCCCCCTCGCCCCCGCCCCGCCCGGCATCGCCGCCTACCGACCGCACCCCGTGTCCGAACTGCTGCCCGTACTGACCCACCGGCTCACGCCGACGGCCCCTCCGGTACCGCCCTCCGTGGCCGCACCGGCCGCCTGACCCGGCTCCTGGCCGGTTCTGCCCATTCGGCCTAGCCCACTCGGGCCCCCGGTGAACCATCCGAAATGACAGGGGAGTTGACCTGAACCGCCCGCACGGGTGATGCGTCATCAATCTATGAGGACAGCTGCCGGGAAATCCCTGCGGACACCGTGCCGTGGGGCAACACTGGGGACCCTGACCGAGCCAAGTCGTCGTTGATACGGGGGGCGGCCATGAACCACGCGCACAACGCACCGAGCCGCAGCACACAGACCACACCGCAGCGAAAGAACGCATCCATGTGCCAGCACAAGCCAGCATGCCCGACCGCCGACTCAGCCGACAGGGAGGCCGCGCACCCCGTGGCCGTTCACCCGGAACAGGGCTGGAGCCTGCTGTGCAACGGCGTCCTGCTGTTCGAGGACACCGGTGAGCTGCTGCCGGACGGCCAGATCATCGCCCCGAACCGCCCGCTCGCGGCGGCGCAGGTGATGAAGGCGGCCTAGCCGACGACGCAAACGAAAGGGGCCGGCCCAGGAGGAAACTCCCGGACCGGCCCCTTCGTCACGTCACAGTGCCACGTCGCCGCGTCACGTCACTGCGTCGGTCACGTCACTGCGCCATGGGACGTGCCACTACATCAGTTGTCGTACTCGTCCAGCGGCGGGCAGGAACACACCAGGTTCCGGTCGCCGAACGCACCGTCGATGCGGCGCACCGGCGGCCAGTACTTCTCCGCGGCCGACACCCCGCCCGGGAAGACGGCCTCGTCGCGGGTGTACGGGTGGTTCCACTCGCCGCCCAGCGCCGCCGCCGTGTGCGGGGAGTTGGCCAGCGGGTTGTCGTCCACCGGCCACTCGCCGCCCGCGACCCGCTCGATCTCGGCGCGGATGGCGATCATCGCGTCGCAGAAGCGGTCGATCTCGGCGAGGTCCTCGGACTCCGTCGGCTCGATCATGAGCGTGCCGGCGACCGGGAAGGACATGGTCGGCGCGTGGAACCCGTAGTCGATCAGGCGCTTGGCGATGTCGTCGATGCTCACGCCGGTCGCCTTCGACAGCGGGCGCATGTCGATGATGCACTCGTGCGCGACCAGGTTGCCCGGGCCGGTGTAGAGCACCGGGTAGTGCGGCTCGAGGCGCTTGGCGATGTAGTTGGCGCCGAGCACCGCCACCTGGGTGGCGCGCTTGAGGCCCTCGCCGCCCATGAGGCGCACGTACGACCAGGAGATCGGCAGGATGCCGGCCGAACCCCACGGCGCGGCCGAGATCGGGCCGACGCCCGTCTCGGGACCGGCGGTCGGCTGCAGCGGGTGGTTGGGCAGGTACGGGGCCAGGTGCTCCCGGACACCGACCGGGCCGACGCCCGGGCCGCCGCCGCCGTGCGGGATGCAGAAGGTCTTGTGCAGGTTCAGGTGCGAGACGTCGCCGCCGAAGTGACCCGGCTTGGCCAGGCCCACCAGGGCGTTGAGGTTGGCGCCGTCCACGTAGACCTGGCCGCCGGCGTCGTGCACCTGGGCGCAGATGTCCGCGACGTGCTCCTCGAACACACCGTGCGTGGAGGGGTACGTGATCATCAGTACGGCGAGCTCGTCGCGGTACTGCTCGATCTTGGCGCGCAGGTCGTCCGCGTCCACCTCGCCGTCGTCGGCGGTCTTGACGACGACCACCTTCATGCCGGCCATCACGGCGCTCGCGGCGTTGGTGCCGTGCGCGGAGGACGGGATGAGGCAGACCGTGCGCTGCTCGTTGCCGTTCGCCCGGTGGTAGGCGCGGACGGCCAGCAGGCCGGCGAGCTCGCCCTGGGAGCCGGCGTTCGGCTGAATGGAGACCTTGTCGTAGCCGGTGACCTCGCAGAGACGTTCCTCCAGCTCAGTGATGAGCGTGAGGTACCCCTCGGCCTGCTCGACCGGGGCGAACGGGTGCACCTGGCCGAATTCCGGCCAGGTGACCGACTCCATCTCGGTGGTCGCGTTGAGCTTCATGGTGCAGGAGCCCAGCGGGATCATGCCGCGGTCCAGCGCGTAGTCCTTGTCCGAGAGCTTGCGCAGGTAGCGCAGCATCGCGGTCTCGGAGCGGTGCTGGTGGAAGACCGGGTGGGTCAGGTACGCGTCCGAGCGCAGCAGCCCCTCGGGCAGCGCCTCGGCCGTGGTCCCGTCCAGCGCCTCGATGTCGGCGGTGACGCCGAAAGCGGTCCAGACGGCCTCGATGTCGGCGCGCAGGGTCGTCTCGTCACAGGCGATGGAGACGAGGTCCGCGTCGACCTGGAAGAGGTTGACTCCACCCTCGCGGGCGGCTGCCACGACCTCGGCGGCCCGGCCCGGAACCCGGACCGTAAGGGTGTCGAAGTACGAGCCGTGCACGACCTCGACCCCGCCGGCCGTCAGGCCCGCGGCCAGCAGGCTGGCGTAGCGGTGGGTGCGGCGGGCGATCGTACGCAGCCCGTCCGGGCCGTGGTAGACGGCGTACATGCCGGCCATGACGGCGAGGAGCACCTGCGCGGTACAGATGTTGCTGGTGGCCTTCTCGCGGCGGATGTGCTGCTCACGAGTCTGCAGCGCCAGGCGGTAGGCCTTGTTGCCGTCCGCGTCCACGGAGACGCCGACGAGGCGGCCGGGCAGCGAGCGGGCGTGCTTGGCCTGGACGGCCATGTAGCCGGCGTGCGGTCCGCCGAAGCCCATCGGGACGCCGAAGCGCTGGGTGGTGCCGACGGCGATGTCCGCGCCCAGCTCGCCCGGGGAGGTCAGCAGCGTCAGGGCGAGCAGGTCGGCGGAGACGGCGACGATGGCGCCGAGCCCGTGCGCCTGCTCGATGACCGGCTTGATCTCCCGCACCGCGCCGGAGGCACCCGGGTACTGGAGCAGCACGCCGTAGACGCCGCGCTCGACGATCTCGGCCGGGATCCCCTCGCTCAGATCGGCGACGACGACCTCGATGCCGATCGGCTCGGCACGGGTCTGGATCACCGCGATGGTCTGCGGCAGCGCGTCGGCGTCGACGAGGAAGACGTTGCCCTTGGCCTTGCCCACGCGGCGGGCCAGGGTCATGGCCTCGGCGGCCGCCGTGCCCTCGTCGAGGAGGGAGGCGCCGGAGGTCGGCAGACCGGTCAGCTCGGCGACGACGGTCTGGAAGTTCAGCAGGGCTTCGAGGCGGCCCTGGGAGATCTCCGGCTGGTACGGCGTGTACGCCGTGTACCAGGCCGGGTTCTCCATGACGTTGCGCAGGATCACCGGCGGCGTGAAGGTGCCGTAGTAACCCAGGCCGATCATGGAGGAGAGGACCTGGTTGCGGTCGGCGAGCTCGCGCAGCTCGGCGAGCACCTCGGCCTCGGTCCGCGCCTCGGGCAGGTTCAGCGCGGCGGTGGTCTTGATCACATCCGGCACCGCGGCGGCGGTGAGCTCGTCGAGGGAGCCGTAGCCCACCTGAGCGAGCATCTTCGCCTGCGCCTCGGCATCCGGGCCGATGTGGCGCTGCTCGAAGGGGATGCCTCGCTCCAGCTGGGAGAGCGGAATGCGGTTGGCGGTCATGTACGGAGGCCTCCTGGTCGTACGACCTGCGAGGGGCACCACGGCGCGGGCACCCGGACGGCCTCCCCCTCTGTCATCACAACCTGAGAGCTTCACCGGGCCGCGCGGGGATCGCCCACGAGATCCGGCTTTCACCGTCGGTGAGGAGAGGGACCGGCACTGCGCGCCCGGTACCCGCCCCTGCTTTCCAGAGTGGCCTCACCACGTGCGGTACGTATGCCTGAGAGATTCCGGGGAGGATTTGCTCCTTCGGCGCCTCCGTCTCACTCACTCGGAGGACTCTCCCGCACAGGGTCAACAGCCGTCACCCAGCCTACCAGCGAGGATCTGGGCGCTTCCCGTCGAGTGGCCCCCTCTCCGGAAATGCACTTCTGTAGTCATTACGGAGGAGTTGCGCCCAAATGGAGGGACCGGACCGTGCAGACCGACATCGATCCCCGCAGCCTGATCGGCCGCAAGGCGTTCGACCGCAATGGCACCAAGATCGGCACCGTCGACGAGGTCTACCTCGACGACGCCACGGGCGTCCCGGAATGGGCCGCCGTACGCACCGGCCTCTTCAGCCGGGACGCCTTCGTCCCGCTGGAGCCCAGCGAGATGGTGGGCGACACCCTGCGCGTGCCCTTCGAACGCGCCCTCATCAGGGACGCCCCCGACTTCGGCGTCGGCCGCCACCTCTCCCCCGAACAGGAGCTGCAGCTCTACCACCACTACGGCCTGGACCTGGCCCTCCCCTCAGACTTCCACCACGACTTCGGCCACACACCCCCGGACACCCCCTGACCCCTGGCACATCCACCCCTTCCGGGCACATCCAGCCCTTCGGCCCCATCCAGCCCCTCCGGCGTTTGAGGAGCGGGGGTCCGGGGGCTGGCCCCCGGCAACAGCGCCGCACGCGGCAACGGGTCCGGGGCGAAGCCCCGGGGAACGGTGGAAGGGCGGGTAGGGGACAGCCCCACAGGGCCCACCCCACCCCACCCCACTGCCTACCCAGTCCCCCCGACCCCCAAGGCCCGGTCCCCGACCAACGGCATCGGATCGGACGCCTCCAACTCGGGATCGTCCACCAGAAACGTCCGCACCCGGCCGGGCGGAGATCCAGGCTCCTCGAACCGTACGGTCACCCGCCCGACCCCACTGCCCTGCACCCACCCCGGCCCGTACACCGCATGCCGCACATCCCCCCCGGCCGCCCACCGCCGCTCAGGCACACCCTCGACACCCTCCACCCCCACCCCGCCCCCACGCCCCGACTCAGCCCCCTGCCCGTCCCCGGGGCCCTGCCCCAGCCCCTGCCCCACGGCCTCCCCCTCCGCCGATCCGGCACCCCGCTCCCGCCCAGCGGCCTCCCCCGGCCCCTGCCCGGCGGCTCCCGGCCCCACCACGGCCCCCCGCCCGGCACCGCCCTCCAGGGCCTGGCCCCGGACCTCGGCCTCCGGCCCCCCGCCGACTGCCCGTTCCACATCGGGATCTACATCGGAATCCGCACCAGGATCCGGGCCCGGCCCCGCACCCTCCCCCACCCCGGCCCGCGCAGCCATCGCGTCGGCGAACGCGAACAGATCCTCCTGCGTATAGTCCGCCAGCCCCGTCACCCCCACCCCCAGCAGCCGCACCCCGCCCGTGGTGTCCACGGCCTCCAGCAGCCGGCCGGCGGCCTCCCGAACCACCGCGGGGTCGTCCGTGGGCCCCCGGAGGGTTTCCGAGCGGGTGAGCGTGGAGAAGTCGTACCGCCGAACCTTGAGCACGATGGTCCGGCCCGAGTGCCCCGACCCCCGCAGCCGCTCCACGCACCGGTCCGCGAGCCGCTGCACCTCGCCCCGGATCCGCACCCGGTCGTGCAGGTCCACGTCGAAGGTGTCCTCCACGGAGACGGATTTCGCATCGCGCTCGGCGACCACCGGCCGCTCGTCCACGCCCAGCGCCATCCGGTACAGCCCGAGCCCGTGCGAGCGCCCCACCATCCGGACCAGTTCGTCCTCACCGGCCTCCGCGAGCTCCCCCACCGTGGTGATCCCGGCCCGCCGCAGGTGCTCCCCCGTGGCCGGCCCCACCCCGGGCAGGGTCCGTACCGACATCGGTGCCAGATGTGCCCGCTCCGTGCCGACCTCGATCAGCAGCAGCCCGGCCGGCTTGGCCTCCTCCGAGGCGACCTTCGCCAGCATCTTGGACCCCGCGAGCCCCACCGACCCGCTCAGCCCGGTCGCGGCGGCGATATCGGCCCTCAGCCGCTCCCCGACGGCCCGCGCGGACTCCGCGTCGAAGGCGACGCCGCCCGCCTCCAGGTCCACGAAGGCCTCGTCCAGGCTCAGCGGCTCCACGAGGGGGGACAGTTCCCGGAGCATCCCCATGACCATGTCGCTGACCTCGCGGTACAGGCTGAAGCGCGGGATCAGGCACGCGCCGTTCGGGCAGAGCCGCCGCGCCTGGGCCATCGGCATGGCCGAATGCACCCCGAAGCGCCTGGCCTCGTAGGAAGCGGTGGCGACGACCCCGCGCGGCCCCAGCCCGCCCACGATGACGGCCTTGCCGCGCAGGCTCGGCTTCGACGCCTGCTCCACGGAGGCGTAGAAGGCGTCCATGTCCAGGTGCAGGATGGTCGGCGCGGATCTCACAGCTCCGATGCTGCCCTACGCCACTGACAATCGGCCCGCCCCGCAGCGGGCGAGCCGTACGGCCCACCGACGAGACCCGGCGGACCCGGACGCGGACGCGGCGGAAGCCGCGGACCACCCGGCCCCCGCCGCCGCCTCAGACGGCCCGGTTCCTCCGAGCGGCCAGCTCGTCGGCCGGGTTGTGCCCGACCACCGTCTCACCCGTGTCGACGCGCTCCCCGTGCAGCTGCGACAGGGCGTTCTCGACATCGCGCCAGACCACGCCCACGGCGATCCCGAAGATGCCCTGGCCGCCCTGGAGCAGGCTGACGACCTGGTCCGGCGAGGTGCACTCGTACACGGTGGCGCCGTCGCTCATCAGCGTCATCCGCTCCAGGTCCGAGAAACCCCGGTCGCGCAGGTGCTGTACGGCGGTGCGGATGTTCTGCAGTGCCACCCCGGTGTCCAGGAAGCGCTTCACGATCTTGAGGACGACCACGTCCCGGAAGCTGTACAGACGCTGCGTCCCGGACCCGTACGCGGGCCGCACCGTGGGCTCTACCAGCCCGGTGCGCGCCCAGTAGTCGAGCTGCCGGTACGTGATGCCGGCCGCGGCACACGCCGTCGGCCCCCGGTATCCGACCTGCTCCGGTGCGCTCTCGCCACCCACCGACTCGACTGACCCCACCGAACCGACCGGCGCGGGCTCCGGCTGACGGCGCGCGGAGTTCACCGCACCACCGTGCAGCGGGTACGGCCCACCGTCACTCCGTGCGGGGATGCCCCCGGTCATACCGTCGCCCGTGACTCTCACGCCGACCCTCCGTCCTTGACCTGCCACCTCGAAGGTAGGCAGTCACCAGGGGTGCGTCAACGATCGCCACACTCGGCACGCCGAGTGATAATCACCCTGAGAGTGGTTTCCCGTACCCCATAGCGGGGAAAACCTACTCGAATGGGCTGAAATATCCGGGAGGACGGCGCGACCCGCGCCTCACTGCGGGCCTGTACCGAAGTCCTCCGGCGAGATCTGGTCGAGGAACTCGCGGAACTTCTCCACCTCGTCCTCCTGCTCGTCCGGGATCGCGATGCCGGCGTCATCGAGCACGCCGTCGCTGCCGAAGATCGGCGTCCCGGTCCGCAGGGCGAGCGCTATGGCGTCGGAAGGCCGCGCGCTCACCTCGACTCCGCTGGCGAAGACGAGCTCCGCGTAGAAAACGCCCTCCCGCAGATCCGTGATCCGGACTTCGGTGAGCTCCTCACCGATCGCCTCCAGCACGTCCTTGAACAGGTCGTGCGTCAGCGGCCGGGCAGGCGCCATGCCCTGCTGCGCGAAGGCAATGGCGGTCGCCTCCCCTGGTCCGATCCAGATGGGGAGGTACCGATCGCCTCCCACTTCACGCAGGAGCACGATCGGTTGGTTCGAGGGCATTTCCACCCGGACACCCACAACGTCGAGCTCGTTCACACAGCAACCCTAGGACCTGCCCGGCAGGTTTGGGTAGTCGGGCTCCCCCAAGCCTGCCCCGAAGCCCCTGCGAACACGCCCGAAGTCGGCCCGAAAAGCCCCTCCGGATCAGTGCAGCCGCACCCCGAGAGCAGTTTGTACGAGGGCCTCGTGCAGCCGTACGGAGAGCCCCGCGAGCTCCTTCATGGTGGCCTCGGCATGGGCCCTGGTCTGCGGATTGCGGTGCCGGCGCAGCGGCGAGACGACCTGCTCCACCAGACCGGCCTCCCGGTCGGCGGCGGCCTTCATCGCACGCAGGTGGCGCGGCTCCAGACCGAATCGGCCGAGATCGGCCACCAGACGGGCCACCGTGACCGCCTCGGCGTCGAAACCGCCGCCGGGGGCCTCCGCGATGAGCCCGTACGACTCCCACTCCACGAGCTGGACCTCGTCCACCTCGGCGGCGGCCATCAGCTCGGCCCGGCCCACCCGGGCCACGGTCGGCCGCTCCCGGCCCACCTCGCCGTAGAGGGCGACGGGGCTCGCGGGGTCGACGGACTCCCCGTGCGCCGTGGGCGCCGGGATGCGGATCTGCTCACCCCGCGCGAGCGCGTCGAGCTGCTCGCGGATGACCTTCAACGGAAGGTAGTGGTCGCGCTGGAGGCGCAGGACGTGGGCGAGGCGCTCCACGTCGTCGGCGGTGAACTTGCGATATCCGGAAGGTGTGCGCCGGGGCTCGACGAGCCCCTCCGCCTCCAGGAAACGGATCTTCGAGATCGTGACTTCGGGGAACTCGTCACGCAGCATCGTGAGCACCGTTCCGATGCTCACCAGCCGCGCGCCCGAGGAGGACGCGGTGGCGGTGCCGCCCTTGGCGGCACCGCCTGCCGGGATACGCAGCATGGGACCTTCCCTTGAAGGGTCAGTGCCCCCGCAGGCTCGCGTAGAAGACCAGCCGGTACTTGCCGATCTGCACCTCGTCGCCGTTGTGCAGGGCGACGGAGTCGATCGGTTCACGGTTCACGTACGTGCCGTTGAGGCTGCCGACGTCGGAGACGGTGAAACCGTCGTGACTCCTGCGGAACTCGACATGGCGCCGGGAGACGGTGACGTCGTCCAGGAAGATGTCGCTCTGCGGGTGCCGGCCGGCCGTCGTCAGCTCACCGTCCAAGAGGAAGCGGCTGCCGGAGTTCGGGCCGCGCCGCACGATCAGCAGAGCGGAACCCGGCGGCAGCGCTTCCACCGCGGCCTGGGCCTCGGGGGACAGCGAGGACGACACGTGCGTCTGTCCCGACACCTCGGCCTCGTAGGCCTCCAGGCCCGAGATCGAGATGGTGGACGTGGTCTCCGAGGCACGCTCCGGCGTCAGACCCGCCCGCAGCGGCGCCCCGCAGTTGGAGCAGAACCGGCTCGCCGCATCGCTGCGGTGCCCGCACCTGCTGCAAATCTGCTCGGCCGACATGGACGGCTCCTCGCGCCGCGGCTGCCCCGCGGAGGCATTGGTGGCATACGGGTCGGGGGCAAACCCTCCACCCGTACTTGAGGTTGATGGTTCACCGAAACCTATGCGTCCGGTACCGGCAGGGTCAACAGCCGACGCGCCGTGCGCGCCCGAAATGTCACCCGCCCTGGCGACCTCGTCGCGGAAGAGCGGCCGGTCGCCCTGCCCTTCCACGTCCCCATGCCCCGCACGGTGCCTGGCCGCACCGCTTTCCTCGCGGTTCTTCTTGCCGAACAACTTCTCAAACAACTTCACGGGCGATTCCCCTTGACCGAAACAGACCCGCCCGTGGGGCAGGACGAACTCCGAATGCAACACCTGCCGACCCGGACATACTTACAACGTCCGTAACCATCAGACAGTTTCCACCACGCACCGCGACTTCGGTGCCTCGACCCCCCGCAGGCATCCGCCCGCGTGAGCCGGTCTCCCGCACCTCCCGCATCACGACGATGACGACCGAGCGTAGTCAGGCTGCTTCGCAGCCCGCAAGGCATCCACAACGATCTTCGCCGGACGTGTGACGCTGACGACGGCCTGCTCCTTCTCCAGCGACTGGACGACGCCACCGGGAATGTTGAGAGCCGGTTCCAGGTCCTGCGGCTTGCCGATCACCTTGAACTCGTAGGGCTGTGTGATCTTCTTACCGTCGATCGCGACCCCGTCCTCCTCGTCCGAGAAGTACGAGTCCGCCACGATCCGCACCCCGTTGATCTGGATCGCCTCGGCCCCGGCCGCCCGCAGCTCCTGGAGGGTGTCCAGCAGCTTGTCCGACGACACCTGGCCCTTGGGGTCCGTGATCTTCAGCACGATGCCCGGACCCTGCGCGGCCACCGTACCGGCCAGGATCCCCAGTTGGCGTTCCTTCTCCACGGTCTGCTTCCGGGCCTCCTCGGCCTGGTTGGAGCTGCTCTCCAGCTCCCGGCGCTGGTCGTCGAGCCGCTGCTTCTCGTCCTCCAGCCGCTTGGTCCGCCCGTCCAGCTCGTCGAGGATCCGTACGAGGTCCTCCTGGCGGGCGCCTCGCAGCGCGCTGGAGTCGCTGTTCGACCGTACCTGGATGGCCAGCCCGAGTCCCAGGACGAACAACAGCACCGCGACGATCAGTTGGGCCCGGCTCACCCGCGGCGGCCACAGCCCGGCCGCCAGCCGCTGCCGGCCGGTCTGCTGGGATCCGTCCTGTACGGGTCCGGGCCGCTCCGGCCCGGCCTGCGCGGCCCCGGGGGCCGGCTCCTGGCCCACGCGCCCGGCCGACGGCTCCAGCGGAGGCTGCGCCTTCGGCCGCTGTGCCGCGGCCCCGGGCTCTTCGGGCGGGGTGTCGTTCGAACTCATCGGCCTCACGCCCGGAACACGTGCCGGCGGATGGCCGCGGCGTTGGAGAAGATGCGGATGCCGAGGACGACCACCACACCCGTGGACAGCTGCGAGCCGACCCCCAGCTTGTCGCCGAGGAAGACGATCAGCGCCGCCACGACCACGTTCGACAGGAACGACACCACGAAGACCTTGTCCACGAAGATGCCGTCCAGCATCGCGCGCAGGCCTCCGAACACCGCGTCCAGCGCCGCGACCACGGCGATCGGCAGATAAGGCTCCACCACGGCCGGCACTTCGGGCCGGACGAGAAGTCCGACCACCACTCCGACCACGAGGCCCAGTACCGCGATCACGATGCACCCTTCTGCTGCTCTGCTGCTGTAGCCGTACGTACGGTCAGGCTCGACGCGGCCGGAAGGCGCATCTCCGCTTCGGACGACAAGGAGTAGCGGATGCCGTAGTTCTCCTGCAGTACGTGCAGGTACTGGCCGTCCGCGGAGTCCTGGAACGAGGTCCCGAGGCGCTTCTTGTCGCCGATCGCCAGCACTTCGTACGGCGGCACCAGCGGCCTGTTGTCGACCAGTATCGCGTCACCCGCGGCCCGGATGGCCGAGAGGGACGTCAGCCGCTGACCGTTGATCGAGATCGCTTCCGCCCCCGACTGCCACAGCCCGTTGACGATCTTCTGCATATCGCGGTCGCGGAGCCGCCCGGTGTCCGAGAATCCGGCGCTCTCGCGCGGCGCGGAGCCGTTTCCGGTCGTCGAGCCCTTGGCATCGTCCACCGTCAGCTTGATCCCGGGCCCCTGCACCTCGGTGGCCCCGGACAGCAGCGCCACGAGCTGGCCCTGTTCGCCACCGTGCTGCTTGAGCGCCTCGCGCTGCCGGTCGGCGACGGTGGCCCGCAGCCGCTCGATGTCCCGCTCGAGACCGTCCGCGTGCGCGTCGGCCCGCTCGACCCGGTCGATGAGTTCCTGACGCTCCTTGGCCAGCACCGGCGCGGTCGCCCGCGCCTGCGCGGCGCCCAGGGTGACGACACTGGCGGCGAGCACGAGCCCGGCGGCCAGACCCAGTTTGGCCTTGAGGGTCCGCGGCAGGCCGGACGTGCCCTCGGCCTCGCGCCGGGCCGAAGCCTCCGCGTAGCCCTCGTCAAGGGAGTGGTCCATCACGTGCGTCAGCAGCGACATGGAGGCGTCCGGCCGCGCCGGAGGTACCGAACTGCGGTTGTGGGGCGGCTGCGACATGCCGCACATCGTCGCATGTCGGCGCCGCTCCCACCGAATGCGGACGTCCGGTGGACCGGACGGGACCTGCGCCCCGCCGCTCCACCGGACTTCCGGCCCTACGCCGCTCCGTTACGGCTTGCGCCCTCGCGCGGGCGGCTCAGTGCCCGGCGCCGTCCACCACGGCTGCCCAGTCGTCCAGCAGCGCCTGCGCGGACGCGTCGTCGGGTCCCTCCGCCCACAGGTGGGTGACCGCCTCCGCCGGATCCGGCAGCACCAGCGCCCACCGCCCGTCGGCCTCCACGACCCGCACCCCGTCGGTGGTGTCCACCTGCCGGTCCCCGGCGGCCTCCACGACCCTCCGCATGACGAGCCCCTTCACCGCCCACGGGGTCGGCACGTCCCGCTTGAGCACGTGCGCCCGAGGGATCCGCGCATCGATCTGGCTCAGCGTGAGCTGCGTCCGCGCCACCAGCCCGATCAACTGCACGAAGGCGGCCGATCCGTCGAAGACGCTGCTGAACTCGGGGACGATGAATCCGCCCCGCCCGTCACCGCCGAAAATGGTGTTCTCCGCCCGGCCCACCCGCGTCAGGTCGTCGGGCGAGGTCGTCGTCCACTCCACCTGGGTCCCGTGGTACGCCGCCACCTGCTCGGCGATCCGGGTCGTGGTCACCGGCAGCGCCACCTTGCCGCTGCGCTTCTCGGCGGCCACCAGGTCGAGCAGGACCAGCAGTGCCCGGTCGTCCTCGATGATCCGGCCGCGCTCGTCCACGAGGGAGATCCGCTCGCCCACCGGGTCGAAGCGCACTCCGAAGGCGGCCCGCGAGGACGCCACGATCTCCCCGAGCCGCACCAGTCCCGCCCGGCGGGATTCGGCGCTCTCGGTGGGCCGGGACTCGTCGAGTCCCGGGTTGACGGTGAGGGCGTCCACCCCGAGCCGGCCCAGCAGGCTGGGCAGGACCAGGCCGGCGCTGCCGTTGGAGGCGTCCACGACCACCTTGAGCCCGGAGTCCGCGACCCCGGTGGTGTCCACGCGCCGCAGCAGCGAACCGGTGTAGGCGTCGAAGACGCTGCCCGGGAACTGCAGGTCACCGATTTCTCCGGGGAACGCCCGTCGGTACTCCTGGCGCGCGTAGACCCGGTCGAGCTTGCGCTGCTGCTGGAGGGAGAGGTCCGCCCCGCGCTCGTCGAGGAACATGATGTCGACCGAGTCGGGCACTCCCGGCGAGGTCCGCAGCACGATCCCGCCGGCG
Organism: Streptomyces sp. NBC_01264; assembly: GCF_026340675.1. Lineage (NCBI taxonomy): Bacteria > Bacillati > Actinomycetota > Actinomycetes > Kitasatosporales > Streptomycetaceae > Streptomyces > Streptomyces sp. NBC_01264. The sequence goes on from NZ_JAPEOX010000001.1 coordinate 2,080,724, forward strand.
CTGCCGCGCGCGGTCTGCTGCCGCGCCACGGGCAGCGGTACGTTCTCCAGGTCCCGGACGTTGATGGCGCTGGCCTGGAGCGCCGAGATCACGGCCCGCTTGAGCGCGCGCGCGCCTCGGGAGTGGTCGCGGGCCGTGGTGACCGTCGCCCCCTTCTTCAGGGTCGTCGCGTAGGCACCGGCCAGCCGGACCACCAGCTCCGGGGTGATCTCCACGTTGAGGATTCCGGTGACCCCGCGGGCGCCGAACAGATGTGCCTGCCCCCGGGACTCCCAGATGACCGAGGTGTTGACGAAGGCGCCCGCCTCGATCGTCTTGAAGGGGTAGACCCGGACGTTCCCCTGGATGATCGATTCCTCGCCGACGAGGCACTCGTCGCCGATGACGGCGCCGTCCTCGATCCGGGCGGCCCGCATGATGTCGGTGTTCTTGCCGATGACGCAGCCGCGGAGGTTGCTGTGGGGCCCGATGTACACGTTGTCGTGCACGACGGCCTTGTGCAGGAAGGCGCCGCTCTTCACGACGACGTTCGACCCGATCACGGTGTGCTCGCGGATCTCCACGCCGGCCTCGACCTTGGCGTAGTCCCCGATGTACAGCGGCCCGCGCAGTACCGCGTCCGGGCTCACCTCGGCGCCTTCGGCGATCCACACGCCGGGGGAGATTTCGAAGCCGTCCATGTCGACCTGGACCTTGCCCTCGAGCACGTCGGCCTGGGCCTTGACGTAGCTCTCGTGGGTGCCGACGTCCTCCCAGTAGCCCTCGGCGACGTAGCCGTAGATCGGCCGGCCTTCCTTCATCAGCTGCGGGAAGACGTCGCCGGACCAGTCCACGGAAACGTCCGCGTCCACGTAGTCGAAGATCTCCGGCTCCATCACGTAGATGCCGGTGTTGATGGTGTCCGAGAACACCTGGCCCCAGGTCGGCTTCTCCAGGAAGCGCTCGACCTTGCCTTCCTCGTCCACGATGGTGATGCCGAATTCCAGCGGGTTCGGCACGCGGGTGAGGCACACCGTGACGAGGCCGCCCTTCTCCTTGTGGAAACGGATCAGGTCGGTCAGGTCGAAGTCCGTGAGCGCGTCGCCGGAGATCACGAGGAACGTGTCGTCCTTCAGAGCCTCCTCGGCGTTCTTCACGCTGCCGGCGGTGCCGAGTGGCTTCTCCTCGTTGGCATAGGTGAGCTCCATTCCGAGCTCCTCGCCGTCACCGAAGTAGTTCCTGACGAGTGAGGCCAGGAACTGTACGGTGACCACGGTTTCGTTGAGCCCATGCCGCTTGAGCAGCCTGAGCACATGCTCCATGATCGGCCGGTTCGCCACCGGCAGGAGCGGCTTGGGCATGCTTGAGGTCATGGGGCGAAGCCGAGTGCCTTCGCCACCAGCCATCACGACGGCCTTCATGTCGGAAGAGTCCTCCTCGAGAGACGGCGTATAGCCGACCTCACCCGTCTCGGACGGTGACTGGACCACTCCCCCGCGTCAGTCACGCCGAGCGAGCTCAATCGGCCGTGGCGTCCGCCTTCACCAGCCGGCGGACTTGTACCACGTAAAGGACTCCTGCCCACCAATAGAGGGTTGTACCCCATCCGGCGAACGCCCATCCGAAAACTGACCCCATCCAGGCCAACCAACCCGACCAGGTGCTCACCAGGAGGAAGGGGAACGCGTACATCAGGTTGAAGGTCGCGGCCTTCCCGAGGAAGTTGACCTGGGGCGGCGGATAGCCGTGCCGGCGCAGGATCCAGACCATGACCAGCAGCATCAGCTCGCGCGCGAGCAGCGCCCCGGTGAGCCAGAGCGGCAGGATCTCGCGGTACGTGAGACCGAACAGGGTGGACAGGATGTAGAGCCGGTCCGCGGCGGGGTCCAGCAGCCGGCCGAGGCTGCTGATCTGATTCCAGCGCCGCGCCAGCTTCCCGTCGAGGTAGTCGCTGATCCCGCTGAGCATGAGGACGGCGAGAGCCCAGCCGTCGTGCTCGGCCAGGATCAGCCACAGGAACAGGGGTACGCCTGCGAGGCGCGCCATGCTCAGGATGTTCGGAATGGTGAAAATTCGGTCAGTCTGAACCCGAGTCTCCTGGACCTCCACCCGGGGGCCTCCACTGTGACTGTAGAAATGTCGAACGATGCCCCCTGACCCTACAGGAGCCGGTGCACCGGTCCGTAAACGCAGAAAAGCCCCGCACCGAACCCTGAAGGGCTGGTGCGGGGCTTTCCCACAATGATTGTTCGGCGGCGTCCTACTCTCCCACAGGGTCCCCCCTGCAGTACCATCGGCGCTGAAAGGCTTAGCTTCCGGGTTCGGAATGTAAACCGGGCGTTTCCCTAACGCTATGACCACCGAAACACTATGAAGTTAACCAACCGGATATGCTGTCACATTGACAACGTAGTTCGTTACTTCAGAACTAACACAGTGGACGCGAGCAACTGAGGACAAGCCCTCGGCCTATTAGTACCAGTCAGCTCCACCCGTTACCGGGCTTCCACATCTGGCCTATCAACCCAGTCGTCTACTGGGAGCCTTACCCTCTCAAGGAGGTGGGAATACTCATCTTGAAGCAGGCTTCCCGCTTAGATGCTTTCAGCGGTTATCCCTCCCGAACGTAGCCAACCAGCCATGCCCTTGGCAGGACAACTGGCACACCAGAGGTTCGTCCGTCCCGGTCCTCTCGTACTAGGGACAGCCCTTCTCAATATTCCTACGCGCACAGCGGATAGGGACCGAACTGTCTCACGACGTTCTAAACCCAGCTCGCGTACCGCTTTAATGGGCGAACAGCCCAACCCTTGGGACCGACTCCAGCCCCAGGATGCGACGAGCCGACATCGAGGTGCCAAACCATCCCGTCGATATGGACTCTTGGGGAAGATCAGCCTGTTATCCCCGGGGTACCTTTTATCCGTTGAGCGACGGCGCTTCCACAAGCCACCGCCGGATCACTAGTCCCGACTTTCGTCCCTGCTCGACCCGTCGGTCTCACAGTCAAGCTCCCTTGTGCACTTACACTCAACACCTGATTGCCAACCAGGCTGAGGGAACCTTTGGGCGCCTCCGTTACTTTTTGGGAGGCAACCGCCCCAGTTAAACTACCCATCAGACACTGTCCCTGATCCGGATCACGGACCGAGGTTAGACATCCAGCACGACCAGAGTGGTATTTCAACGACGACTCCACAACCACTGGCGTGGCCGCTTCAAAGTCTCCCACCTATCCTACACAAGCCGAACCGAACACCAATATCAAACTATAGTAAAGGTCCCGGGGTCTTTCCGTCCTGCTGCGCGAAACGAGCATCTTTACTCGTAGTGCAATTTCACCGGGCCTATGGTTGAGACAGTCGAGAAGTCGTTACGCCATTCGTGCAGGTCGGAACTTACCCGACAAGGAATTTCGCTACCTTAGGATGGTTATAGTTACCACCGCCGTTTACTGGCGCTTAAGTTCTCAGCTTCGCCACACCGAAATATAACTAACCGGTCCCCTTAACGTTCCAGCACCGGGCAGGCGTCAGTCCGTATACATCGCCTTACGGCTTCGCACGGACCTGTGTTTTTAGTAAACAGTCGCTTCTCGCTGGTCTCTGCGGCCACCCCCAGCTCACGGAGTAAATCCGATCACCAGGACTGGCCCCCCTTCTCCCGAAGTTACGGGGGCATTTTGCCGAGTTCCTTAACCATAGTTCACCCGAACGCCTCGGTATTCTCTACCTGACCACCTGAGTCGGTTTAGGGTACGGGCCGCCATGAAACTCGCTAGAGGCTTTTCTCGACAGCATAGGATCATCCACTTCACCACAATCGGCTCGGCATCAGGTCTCAGCCTTATATGAGGGACGGATTTGCCTACCCCTCGGCCTACACCCTTACCCCGGGACTACCACCGCCCGGGCTGGACTACCTTCCTGCGTCACCCCATCGCTTACCTACTACAAGTCTGGTTCGCCGGCTCCACCACTTTCCTTTCCCCGAAGGGTCCGGAACGGCTTCACGGGCTTAGCATCGCCTGATTCGATATTGGGCGTTTCAAAGCGGGTACCGGAATATCAACCGGTTGTCCATCGACTACGCCTGTCGGCCTCGCCTTAGGTCCCGACTTACCCTGGGCAGATCAGCTTGACCCAGGAACCCTTAGTCAATCGGCGCACACGTTTCTCACGTGTGTATCGCTACTCATGCCTGCATTCTCACTCGTGAACCGTCCACAACTAGCTTCCGCTGCTGCTTCACCCGGCACACGACGCTCCCCTACCCATCACAGCGGGCGTTGGCCCTATTGCTGCAATGACACGACTTCGGCGGTACGCTTGAGCCCCGCTACATTGTCGGCGCGGAATCACTTGACCAGTGAGCTATTACGCACTCTTTCAAGGGTGGCTGCTTCTAAGCCAACCTCCTGGTTGTCTCTGCGACTCCACATCCTTTCCCACTTAGCGTACGCTTAGGGGCCTTAGTCGATGCTCTGGGCTGTTTCCCTCTCGACCATGGAGCTTATCCCCCACAGTCTCACTGCCACGCTCTCACTTACCGGCATTCGGAGTTTGGCTAAGGTCAGTAACCCGGTAGGGCCCATCGCCTATCCAGTGCTCTACCTCCGGCAAGAAACACGTGACGCTGCACCTAAATGCATTTCGGGGAGAACCAGCTATCACGGAGTTTGATTGGCCTTTCACCCCTAACCACAGGTCATCCCCCAGGTTTTCAACCCTGGTGGGTTCGGTCCTCCACGAAGTCTTACCTCCGCTTCAACCTGCCCATGGCTAGATCACTCCGCTTCGGGTCTAGAGCGTGCAACTCAATCGCCCTATTCGGACTCGCTTTCGCTACGGCTTCCCCACACGGGTTAACCTCGCTACACACCGCTAACTCGCAGGCTCATTCTTCAAAAGGCACGCAGTCACGACCCATTGAGTAAACTCAATGAGCGACGCTCCCACGGCTTGTAGGCACACGGTTTCAGGTACTATTTCACTCCGCTCCCGCGGTACTTTTCACCATTCCCTCACGGTACTATCCGCTATCGGTCACCAGGGAATATTTAGGCTTAGCGGGTGGTCCCGCCAGATTCACACGGGATTTCTCGGGCCCCGTGCTACTTGGGAGATTCTTAAGCAAGCCGCTGATGTTTCGTCTACGGGGGTCTTACCCTCTACGCCGGACCTTTCGCATGTCCTTCGACTACATCAACGGTTTCTGACTCGCCGACCGGCCGGCAGACCGATCAAAAGAATTCCCACAACCCCGCATACGCAACCCCTGCCGGGTATCACACGCATACGGTTTGGCCTCATCCGGTTTCGCTCGCCACTACTCCCGGAATCACGGTTGTTTTCTCTTCCTGCGGGTACTGAGATGTTTCACTTCCCCGCGTTCCCTCCACACTGCCTATGTGTTCAGCAGTGGGTGACAGCCCATGACGACTGCCGGGTTTCCCCATTCGGACACCCCCGGATCAAAGCTCAGTTGGCAGCTCCCCGGGGCCTATCGCGGCCTCTCACGTCCTTCATCGGTTCCTGGTGCCAAGGCATCCACCGTGCGCCCTTAAAAACTTGGCCTACAGATGCTCGCGTCCACTGTGTAGTTCTCAAGCAACGACCAGTCACCCATCACCCTCACCCAAAAGGCGAAGTTCACTGGGGCCGGCATCACGAAGATAAGACCTTACGGCCGTACCCTCAGATACCCAACAACGTGCCAAGCACGATCCCCCGTCAGTGAGTCACTTTCCACGCCGAAGCAGTACTTGTGATCCATCCAGGAAACCGTGCCAACTAATCAACGTTCCACCCTGAGCTGACCGTGCAGAACGTTTGTCTGCAATCGGTACTGTGCTCCTTAGAAAGGAGGTGATCCAGCCGCACCTTCCGGTACGGCTACCTTGTTACGACTTCGTCCCAATCGCCAGTCCCACCTTCGACAGCTCCCTCCCTTACGGGTTGGGCCACCGGCTTCGGGTGTTACCGACTTTCGTGACGTGACGGGCGGTGTGTACAAGGCCCGGGAACGTATTCACCGCAGCAATGCTGATCTGCGATTACTAGCAACTCCGACTTCATGGGGTCGAGTTGCAGACCCCAATCCGAACTGAGACCGGCTTTTTGAGATTCGCTCCACCTCACGGTATCGCAGCTCATTGTACCGGCCATTGTAGCACGTGTGCAGCCCAAGACATAAGGGGCATGATGACTTGACGTCGTCCCCACCTTCCTCCGAGTTGACCCCGGCGGTCTCCTGTGAGTCCCCATCACCCCGAAGGGCATGCTGGCAACACAGGACAAGGGTTGCGCTCGTTGCGGGACTTAACCCAACATCTCACGACACGAGCTGACGACAGCCATGCACCACCTGTATACCGACCACAAGGGGGGCACCATCTCTAATGCTTTCCGGTATATGTCAAGCCTTGGTAAGGTTCTTCGCGTTGCGTCGAATTAAGCCACATGCTCCGCTGCTTGTGCGGGCCCCCGTCAATTCCTTTGAGTTTTAGCCTTGCGGCCGTACTCCCCAGGCGGGGAACTTAATGCGTTAGCTGCGGCACCGACGACGTGGAATGTCGCCAACACCTAGTTCCCAACGTTTACGGCGTGGACTACCAGGGTATCTAATCCTGTTCGCTCCCCACGCTTTCGCTCCTCAGCGTCAGTAATGGCCCAGAGATCCGCCTTCGCCACCGGTGTTCCTCCTGATATCTGCGCATTTCACCGCTACACCAGGAATTCCGATCTCCCCTACCACACTCTAGCTAGCCCGTATCGAATGCAGACCCGAGGTTAAGCCTCGGGCTTTCACATCCGACGTGACAAGCCGCCTACGAGCTCTTTACGCCCAATAATTCCGGACAACGCTTGCGCCCTACGTATTACCGCGGCTGCTGGCACGTAGTTAGCCGGCGCTTCTTCTGCAGGTACCGTCACTTTCGCTTCTTCCCTGCTGAAAGAGGTTTACAACCCGAAGGCCGTCATCCCTCACGCGGCGTCGCTGCATCAGGCTTTCGCCCATTGTGCAATATTCCCCACTGCTGCCTCCCGTAGGAGTCTGGGCCGTGTCTCAGTCCCAGTGTGGCCGGTCGCCCTCTCAGGCCGGCTACCCGTCGTCGCCTTGGTGGGCCATTACCCCACCAACAAGCTGATAGGCCGCGGGCTCATCCTTCACCGCCGGAGCTTTTAACCCCCGCCCATGCAGGCAGGAGTGTTATCCGGTATTAGACCCCGTTTCCAGGGCTTGTCCCAGAGTGAAGGGCAGATTGCCCACGTGTTACTCACCCGTTCGCCACTAATCCACCCCGAAGGGCTTCATCGTTCGACTTGCATGTGTTAAGCACGCCGCCAGCGTTCGTCCTGAGCCAGGATCAAACTCTCCATGAATGTTTACCCGTAATCGGGTGCACACGCACTTAGAGCGGGACAGTCATGTCGGAATAAGACCGACCGTCCACTGCGTCCTCGCTGTGTAATTGCCTGCAAGCATCACGGCAGAACCGCGACCTCACAGGTCTTTTTCAAAGGAACCTCATCCACCGAAATGGACGGGGTATCAACTTTTTGGCGTTGATTTTTGGCACGCTGTTGAGTTCTCAAGGAACGGACGCTTCCTTTGTACTCACCCTCTCGGGCTTTCCTCCGGGCTTTTCGTTCTGTTCTTGCGTTTCAGACTCTATCAGAGTCTGTCTCGCTTGTTTTCCGCCTTCCAGTTCTTCGCTTTCGCGTTTCCCTTTCCGGCGAGTTCGACTCTATCAGTCCTTTTCTTTCCCTCTGACCACCCTCCGCTTTGCCGAATAGGCATGCGAAAAGAAGGCAGGATCAAGATCAGAACTAGAGAGAAGAGGAGTCCCGTCCATCGGCCGTTCGCGAAATGTTCACGCGGGGCGCCCTGGCGGGAGTCACGACAGTACAGGTCCACCTGGGCCCAGGCAAATCGATTCAGGCGTATGGTCTAGTCCACCGGTCTAGTCCACTAGTCTCCGTGCCGAAGGACCAGTCCAGTTCGGGACCAACATCGGGCGAACCCGAACATCTCGTGACTTATCCTTCTGGAGAGTACGCCGTTCGCGACAGGTAGTGACGGCGCCACGACGAAGCCCCACCCCTGGGAGGCCCCCATGACCAGCGTGACGTCCCCACTTGCCGGGACCGCCATCGGACTCGCGGCAGTGCCCGATCCGGTGTTCTCCGGCGCGATGGTGGGACCGGGCACCGCCATTGATCCCGTGCGCGAGCCTTCGGCGGCGGTGTCGCCCGTAGACGGTGTAGTCGTCTCCCTGCACCCGCACGCGTACGTCGTAGTCGACAGCGAGGGCCACGGTGTTCTCACGCACCTGGGCATCGACACCGTTCAGCTCAACGGCGAGGGCTTCGAGCTGCTCGTCAACAAGGGCGACACCGTGACCCGCGGCCAGGAGGTCATTCGTTGGGACCCCGCCGCGGTCGAGGCCGCCGGAAAGTCCCCCATCTGCCCCGTCGTGGCACTTGAAGCGACTGCCGACTCCCTGTCCGGCGTGGTCGAGGCCGGAGACGTCAAGGCCGGGGACTCCCTCTTCGGCTGGCAGTGACCTTCGCCTTCTAGACGCACTGGCACATCCAACGCGGCGGGTGGACCCGCCGCTCAATCGGAGACAGGTGAAATGGAGACAACGCTGCGAGGCGTCGGCGTGAGCCACGGTGTGGCGATCGGCGAGGTTCGGCACATGGGCACGGCGGTTCTCGAACCGCCGGCGAAGCAGATCACCGCGGACGAGGCGGAGCGCGAACAGGGGCGCGCCCGTCAGGCCGTGGAAGCTGTATCGGCCGACCTGATCGCCCGGGGCCAGTTGGCCGGTGGCGAGGCCCAGCACGTGCTCGAGGCCCAGGCGATGATCGCCACGGACCCCGAGCTCATGGCGGACGTCGACCGGCGGATCGCCGTCGGCAGCACCGCCGAGCGCGGTGTGTACGACGCGTTCGCCGCCTACCGTGACCTGCTCGCCGGTGCCGGTGAGTACATGGCCGGCCGCGTGGCCGACCTGGACGACGTGCGCAACCGCATCGTCGCGCGCCTGCTCGGTGTGCCGATGCCGGGTGTGCCCGACAGCGACGAGCCGTACGTACTGATCGCGCGGGACCTGGCTCCGGCCGACACCGCTCTGCTCGACCCGGCGCTCGTCCTCGGTTTCGTGACCGAGGAAGGCGGCCCGACCAGCCACAGCGCGATCCTCGCGCGGGCGCTGGGCGTACCGGCCATCGTGGCGCTGCCGGGTGCCGGTGAGATCGCCGAGGGTACGGTCATCGCCGTGGACGGCAGCACCGGCGACCTGTTCGTGGAGCCGAGCGCGGCGAAGCGGACCGAGCTGGAGGCCGCGGCCGCCGAGCGCAAGGCCGCTCTCTCCGCGTCTTCCGGTCCGGGCGCGACGTCCGACGGTCACAAGGTGCCGCTGCTCGCCAACATCGGCGGTCCGGCGGACGTGCCGGCCGCTGTCGACGCCGGGGCCGAGGGTGTGGGCCTGTTCCGCACCGAGTTCCTCTTCCTGGACGACAGCAAGCACGCGCCGACCGAGGAGAAGCAGGTCGAGTCGTACCGCAAGGTCCTCGAAGCCTTCCCCGAGGGTCGTGTCGTCGTACGCGTCCTGGATGCCGGCGCTGACAAGCCGCTGGACTTCCTGACCCCGGCCGATGAGCCGAACCCGGCTCTGGGTGTCCGTGGCCTGCGTTCGCTGCTCGACCACCCGGACGTGCTGCGTACCCAGCTCACCGCGCTGGCCAAGGCCTCCGAGGGGCTGCCGGTCTACCTCGAGGTCATGGCCCCGATGGTGGCCGACCGCATCGACGCCAAGGCGTTCGCGGACGCGTGCCGCGAGGCCGGTCTCAAGGCGAAGTTCGGTGCGATGGTGGAGATCCCCTCCGCCGCGCTGCGGGCGCGCTCGATCCTCCAGGAGGTCGAGTTCCTCTCGCTGGGCACCAACGACCTGGCGCAGTACGCCTTCGCAGCCGACCGTCAGGTCGGTGCCGTATCGCGGCTGCAGGACCCGTGGCAGCCCGCGCTACTCGACCTGATCGCCATGTCGGCCGAGGCCGCCAAGGCCGAGGGCAAGAGCTGCGGCGTCTGTGGCGAGGCCGCCTCCGACCCGCTGCTGGCCTGTGTGCTGACGGGTCTGGGTGTCACCTCCCTTTCGATGGGTGCCGCTTCGATTCCCTACGTGCGGGCGACGCTGGCCAAGTACTCCCTCGCGCAGTGCGAGCGTGCGGCTGCCGCCGCGCGCGCCGCGGACAGCGCCGAGGAGGCCCGGGTGGCAGCCCAGGCAGTGCTCTCCGGCGAGTAGTCGGACAGGAGAACCGCGCTCGAGGGGCCTTCGCCGGTGGCGGGGGCCCCTCGGCCGTTGCCGGGTGGGCGGGGTGGGGTGTGGCCGGCTCAGTGGTGCGGGCTCGGTGCGTCCACCTCGTAGCCGGGGCAGTACTCGACGCCGGGCTCGGGGCCCACGGGCTCCCCGGTGTCGGCGTCGGTGCAGTAGGCGTTGAAGACGGCCGCTGCCGAGAGGGGTACGAGGCGGCCGCGGTCCAGGCGCCAGCCGTGGACGCGGTCCCGGTCCCCCTCGGTGGTGGTGCGCAGGACCAGTCCCCCGGGTCCGCCGAGGGCCAGGCCCGCGGCGAGTACGGTCACGAAGTCCAGGCCGTCGCGGCCGTCCACCCGGGGCCGGCCGCGGGGGCCGTCGCCGGTGTCGACGTGCAGGACCGCCACGAGCTGTTCTTCCTGCGCCGGGACGCTGCACACCAGGTGGTGGTGGCCCGGGCCGGCCCCGTCCACCAGGCGTCGCAGCGCCTCGGCGGCGCGCTCCAGGGAGGCGGTCCCGATGTCCTCCCCGCAGTCGGCGCAGCGTCCCACTTCGGCCAGGAGCGAGCTCGCGTACTCCCAGGTGGCCTGGCGGACAGCCGCGTCCATGAGGAGCGGGACCAGTTCGTCGATGGGCTGGCCGGCATACGGGAGGCCGCCGGTGGCGCCGCCCAGCTCGGCGGTGAATCGGGTGCGGGACCCGGGGCTGTCCGGGTCCAGTCCGCGGTCCGCGCAGAAGTCGGCGTACTCCACCGGGTCGAAGAGGGCGACCGTGGTGTGGATGCCCTGGGCCGCGAGGGAGCGGAGCAGCCGGTCCACGTGGTCCAGGTAGTCGCGGTGGTCGTCGAAGGCGAAGCTGCGGTACCCGCGCATGGCCGCGAAGTCCCCGGCGTCGGCCAGGAGGCCGACGGTGCTGGGGACTTCGCGGCGCAGGGTGCGGCGCCTGCCGGAGCGGGCGGGGCGCGGTGGGGTGGTGCGGGTTCCAGTGGGCGTTCCGGTTTGGTTCGAGCGGCGCATGGTTCCCCCTGAGTGACGCGATCGCTTGCTCACTCAGAGTAATCATCGCCACTGACAGTGGCCGCTCGCGTCAGCCGCGGGTGCGGGCGAGCTCCTCGTAGAAGTGCAGGAGGTCCAGGTTGTCGACCGAGCCGGGGTTGACCGCCTTCGCCATGGGGGCGCCTTGGAGGAGGCGCTTGACCGGGACCTCGATGCGCTTGCCAGTGAGGGTGTGGGGGATGCCCGGGACCTCGATGATCTCGTCGGGGACGTGGCGCGGGGAGAGTTCCTCGCGGATCGTCGCCTTGATCCTGGTGCGGAGGGCGTCGTCGAGTACGGCGCCGGGCACGAGGTGGACGAAGAGCGGCATCCAGTACCCGCCGTTCGGCTCCTCCAGGCCGATGACCAGGGATTCCTTGATCTCGGGTAGGCGCTCGACGGCCTCGTAGATGTCCGCGGAGCCCATCCGGACGCCCTGGCGGTTCAGGGTGGAGTCGGAGCGGCCGTGGATGACGACGGAGCCGTGATCGGTGATCGTGATCCAGTCCCCGTGGCGCCAGACGCCGGGGAACATCTCGAAGTAGCTGTCGCGGTAGCGGCTGCCGTCCGGGTCGTTCCAGAAGCGGATCGGCATGGAGGGCATGGGGTTGGTGACGACGAGCTCGCCGACCTCGCCGGTGACGGGCTTGCCGGAGGGGTCCCAGGCCTGGAGGTCCGTGCCCAGGCAGGCGGCCTGGAGCTCGCCGATGTGGACCGGGAGCGTGGGGACGGCGCCCGCGAAGCAGCTGCAGACGTCGGTGCCGCCGCTGACGGAGGCGATCCAGAGGTCCTCCGCCACCTCGTCGTGGAGCCAGCGGAAGCCGTCGGGCGGCAGCGGGGATCCGGTGGTGGCCACGCACTTGACCGAGGAGAGGTCGAAGTCGCGGGAGGGGTGGACCTCCGCCTTGCGGCAGGCCATCACGTAGGCGGCGGAGGTTCCGTAGAGGGTGGCCTTCGTCCGCTCCGCGATGCGCCACTGGGCGCCGGTGTCGGGGAAGCCGGGGCTGCCGTCGTAGAGGACGACGGTGGTTCCGGTGAGCAGGCCGGAGACGAGGAAGTTCCACATCATCCAGCCGGTGGAGGTGTACCAGAAGAAGCGGTCCTCGGGGCCCAGGTCGCACTGCAGGCCGAGCTGCTTGAGGTGTTCGAGGAGGATGCCGCCCTGCGACTGGACGATGGCCTTGGGCAGGCCGGTGGTGCCGGAGGAGTAGAGGACCCAGAGCGGGTGGTCGAAGGGGACCGGTTCGAAGACCGGCTCCGTCTCGCCCGCGGTGAGCGCCGACCAGTCGAGGGCGCCCGCGGGCGCCGGGGTACCGAGGAGCGGGATGTGCACGACGGCGCGCAGCGAGGGTAGCTCGGCGCGCAGTTCGGCGACGGTGTCGCGGCGGTCGTGCTCCTTGCCGCCGTAGCGGTAGCCGTCGACGGTGAAGAGGACCACCGGCTCCACCTGCTGGAAGCGGTCCAGGACGCTGCGGGCGCCGAAATCGGGGGCGCAGGAGGTCCAGACGGCGCCGACGGCGGCGGTGGCGAGGAGCGCGGTGACGGCCTCGGGGATGTTGGGGAGGTAGCCGCTGACCCGGTCGCCGGGGCGCACGCCCAGGGCGCGCAGTTCGGCGGCGAGCGCGCCGACCTGGCGGCGGAGCTCGGCCCAGGTGACGGGGGTGGGCTCGTGGGTCTCGTCCACGTGCAGCAGCGCCGCGTCGGCGGCGCGGGCCGGGTCCTCGGCGGCGCGCAGGGCGTGCTCGGCGTAGTTGAGGGTGGCGCCCTCGAACCAGACCGCGCCGGGCATGGACCGGTCCGCGAGGACGGCCTCGTACGGGGTGGTGAAGCGGACGTCGAACCACTCGGCGACGGCCTGCCAGAAGGTGTCCAGCTCGTCGACGGACCAGCTGTGCAGGGCCGGGTAGCCGCCGTCCGCGGGGGCGCCGTGGTGTTCGGCGGCCCAGGCCTGGAAGGCGGTGATCCGGGCCGCGGCGATCCGGTCGGGGCCCGGGGACCAGAGGGGCTCGGAGGAGGTGGCTGCTGCGGTCATGCGTCGGCTCCCGGTCACGTCTGCGGTTCGCGCCTCGTGGGCGTGGCGTGGTCTGGCGTGTGGTGTGGCGTGTGGCGTGTGGACTTCGTACGGTGCCACCGCGCGCGGGGTGTGCGCACGGGGGCTCACTGGGACGATGCCATGTGATCGACATCCGCACCAGAGCCGTCATCGACGGTCGGCCGTGATCCTTTTGCGGGTGAACGGCAGTTGAACGGCGCCTTGTGGGGCGGGTCGCGGTGGCAGGGTGGCGCCATGGACGGTCGTGGGCTGGTACGTGCGGTGAAGGACCTCGGCGGCGAGCGGGGGCGGCGCGCTCTGCGCTCCGCGTGGCGCAACCGGCGCGCGGACGCCGCGGGGCTCGCACCCCGGGGCGCGGAGCGGGCTCGCGTGCCGGGTCTGCTGACCGGTACGGAGGCCCTGCCGGGCGGTGGGGTGCTCCGGTTCACCCGTTCGGAACTGCTGATCCGGGTCACCGTGGGCGGGGCGGTGTTCTGGGGCTGGGACGGTGCCGCGCCGACGCCCTCGTACGCGGTGGTGGGCAGCGGACCGGAGCCGGATCCGCGCGCCGAGCTGGAGCCGGACACCGACGGCGGCTGGCGGGTGGTGTCGGAGCGGGTGACGGTGGCGGTGTCCCGGCACGGGGCGGTGGAGGTGCGCACCCCCGGCGGGACGGTGCTGCGACGGGATCTGCCGCCGCGGTGGTGGGAGCCGGTCGGCTCCGCCGGGTCCGCGGGTCGTGCGGCCGGTGGGGACGGCGCCGACGGGGCGGGCGGGGCCGGCAGCAGCACGGGCGGAGTCGGCGGCCCTGGCGGAGTCGGGGCCGCCGGCGGAGTCGGGGCCGCAGGCGGCGTGGGAGCCCCGGGCGGCAGCGGGGCCGCAGGCGGAGTCGGAGCCCCGGGCGGCAGCGGGGCCGCGGGCGGCAGCGGAGCCCCGGGCGGCAGCGGAACGCCGGGCGGCAGCGGAACGCCGGGCGGCGGCGGGGCGCGGTGGCTGTTGCGGAGTGAGGTGGCGGCGGACGCGCGGGTGTTCGGGCTGGGTGGGCGGGCGGTGGGGCCGCGGTTGCGGGACGGGAGCTACCGGCTGTGGAACACCGATCCCAAAGGGGGGTTCGGGGGCGGCTCCGGCGAGGAACCCCTGTACATCACGATGCCGGTGCAGCTGGTGGTCGCGGACGCCGGCACGCACCTGGTGTTCCACGACAACTCCTGGGACGGGCGGGTGGCGTTGCGGGACGGCGAGGAGGGCGCGGGCTCGGGGGCGGACCGGCCGGGCTCCTGCGAACTGCGCATGGAGGGCGGCCCCTTGCGGTGCTGGGTGATCGTGGGGCCGCCCGGGCGCGTGCTGCAGGGCTGGTCCGGGCTGACGGGCGGGGCCGCAGTGCCGCCGGAATGGGCGCTCGGGTACCAGCACGCGCGGTGGGGGTTCGGGAGCGCTGCGGAGGTACGCCGGATCGTGGCGGGGTACGCCGAGCGGGGGCTGCCGCTGTCGGCCGTCCATCTGGACATCGACCACTACGACGGCCACCGGGTCTTCACCGTGGACCGCGAGCGGTTCCCCGATCTGCCCGGGCTGGCACGGGAGTTGACGGACGGCGGCGTTCGACTGGTCTCCATCGTCGACCCGGCGGTGAAGGCCGGCGACCCGCTGCACGCCGCAGGGCTGGCGGTCGGCGCGCACGGGGCCTTCGTACGGGACGCGGCGGGGCGGGAGGTCCGGGGCGAGGTGTGGCCGGGCGAGTGCGCCTACCCGGACTTCACCGACCCGGAGGTGCGGCGGTGGTGGGGCGGGCTGTACGGGGAGCGGCTCGCGCAGGGCTTTGCCGGGGTCTGGCACGACATGAACGAACCGGTCTCCTTCGCCCCGTTCGGGGACCGGACCCTCCCCCGCTCCGCGCGGCACGTGCTCGACGGGGCCGGCGGGGACCACCGGGAGGCGCACAACGTGTACGCCCTCGCGATGGCGCGCGCGGGCTGGGAAGGACTCGTACGGCTGCGCCCGGCCGAGCGGCCGTTCCTGTTCTCCCGGTCGGGGTGGGCGGGGATGCAGCGGTACGGGGGCACGTGGTCGGGTGACGTGGAGACCAGCTGGGACGGGCTGCGGGCCTCGCTGGCGCTGGTGCTGGGCCTCGGGCTGTGCGGGGTGCCGTACTCGGGGCCGGACATCGGCGGCTTCTGGGGCTCCCCCTCACCGGAGCTGTACCTGCGGTGGCTGCAACTGGGCTCCTACCTACCACTGTTCCGGACGCACTCGGCGATCTGGGCCGGCCGCAGGGAGCCCTGGGAGTTCGGGGAGGAGACCACCCGGGCCGCGCGGGCCGTCCTGGCGGAACGGGAGCGGCTGCGCCCGTACTTCGTGACGCTGGCCCACATGGCACGGCGGACCGGGGCGCCGTACGTACGGCCGCTGTGGTGGGGGGCTCCGGAGGACCGGGCGCTACGGGACTGCGAGGACGCCTTCCTGCTGGGTGACGCCCTGCTGGTGGCGCCGGTGCTGGAGTGCGGGTCGGACCGGCGGGCGGTGCGGCTGCCGCGCGGGCGCTGGTACGACACGGCGACGGGCCGGGCGTACGAGGGCCCGGGCCAGATCCTGCTGGACGCCCCGGCGGACCGGATCCCGGTGCTGGCACGGGCCGGCTCGCTGCTGCCGGTGCGGGCGGCCGACGGGTCGGTGACCCTGGAGGCGTGGGCTCCGGCGCGGGGCCGCACGGGCGGCGGGGTGGTGATCCGGGACCCGGGGCCGGGCTTCGAGCCGGGCGTGGTGGAACGGTACGTGGTGCGGTGGGCCGGGGACGCGGTGGCGGTGGAGGACGAGGCCGGGGAGCGGGTGGACGGGGTGGTGCTGCGGGGGCTCGAGGGCCCGTAGGCACTTAGACGGCGGGCCCTGGACGGTCCGGGGCGCAGCGGCGGTCGTCGCGGCCGGGAGGTGCCGGTCCGCCGGGGGCGGGCGCCCGGGGGCGCCGTCCCCGGCGGACCGGTCCGGGTCAGCCGTCGATGCGGTGCGTGGTCCAGAACGAGGTCAGGTCCGTGGCCGTGGCGGCCTGGGCGGCCGCCTTGAACTCGGCCGTGGTGGAGACTCCGTACCAGTGCGACGTCGCGTAGTCCTTCAGCAGCTTGGCCATGGCGGTGTCGCCGAGGACCCTGCGCAGGTCGTGCAGGGCGCACTTGCCGTAGCCGTAGATGACGGTGGAGTACCGGGAGGAGTGGGTGTCCCAGTAGGCCATGGAGTTGCTGATCTTCTCCGCCGACGAGGCCCACGAGACGCTGTTCCAGCAGCTCGCGCCGGTCTTGTTCTGCGCGAGGTCGGTGGCGTAGTCGGTGAACGCCTCGTCCAGCCACGGGTTGTTGTACTGGTCGTCGCCGACGATGCCGTACCACCACTGGTGGGCGATCTCATGGGTGAGCGCCGTGGTGCTGACCAGGTCGAGGACGAACCCGGGGTATTCCATGCCGCCGAACCAGAAGTTGTTGTCGATCACCGCGTCCAGCTCGCCGTACGGGTAGGCCCCGAACCGGGCGGAGTGGGCGTCCACGGCGGACTTGGCCGTGGTGAGCATCGACTGGGAGTCCGCCGCGCTGATGCCCGAGACGGAGTAGACGTTGACCGGGGTTCCGGCGGCCGAGGTGCCGGAGATCTTGGTGAACGGGCCGGCCGCCCAGGCGAAGTCGCGCACCTTGGAGGCGGTGGCGGTGGTCACCGTACGTCCGCTGGTGCCCGGGGTGTCCACCGATCCGCCCGTGGCCGGTACGAGCAGACTGCTCGGGTGGTCGAGGGCGACGCTGAAGTCGGAGGCCAGGGAGTAGAAGGACTCGCCGTTGTTCGTGTACGGGTCCAGGTGCCAGCCCGCTCCGTCCCGGACCGCGAGCACGGGCAGGGCGTTGCCGACGAAGGCGAAGGCCCCGTCGTGGCCGAAGCGGTCGGCGCCGCTGGGCAGGGTTATGCCGAGGTCGAAGCCGATCGTGGCGCTCTGGCCCTGGGTCAGCGGCGCCGGCAGGTCGATCTTGAGGGCGGTGCAGTTGACGGACAGGGCACCCGCCGTGCCGCCGGTGACGTTGCTGACCACGATGGGCATTGCGGCGCACGTCCCGTGGTAGTTGTCCCACAGCCGCAGGTACACCTCGCTGAGCGGGGTCGCCGAGGCGTTGGTGAAGGTGGCGCTCTCGTGGCCGGTCCAGACGGTGCCGGCGGCGTTGCTGCTCAGGCTGACCGTGTAGGCGGGGGCGGCCGGGGTGCGCGTGGAGTCCCCGGGCGGGGTGGTGCCGCCGGAGGTGTTCAGCGCGATGTCGTCGAGGACGAAGTTGGTCTTGAGGCTGGAGTCCTCCGTGCCGGTGAAGGCGAGGGTCACGGTCTGGCCGGCGAACGCGGACACGTCGAAGGTCTTCTGGACGTATCCGGTGTTCTTGTCGAGGTTCGAGTACGTCGCCAGCGTCGTCGCGCCGATCTTCGCCGTCAGCTTGTCGTACTTGGTCGACGTCGTCGTCTCGGCGGTGTCGACGTGCATCCAGAAGGTGAGGCTCGCACTGTCGCACCCGGAGGGGATCGTGACGCTCTGAGAGAGCGTGTCGGTGTGGGTGCTGCCGACGCCGTTCAGCCAGGCGAAGGAGGTACCGCCGTGGGCGCTCTGGCCGGTGCGGTTGGTGATCAGGCCGGTCTGCGACTGGGTCCAGGGTGACGTACCGCTTTCGAGGCCGCCGTTGGCGACGACTTGGGCGGGGGTGCAGGCGGCGGGCGCGGCTGCCGCCGAGGTGGCGGTGGCGGGCAGGGCGGCTGCCAGCAGCGCGGCGATGGCGAACGCACTCGCCGCGAGGGCCTTGTGGGGGGTGGCTCTCACGCGAAACTCCTTTGAGGCGGCCGGGGTTGCGGCCTGCTCGGTGACTGCCCGGCCGGTCCGGGTGCGCCGGAGGGCAGCCGCGGGGGTGACGGCTGCGGGGAAGCCTCGCGGATTTGACCGGAGCATGCCATCAAAGGCAGGTAAAGGGTTCGTTCTCCGAACGGTGAGGTCCTGTGGCCGGTACGGCCGAGCGGCAGCGGCCCGTTGGGGGGCAGCGGAACCGGCCCGCTTGCGGTCAGCGGTAGCGGCCCTCGAACCAGGCCCCGGCCACCGTCGTGTGCAGCGGGAACGCCAGCGGCTCCGGACCGCGCAGGACGTGCCAGCCCGTCGTTTCGTCCGTCGGCGCGGACAGGGGAAGGGACGCGGCCGGGCGGACGGGCAGGAGACCGAAGACGAGCAGATGGCCGGCCGGGGAGCTGAGGGTGTCGGCGAGGGCGACCTCGGAGGCCGGGGCGTCGATGCCGGTCTCCTCGCGCAGTTCGCGGACGACCGACTCGCGCCAGTCCTCGCCGAAGTCCATGAACCCGCCCGGCAGGGCGACGGCGCCGAGGGCGGGCTCGATGGTGCGGGTGATGACCACGAGGCCGGTGCCGAGCTCGTCCTCCACGGGGAGCAGGGCGACGGCGACCGGGAGCGGGTTGCGGTAGGCGACCGCGCCGCACGAGGGGCAGGTACGGGGCCATTCGGCCGAATCGAACAGGGCTCCACAGGCGGAGCAGTGCGAGTCCTTCAGGTGCGCCGGCATGCGGCGATGGTATGCCAAGGGACATGCGGATGATGGTCGTTGCGGGACGGTTCGGTGCGCTTGTGCTGCTGGCGGCGGTCGCGCCGGGGGCGGTGGCCGCGTCCGGGGCGGCGGCCGCGGGAGCCGCGTCCGGGATGGCGGCCGCGCCGGGGGCGGGAGCCGGAGGCGCGCCGGCGGTCGCACCCCCGGGCTCCGCCGCGGAACGGGCCGCGCCGGGCGGCGGGTTCACGGCCCTGGCCGAGGTGGATGCGAGCATCGGGCAGGAGATGCGGTACGCCACCCCGCGCAATTTCACCGGGGCGGTCGTGGACGGCTACGACGAGCCCGTCTGCCTGCTCGCCCGGCCCGCCGCCGAGGCGCTGCGGCGGGCGCAGCGCGAGGTGCTGCGGCGCGGGTACTCGCTGCTGGTGTACGACTGCTACCGGCCGCAGCGTGCCGTCGACCGGTTCGTGCGGTGGGCCCGGGACGGGGCCGATCAGTCGACCAAGGCGGAGTTCTATCCGGGGGTGGCGAAGGACCGGCTGATTCCGGAGGGGTACATCGCCGAGAGGTCCGGGCACAGCCGCGGCAGCACCGTCGACGTGACCCTGACGGAGTTCGGCCGGGGGCCCCTCGACATGGGGACGCCGTTCGACTACTTCGATCCGCTCGCGCACACCGACAGCCCGCGGGTGACGGGTGCGGCCCGCGAGCACCGGGATCTCCTCAGGCGCGTGCTCGGCCGGCAGGGGTTCGCGAACCTGCCCCAGGAGTGGTGGCATTTCACGTACGCACCGGAGGCGTTCCCGGACTCGTATTTCGATTTTCCGGTCTCTGTCGCCTCCGTTCACCGCTGAGTACCGTGCCCGCATGACATTCAGTTCGTACGAGGAGTTCTGGCCCTACTACGTCGCCATGCACTCCCGCGCCGCCACCCGCTGGATCCATCTCACCGGCACCCTCACCGGCCTCGCGCTCACCGCCTACGGGCTGGCCCGCGGCCGGAAGCGCTATGCCGCCGCGCTCCCCCTGATCGGGTACGGAACCGCGTGGCCGGCGCATTTCCTGATCGAGCGGAACAACCCCGCCAGCTTCGGCCATCCGGGGTGGTCGCTGCGCGGGGACGCGCAGATGATCCGGATGATGCTGGCCGGGCGGGACGCGGAGCTGGGCGAGATCGCCCGGAAGTGGCTCGCCGAGAACTCCTGCGAGGAGTGCGGCACCGGGGGTGCGTTCCCGAGCGTTCCCTGACAGACTTCTGACGGTTCGTCAGATGTCGGTTTCGGGAGGGGTCTTGGAACGCACACGCACACCCGTGGTCAGCGGGTGGTTCACCGGGGACGGCGCGGACGGCGGGTTCCGCCTGCTCGGCACCCGGTGCTCCGCCTGCGCCGCCGTGTTCTTCCCGCGCGAGGACGCGTACTGCCGCAATCCGCACTGCCCGGGCGGCGGCGAGCTCGACGAGACCCCGCTGTCCCCGCGCGGCCGGGTCTGGTCCTACACGGACGGGCGGTACCGGCCGCCCGCGCCGTACGTGTCCGACCCGGAGGTGCCCTGGACTCCGTACACCCTGGTCGCGGTGGAGCTGGAGGCCGAGGGGATGGTCGTGCTCGGGCAGACGGTGCCCGGGGTGGGCGTCGGCGATCTGGCGGTCGGGATGGAGGTCGAGGTGGTCGGCGGCGTGCTGAACGTGGACTCCGACGGACCGGACGGCACCGCCTGGACCACCTGGCAGTTCCGGCCCGTGGAGGTGGAGCGGTGAGCACCGACATCGCCGTCCTCGGGGCCGGCATGCACCCGTGGGGCAAATGGGGCCGCAGCTTCGTCGAGTACGGACGGGCCGCCGCGCGGGCCGCGCTCGCCGACGCCGGGCTGGACTGGACCGACGTGCAGTCCATCGTGGGGGCCGACACCGTCCGGTCGGGCTACCCCGGCTACGTGGCCGGAGCCACCTTCGCGCAGGCGCTGGGCTGGCAGGGCGCCCGTGTGACCAGCGTGTACGCGGCCTGCGCGTCCGGCGCCCAGGCCATCGGCGCGGCCCGGGCGCAGATCCTGGCCGGGCTCGCCGACGTGGTGCTGGTGGTCGGGGCGGACGCCGCCCCGAAGGGGTTCTTCGCGCCCGCCGGCGGGGACCGGCCTGACGACCCGGACTGGCTGCGCTTCCGGATCCTGGGGGCCACGAACCCGGCGTACTTCGCGCTGTACGCCCGGCGCCGCATGGCCCTGTACGGGGACACCGGCGAGGACTTCGCGCAGGTCAAGGTGAAGAACGCGGCGGCCGGTCTGCTGAACCCGAACGCCCGCTACCGCAAGGCCGTCACGGCCGAGGAGGTGGCCGCCTCGGCGATCGTGGCCGATCCGCTGCGGCTGCTCGACATCTGCGCCACCTCCGACGGGGGCGCGGCGCTCGTGCTGAGCAGCATGGACTTCGCCCGCTCGCGGGGGGCCGCGGACCCGGTGCGGATCCGGGCCGTGTCCACGGTGACGCCCACGTATCCCCGTACCGTCCTGGACCTGCCGGACATCGCCACCGACTCGGTGACGGCCGGGGTGGCGGGGTCCGGCTCCTTCCGGGCCTCGATCGCGCGGGCCGCGTACGAGGAGGCGGGGCTCGGGCCGGACGACCTCTCGCTCGCCGAGGTCTACGACCTGTCGACCGCGCTGGAACTGGAGTGGTACGAGGACATCGGCCTGTGCGGCGAGGGCGAGGGGGCCAAGCTCGTACGCGAGGGCGCGACCGCGCTCGGCGGGCGGATCCCCGTCAACACCAGTGGTGGACTGGCGTCGTTCGGGGAGGCGGTGCCCGCGCAGGCCATCGCCCAGGTGTGCGAGCTGACCTGGCAGCTGCGGGGCACGGCCGGAGAGCGGCAGGTGGCGGGGGCGCGGGCCGGAATCACCGCGAACCAAGGGCTGTTCGGGCACGGATCGGCGGTCGTCGCGGTGCGCTGAGCGGTACCCGCGGCCGCCGTTCTGCTCCGGGTGGGCCGCTGAACAGCGGCTGCTGTCCGAACGCTTGACGGCCCCCAGCGGCGGGTTCACACTCTCCCCACGGTCCCGCGCCGCGACCGGGACTCCCGGATCCCCCCATGAGAGCTGCGGCCCGTACCCCAGTCGGCGGGGGTACGGGCCGCCTCCATGTCACGGCCCGGCCGGAACGGCCCGCGTTCTCGGGCACCGTCCCAGGGCGCCGCCCTAGGGCGCCGTCAGTTTCTGGCGGCGGGCTCTGGCCAGGGTCATCGCGTGCTCCACGACCCCGACGAGGACGTCCTTCACCGATTCCCGGTCCCGTGCGTCGCACAGCAACACCGGTACCTCGGGAGTGAGGTCCAGGGCCGCCCGTACGGCCACCACCGGGTACTGCTCGGCTCCCTCGAAGCAGTTCACGGCGACCACGAAGGGGATCTCGCGGCGCTCGAAGTAGTCGACGGCGGCGAAGCAGTCGGAGAGCCGCCGGGTGTCCGCGAGGACGACGGCGCCGAGCGAGCCCTGGGCCAGCTCGTCCCACAGGAACCAGAAGCGGTCCTGTCCGGGGGTGCCGAACAGGTACAGCACCAAGTCCTCGCGCAGCGTGATGCGCCCGAAGTCCATGGCCACCGTGGTGGTGCTCTTGCCCTCCACTCCCCGGGTGTCGTCGACGACGCGGCCCGGCTCGGAGAGGAGTTCCTCCGTCCGGAGCGGTCTGATCTCGCTCACCGCACTGACCAGGGTGGTCTTGCCCACCCCGAAACCGCCCGCGACCAGGATTTTCAGGGTCAGCGGCTCGACCGGCGTCACGGCATGCATGGCGCCGGTGCGGCTAGAGCGCCCGAAGGCCATCGATCACCTCACGCAGAATGGATTCGTCGGGCAGTTCGGCCGGGGGGACCGGCCGGGTCACGTGCACCAGTTCGTCGTCGACGAGGTCGCCGATCAGGACGCGTACGACCCCGACCGCGAGGTCGAGTTCGGCCGCGATCTCCGCGACGGACTGCGGGCGGAGCAGGCAGAGCCCGAGGATGTCGGCGTGTTCCGGGGACAGGGTCGTGTCCCAGACCGGGTCGTCGGCCGCGGATTCCGCGACCACCAGCGCGATCAGGTCGAGGCGGTGCTGTCCGGCGTGGCTGGTCCGGCCGCGGGTCATCGCGTACGGACGCACCACCGGACCGGCGTCGTCGTCGAACCACTGGCCGGCCGCCGCCTCGAACCCGGAAGCGGCGTCGCCGGCGGTGCCGGGGACGTGGACGGGGTACTCCTGGCCTGGATCGCTCATGCCTTCCGACTCACCCTCCGGCGGGCAGCCCGGTGCGCGGGGCGGTCGCCAGGTGGTCACCGACCCGCTTGACCATGAGGGTCATCTCGTACGCGACCTGGCCGACGTCGGAGTCGGCGTCGGCGAGCACCGCCAGACAGCTGCCGTCGCCGGCCGCCATGACGAAGAGGAACGCCTCGTCCAGCTCCACCACGGTCTGGCGGACGCGGCCGGAGTCGAAGTGGCGGCCCACGCCCTTGGCGAGGCTGTGGAAACCGGAGGCCACGGCGGCCAGGTGCTCGCTGTCCTCCCGGGTGAGGTCCTTGGAACTGCCGGTGGGCAGGCCGTCCCCGGAGAGGACCACGGCCTTGCGGATGCTGGCGACCCGGTCGACCAGCTCGTCGAGGAGCCAGTTGAGGGGGCCGGAGCCACGGCCCCTGGTGTCGTTGCCGGACTGCGGTGCGGTCATGGACCGTCCCCTTCGCTCTCGCATCCGGGACCGGTGGCGGCAGGGGTGCCGGCCTCGGTCACGGACTGGTGTGGTGCGTGTGGCTGCGCGTGCTGCGTCTGGTCGGCGGCCGGCCCGGTCTGCCCGGTCCGTTCCGCCTGCTGTCGGGCTTGGTGGTCGCGGCCCGCGGTCCAGCCGCGCTGGAGCGAGGACATGCGCCGGCGCACCTCCTCGGCGTCACGGTCGGCCACCTGGTCGGCGGCGGCCTCGGCGGATGCCCGGGCCGGGCCGTCCTTGAGCTGGGGCGCCAGGCTGGCCTGGCGGATCCGGCGGGGCAGGGTCGCTCCGGGGGGCGCCGCGACGGGGTGCGCCGGGCCGGTCGGTCCCGGACCCGCCTGGGCGTCCGGGACGGCCGAGACCGGGCGGGGCTCCACGCGGCGGCCGTGCTCGGCCACCAGGGTCGGGGCCGGGCGGCGGCGCGGGAGCGGGACGGCTCCGGGCGAACGGGCGCCGTCGGGGCGGGCGGATTCCGCTCGCGCCGGTTCCAGGCGGACCGGGCCGGTGGGGGGCAGGGGCTCCCGCTCGCGGTGGTCGCGGTCGCGGCGGTCACGGCTGCGGTCGCGGAAACCCTCCCGGGTGGAGTCGCGGTCACCGAGCCGGGCACCGGACCGCTCGGCGGGGGCGTCGGTGGAGCGGTCGCCCTTCCAGAGGCCCGTACGGTCGCCGGAGCCGTCGGCGGTCCGCTCGCCCATGCGGTCCGCGCCGCGGTCGCCCTTGCGGGGGCCACCGCGGTCGGTGTGCTTGTCGGTGTGGGGCCGGCCGGCCGGGCGCAGTCCGAGCAGGGAGTTGCGCGAGATGCCGTTCGGCGGGGTCTCGTCGTCCAGGGTGGCCATGGCGGGCCTCCCCTTGGCTCCGGAGAACCCGGTGAGCCCGATCGCCCCGGTGGAGCCCGCGATGCCCGTGGGGACGTCCTCCGGGGCCGGGACGGGCTCGTCCAGCCCCAGCATGCCGATCGGGGCCTCCAGCTCGACGGGGCCGCGCAGTTCGGCGCCGACGGGGAGCCGGCGGTCGCCGCCGCCCCGCTCGGCGACGGCCTTCGGACGGGCGGAGCCGACCGGGCCGCCGGCCGCCCTGCCACCGGCGAGCCGGATGCCGGTGCCGTTGGTGTCGGGAGCCTCCGTCAGCAGGGCCACGGGGAGGAAGACCACCGCGGTGGTGCCTCCGTAGGGGCTGATCTGGAGGCGGACCTTGACCTCGTGCCGGTGCGCGAGGCGGCTGACCACGAACAGGCCGAGCCGGTCGGTGTCGGAGAGTTCGAACTCGGAGGTCTCGGTGAGCCGGAGGTTCGCGTCGAAGAGCGCCTCGGGGGTCATGCCGAGGCCGCGGTCGTGGATCTCCAGGGTGAAGCCGTTGGCCACGCGCTCGCCGAGGACCTGGACCCCCGTGTGCGGCGGGGAGAACACGGTGGCGTTCTCCAGGAGTTCGGCGATGAGGTGGGTGACGTCGGCGACGGCCGGGCCGGCGATGCCCAGGCGCGGCAGCCGGCGCACCTCGATGCGCTCGTAGTCCTCCACCTCGGCGACGGCGGCCCGTACGACGTCCATCAGCTGGACGGGCTTGCGCCACTGGCGGGAGGGCGCGGCGCCGGAGAGGATCACCAGGCCCTCGGCGTGGCGGCGCATGCGGGTGGTCATGTGGTCGAGGCGGAAGAGGTCGGCGAGTTCCTCGGTGTCCTCGGTGCGCCGCTCCATGGTGTCGAGCAGGGTGAGCTGGCGGTGCAGCAGCACCTGGTTGCGGCGGGCCAGGTTGACGAACACCTCGGACACCCCGCGGCGCAGCTCGGCCTGCTTGACGGCGGCCTCGATGGCCGCGCGCTGGAGGGAGTTGAGGGCCTGACCGACCTGGCCGACCTCGTCCTTCTCGTACTCCAGGCGGGGGGCCTCGGTCTCCACGTCCACGTGCTCGCCCGCGGCCAGGCGGCGCATCACGCCGGGGAGGCGGATGCCGGAGACCTCGTGGGCCTCCTTGCGGAGCCGGGACAGGTCGCGGATCAGGTCGCGGCCGATGCGTACGGACAGGACGAGGGAGACGACGAGGGCGATGAACCCGAGCACCCCGGCGAGGGCGGCCTGGACCAGGACGTCCATGGCGACGGGCTCGACGCGCTTCTGGTAGCGGTCGCCCGCGGCGGTGCCCATGGCGGCGAGGTCCTCGAGCACCTTGCCGGCGGCGTGGTCCCACTGGGCGGCGGTCACGTTGCGCGGGCTGTGGGTCGGCCCCTGGACGAGGAATCGTTCCTCTGCCTCGCGCAGGGAGCGGCTCTCCGGATTGTTCCAGTACTGCTCGAACTGCTCCCGGTCGGCTGCCGGGAGGATCGCGAGGTTGAACTCGTAGAGCAGCTTGCGGTTGGCCACGAAGTCGGAGACGCGCCGGATGTCCGCCTGGCTCACGTTGCGGGCGGCGAGGGCCCCCGCGACGAGGGCGTCCTCGCGCGAGAGCGTCTCGCGGGCGCGGGTGACGCCGACGAGGGCGCGGCCCTGCTTGTCCATCTCCACGTCCTGGAGCGCGTGGAGGTTCATCAGGAAGTCGTAGCAGGGGTCCACGAGCCGGTTGTAGAGCTCCAGCGCCTGGTTGGTGTCGACGGAGCCCCCGTCCACCGCGCCGCGCAGGGCTCCGATGCCGTGGAAGGCTTCGAGGATGGAGGTCAGGTGCTGGGCGGTGGCCGGGGTGAGTTCGTCGAGGACCTCGGGGTCCCGGGCGTCGGCGGAGATCCTCTCGACCGCCTCGTCGGTGGCCGCGCGGGTCTTGGACAGCTCGGTGGTGGCGTTGGAGGCGCGCGGGTCGCCGATGACCACGAGGGTCTGGCGGCGCTCCTTCTGGATGACGCGGACGACGTCCTCGACGGGGTAGCCGACCTTGTCGATGACGTAGGCGACACCGAGCAGTTGGACGGCCTGGCGGCCGGTGATCACCGTTGCGAAACCCCAGAGGGCGGTCAGGGAGACGAGCGGCACAAGGAGCAACGCCACGATCTTCCGGCGGATGGACTTCCCGCGAAAGCGCATGGCCTCCCCAGCCTCCCCAGCTCAACCCCGTTACCGGGGGTTGGTGTTCCGTCATTTAAACGGCGTGAGCCTACTACTGCCACGGGGAACCTTCGAAGGCCTGTCCGGACGTTTTCGGCCTGCCCCCTGGGCGAAGATCACGAGTTGTCCGATAGATCCGGGGAAGTGCGGCCCGATATGCGGCAGATGACACTCTGTGGGGCCTCGGTTCCCGTAGCGGAATGGATGGCTGGAATTCTTCGTTCCGCGACACTTCGGGGTGTCCGGCGCGTCCGGGATCCGGGAATCTCTCGGCCCCTTTGTGCGTCTACCTGTTCGGGGCGGGCATGAGCGGCTGCGGAGAGGGGAGGGACCCGACCATGGCGAAGAGGTACGAGGAGAGCGGTGCCGACGGTGCCGACGGTGCCGGCCTCGCCGGCGGAGACGGCGCGGGGCCCGGGGGGGCGCGCGGGCGGGCCTTGTGGGTGGACCAGCCGACCGGGCGGCGGCGCATGCCGGACCCGGTGCGGAGATCCGCCGTGCGGGCGGTGCTGATCGTCGCCGTGACGCTGACGGCGGCCACGATCGCGTTCTTCCTGACGGTCACCGGCTCCTGGCTGGCCCTTCCGCTGTCGCTGGGCGCGATAGCAGGGACGGTCGTGGCCACGTGGGGCGTGCTCGACGTGCTGATCACCCGGCAGGCGTGGAACCAGCGCCACGGAGTCCTCTCGGAGCCCAGCAGTACGGCGCGGAGCCGGCGGCGCGAGCGCCGCAGGGCGCGCCGGGAGGCCCGCTCGGCACCTCCGCTGCCGCCCCGCATACCGGTACGGGGCGAGGCGACGGGCATCTGGCCGCCGCCTACGGGCACCGGACGGGGCTGAGGCGCCCGCGGGGCCGCGCCGGTGCCCTGCTGCGGCTCGGCGGCGACGCGTCGGAAAGGAACGGCCCGGCGGGGCCGAGCCGTGCGCGCGGCGGCGGAGAGGTCAGCTCCGGCGGTACATCCGGGTCGCCGTGATCTCGCCGTGGATCGTCTCCCCGTCCGTGAACTGCTGGGGCAGGCCCGGGCGCAGGTGTTCCTCGACGCTGATGTATTTGAGCCCCGCGCGCAGGTCGGCGTCGTTGCGCAGCCGGATGACCAGCGGGAACTCGGCGAGCGCCGTGGTGTCGAACAGGCCCGTGGTGTACAGCAGCTGGACGCCGAGCGCGTCCGAGACGGCCCGCTGGAGTTCCAGCAGGTACGTGGCGTTCGCGCGCCCGATCGGGTTGTCGAGGAAGAGCGTCCCCGCGTGCCGGTGCTTGTCGCGGCCCCGGTCGTTGCTGCGCAGCGCCGCCATCGTGCAGTACAGCGCGATCGCGGCGGTGAGCAGCTGGCCGCCCGAGAACACGTCACCCATCTGGCCCACCGGGACCCGCTCGGCGCGGAGCACCGCGTCGGGCTTGAGGATCTCCACCGCGATGCCCTTGGGTTCCAGCGCCGCCGAGACCCCGTGCAGCAGCAGCGACATGCCGTCGCGGCGGCCCTCGCCGAAGGAGGCGGTGCTGTTCTTCTTCACCGCGGTGCGGGTCGCCTCGTCGATGACCTCGCCGAGCCGCTCGGTGAGGGTGGCCTGGTCGGGCTCCTCGAAGCGGATGCGCAGGAACTCCTGGCCCGACCACTCCCCCAGGCCCTCGGGGAGCTGGGAGAGCCGCTGGGCGGAGCGCAGGGTGGCCAGGGCCGATTCCACGAGGCCGCGCAGCCGGTCCACGATGCTGTCCCGGTTGCGCTCCAGCTGCGCCAGCTCGTCGGTGAGGACGCGCAGCCGGGGGGCGAAGGCGACGGCCCAGGCCGCCGCGTGCTCGGGCAGGGCGGAGGCGGGCAGTTCGCGGATCTGCTGGCGCGCGGGGGTGCGCACCTGCTCGTAGCGGTTGGCGTTGGCGTGCCGGACCAGGATGTCGCTCGCCTCGCGGACGGCGGCCTCGGCGGCCGACAGGTCGGCGGCGCAGCCCCGTAGCGAACGGCGGGCCTCGGTGGCCGACTGGCGGGCCTCCTCCAGGCTGCCGGGGTGGGCCACCGGCTCCTGCTCGTCCTCCGGGTGGGTGTGGTCCCGCAGGAGGTCCCGGAGCATGGCCGCGGTCTCGTCGAAGCCGCCCGCGCCCTCCTCAGCGGTGCGGTGGGCGCGCAGCAGGTCAGCGTGGGCCGCGCGGGCGGACTCCACGGCGGCGGTGTGGGCGCCGAGTTGCGCTGTGGCGGTGCGGAGCATGGCCTGGGCCGCCTCGACGTCCTCGGGGATCAGCTCCTCGGGCAGCTCGGTGTGGGCCTCGCCCTCGGTGGGGGCGTGCCGTTCGGCCTCGCCGCGGAGCCGGCCGAGCTGCTCGCTCGCGGTGGAGGCGCGGGTCTCCAGCATCTGTACGAGGGCCTCGGCGCGGGCCGCCGCGGCCTGCCGGGAGGGGCCGTCGGCTCCGTCGGTGCCTTCGAGGAGCTGGGCGGCGCGGGTACGGACCTTGTTGGTGAGGCGGTCCAGTTCGGCGAGGGCCACGCTCTCGTCGCTCTCGGCGCGGGCCTGCTCGGAGCGCAGGTCGGCGCCGACACCGACCTTCTCGTAGAGCTGGGAGGCGGCGCGGTAGGCCTCGCGCAGCGCCGGGAGCGGCGCCTTGGCCGTTCCGTCGCCCTCGGGCAGCGGGTCGGGGGCGCCGGCGATCTCGGCGCGCTCGGCGCGCAGGGCGCGGGCGGTGCGGCGGGCGTCGTCGGCGGCGCGCTGGGCGGCGCGGCGGTCCTCGTCGGCGGCCCGGGCCCGGTCGAGGCAGACCTCGGCGCGGGCCTCGGACTCGGCGGCGTCGTCGGCGAGTTCGCGCAGCTTGGTCTGCCAGCCGGCGCGCTCGCGGAGCCGGTAGGCGAGGCCGGCGAGGGCGTCGGCGACGCGGCGGGCGCGCTGGGCGGTGTCCTGGCGTTCGTCGCGGACCCGGGCGGCGTCGGTGGCGGCCTCCTCGGCCTCGGCGCGTACCGTACGGGCCTCCGCGAGCTCGGCGTCGGTCTCCTCGGCGAAGCCGCGGGCGGCGGCGGCCTGCTCCGCGAGCTCGGCGAGGCGGCCGGGCGGGCAGCCGGTGCGCCAGGAGCGGAGGCGGGCGGCGAGCTCGCGGTCGCCGGACAGGCGGGCGGCGAGCTCGCGGATCTCGGTGTCGCGGGCGGTGGCGCGGGCGCGCAGCGCCTGGCGCTCCTCGTCGGCGGCGTGCTCGTCGTGCATGGCCGGGTTCGGCGGCACGATGAAGATGCCCGAGCCCGAGGCGTCGCCCGCCGGGGGGACCGGCGCCAGCAGGGCCGCGGCGGTGCCGACGGCGACGGTGGAGCGGGGCAGCAGCGCGGCGCCGGAAAGGACCTCGCGGGCCCGGGAGTGGGTGTCGGGGTCGGTGATGACCACGCCGTCGACGAGTTCGGGGCGGGCGGCGAGGACCGCGGCGTGGTCGGCCGGGTCCACGGACTGGGCGAGGTAGCGCCAGCCCGGGAGCGCCGGGATGCCGTGCTCGCCGAGGAACTCCACGGTGGCCAGGACGTCGGGGCCGGGCGGCAGCAGGCCGCCGTCGCCGAGGGCGCCGAGGATGCGGGAGTCGTCGGCGGCGGCGGTGCGCAGGTCGAAGAGCTGGCGTTCGGCGGCGGTGACTCCGTCGGTGAGCAGGGTGCGCAGGTCGTCGGCGCCCCGGTCCAGGTCCGCGACGGTGAGCCAGCCGCCGGCCCCGGTGTGTACGGACTCCCGCGGGGCGGGGGCGCCGCCGGACCCGGGGGCGCCGGGGCCGGAGCCGTGGCCCTGGCCGGGGCCGAGGGGGCCGGAGGTCGGGGCGGTACCGGCGGGAGCGCCGGACCCGGCTCCGGAGCCGGGGTGCGGGGCCGACGGGGCGCCCAGCAGGGCCGCCAGGCGCGGGGCACCCGCGAGGGCTTCGGCCGCCCGGTACTCGGCGTCGTGAGCGGCCTCGGCCGCGTCGGCGGCGTCCGCCGCGCGGGCGGCGGTGAGTTCCGCGCGGGATTCCGCGGCGGCGGCCTCGCGGGCGGCCCCGGCGGCTTCGCGGGCCGCCTCCCGGGACTCGTCCCAGGCGGCCACGGCCGTCTTCTCCGCGTCGGCGGCGGCCAGGGCGGCGCGCGCCGGGTCGGCGTCGGGGGCGGAGTCGTCGAGCCAGCCGGCCCGTACGGCCTCGGCGGTCTCCTGCTGGACCTCCGCGAGGCGGGCGCGCAGGTGGTCGGCCTCGCTGCGGGCCCGCTGGGCGGCCGTGGCGGCGGCGGTGGCGGCGCGGTGGGAGGCCTCGCCGGTCTCCTGGAGGACGGCGGAACGCTCCTCCTCCTCGTTGGCGGCCCGCTCCCCCTGTTCGGCGGCGGCGTGCAGGGCCCGTACGAGCTCGGTGGCGGCGGTGGCCCGGGCGGCGAGCGCCGGGGCGGCGTCCCGCTCGGCCTCCAGGATCGCGGCGGCGACGCGGGCGGAGCGGTCGGCGGCGGAGCGGTGGCGCAGGACGTGCTCGGCGGCCTGCCAGGCGGAGTGCAGGGTGCGGGCTTCGAGGAGTTCGCGGCGCTGCGCGGCGGCGGCCTTGTCGGCGACGGTCAGGGCGAGCGAGGCGTGCCGGTAGGCGAGTTCGGCCGAGACGGCGGCGCTGCGGGCGCGCGCGGACTCGGCGGCGGTGACCTGGTGGGCGGCGCCGGTGACGCGCTGCGCGAGGTCGGCGGCGCGGCCGCGCTCCTCGCCGGCGCGGGCGGACAGGCGCCGGGCGAGGGTGCGCGTACGGCGTTCGGCGCCGGCGTGGACGTCGCGCAGCCGGGAACGGGCGGCGGCGGCTTCGACGATCTTCGTGAGCAGGTCCACCGAGCCCGCGGTGAACTCCCGTTCGGCCATCAGCTCGGCGCGGCGGCCGAGCTTGTTGCCGAAGCCGTGGACGAGGTCGGCCAGGCCGTCCGTGTCCCGGGTGTCGGTGACGGCGCGCAGCAGGAGGTCGGTGAAGTCGGAGTCCTTCTTGACCGCGAAGAGGCCGGCGGCCTCACCCTCGTCGGCGTTCATCTCGCGCTGATAGCGGAAGAGTTCGGGGTCGAGGCCGACCTCGGTGAGGTGCTC
Organism: Streptomyces sp. NBC_01264; assembly: GCF_026340675.1. NCBI lineage: Bacteria > Bacillati > Actinomycetota > Actinomycetes > Kitasatosporales > Streptomycetaceae > Streptomyces > Streptomyces sp. NBC_01264. The sequence goes on from NZ_JAPEOX010000001.1 coordinate 2,112,431, forward strand.
GTTCCAGCGGTCGTGGATCTCCTCGAAGTACACCTCGAGGTGCGGGTACGCCTTGCCGGCTTCGGTCAGGGCGTCGCGGAACCCCTTCATGGTGCGGCGCCGCCCCTGGGCGCCGGACACGCCTTCCACGGGCGGGCGCACCGAAGTGGCCTCGGCCACCGGGAGGTTGTCCAGGCTGAGGCCCGGGCCGGGGCGGAAGGAGTACCAGGCCTCGGCGAACTTGCGCGGGTCGTTGGAGACTTGCCGGCCGCGCCATTCGCTGACCTTGCCGACGACCACGCACTCGCCGGTCTGGGTGTGCTGCCATTCCAGCGCGACGTGCCCGCAGTCGTCTGCCAGCAGGAACTTGCGCAGGACGCCGGAGCTGGCGCCGCCCAGGGTGTTGCGGTGTCCGGGCAGCATGACCGAGAAGATCAGCTTGAGCAGGACGGACTTGCCGCCGCCGTTCTCCAGGAAGAGCACGCCGGCGGGCGCGGGGCGGCGCGGCGGGCCGGTGGGCTCGTCCTCGAAGAACTCCGCCTGGGTGGGCGCCGGATGGGGCACCGGCTCGCCGACTCCGCGCAGGTCGAGCACGGTGTCGGCGTAGCGCGCGCCGGCGGGCCCGATGGAGTAGAGGCGGATCCGGGACAGCTCGTACATGGCGGCGGACTCTCGTGGTCTTTCGTAGGTCCTACGGGGACGGGTGGCGGGCGGCCGGATGGCCGGGCGGGGTCGGCTCAGGGGTGGAAGGGCAGGCCCGCGTCGGCGGCGAGTTCGAGGTCGTCGCCCTCGGGCGGCGGCAGCAGGCTGGCGGAGCCGTCGCTGACGGGGACGACGCCCAGCTCGAGGAGCTCGGCCATGGCCGCGCTGCCCGCCATGTCGCGGACCTGGAGCTGGTAGCGGGGGGTGGTGCGGTACGTGCCTCCGGCGTCGTCCCCGGTGCGCTGGAGGAAGCCGGAGTCGGTGAGGAAGGCGGCGGCCTTGCCGACGATGCCGGTGGTGGAACCGGCCAGCCGGCGGGCGTCCTTGGTGGCGCCGGTCGCGCTGCGGCGGGCGTAGACCCGCCAGGCGGCCTCCAGGCCGGGGGCGTCGGAGGCCGGGTCGGTGTTCTCGCCGAGTTCCTCGGCGCGCTCCTCCAGGCGGCGGCAGGTCTGCCGGACGAAGGCGTCGACGCCGTTGACGGTGATCCGGCCGATGTAGCCGTCGTCGGCGAGGTCCTCGGGGCGGGGGAAGGCCAGGGCCGCCACGGCGAGGTGGGCGAGGCCGTGCAGGAAGCGGTCCGCGGAGTCGGCGGTGGTGCGGCGGGCGTAGTCGCCCATGCGGACGGCGAAGACGGAGTCCTCACCGGCGGCCACGGCCATGCCGGCGCGGGAGGACACCTCCAGGACGACGAGGCCGAGACCGGTGGCGACGGCGTCGGCGAGCCGGGCGAAGGCGGGGTCCTCGCGGTAGCGGCGCAGCAGCTCGGCGTACTCGGCGTCGCGGGCGGGCAGCAGCTTGGGCTGGAGCCCGAACGCGACGAGCCGGGCCGCGTCCGCGGCGTCCGCCGGGGTGACGGTTCCCTGCGGGGCCGGGGCCGGCGCCTGTACGTGTGCCTGCACCGGAGCCGGGGCTTCGTGCGCGTCGGGCTCGCTCCACGCGGGGTGCTGCTCGGCGTGGTGGTCGCTCACGGGTGGGTCTCCTCGGTGGTACGGGTGTTCGTGCGGGTGTTCCGGGCACGGGCAGCGTCCGGACCGGCAGCGCGCGGGCCAGCGTGCACCGAGCCGCCTCCGGCGTGCGCCGAGCGGGCTTCGGCAGGCCCGGCAGGCCCGGCAGGCCCGGCAGTAAGGAGTCTTCCCCCAGCCCGCCCCTTTCCGAAAGCGGGGGCGAGCCCCCACACCCCCGGGTGGGGCCGCTTCACCAGGGGCTCCGCCCCGGTGACTGGGGTCGTCGCCCCTGTCGGGGACAGGACGCCGCCCGGGCATCGGACGATGTTCGTGGCCGGGGCCCCGTCGGGTCCGGGGCGACAGGCCTCAAGGGTGCCGACGACGACCGCGGCCGCGCGGGCAACGCCCCGGCCCCGACCGACCGGAACCGTACGGCCGGCCTCGCCGCGGCGGGCAGCTTCGCGGGGGTCCGGTTCACTGCCCGGCCAGGGCCAAGGCGGGGTCATGCCGCCTCCGTGCGGTCCGCCGTCATGGCCGCCGCGTCCAGGAGGGCGGTGCCGACGATGAGGTCCGCGCCGCCGAATTCGGGGTCGTTCAGCTCCGTGCCGTCGTCCACCGCGAAGAGGAGGCGCTCCTCGCCCTGGCGGTACGCCGTGCCCACCGCCGGGCTCGCCGCGTGGACGGCCAGCAGGGCGACCAGGTAGGGCAGGTCGGGGTCGGAGCGGCGGGCCTCAGCCAGGAGGCCGGACAGGCGGCGCGGGGCGTCGTGCGGGAGTTCGAGGAGTGCCATCGCGGCGGCGAGCTGCTCCTCGCTGAAGCGGCTGTCGTCCGGGGTGGCGATCAGGTCCGGCTCCGGCATTTCCAGACCCAGGTGCTCACGCTCCACCGGCGGGGTCAGGAGGATCTCCACCAGGTCCGCGACGCGGACCGAGACGGGGGTGCGCAGGCCCGCGCCCGAGGCGAAGAAGGCGTCCGTGACCCGGATGGCCGACGTGACCGGAAGCGGCAGCATCGGGGCTACGAGCTGCCCGTACAGGTCGATCCCGGAGCGCGGCGCGGGAGCCGCGAAGGCCTGGCGGTCCTGTTCGGCGCGGAAGAGCGGGCCCGCGTCCAGCAGCCGGGACTGGAGCTGGGTGTGGCGGCGGATGCAGTCCTTGACGATGTCGACGAGCTCGGCGGCGCGCCGCTTGTTGTCCGGCTCTTCCGCCTCGTCGCGGGCCTTGCGGATGTTGGTCAGGATCGCGTTCTCGTGGCGGTAGCGGTCGGCCACGTGGTCCAGGGCCTCCGCGATCATGTCGGGGACGGTCACCAGCCAGTCCACCGCCCGGACGTTGCGCCGGGTCGCGTCCAACGTGCGGCGCAGGGTCTCGGCGTACTGGACAGTGCGGTAGCGGGCCTGTTCGGCGGCGAGTTGGGCGTCGGCGAGCCGGCCCCGGCTGATCAGGACCTCCAGCTTGACCTCGGCGGCGATCTGCGCGCTGGTGACGTCCGTGTCGAGGGCGCCGACCAGGACGTTGACGGCCTCGTCGGTCGTGCGCAGGTACACCGCGCCGCCGTAGCCCGGGACTTCCTCGATCAGCTTGAAGTCGTAGTCGCGGCGGACGTACACCCCGTCCGGGCCGAACGTGCCGTAGATCGCACGGAATCCGCGGTCGACGCTGCCGACGTTGATCAGGTTCTCCAGCACCCAGCGGGCCACCCGCTCGTGCTCGGCCGCGGGGCGTGCCGGTGCCTGGGCGGCGACGCGCGGCAGCAGGCGAGCGACTATCTGCTCGTGGTCGGCGCCGGTGTCGAAGTCCATGTTGAGCGTGACCAGGTCGATCGCGGCGAGCGCCACCTCCGCCATCGCGTAGACCCCGTACTCGCCGGCCAGATTGGCCTTGCGCACGTCGAGGTCGTGGAGCGGGGCGGTGCAGGCGAGCGCGCGCAGCCGCCGGGCCAGGCCCTCGTCGGCGGCCGGGCCCGGCGCCGGGGAGGGAAGGGTCTTCGCCGGGGCAGGGAGAGTCACGGGCAAAGACTAGGCGCTGACCCTGACAACATCCCAAACGGGATGGTTCGCCCGATCCTCCCGCCGTCGGCGAGGGCGCGGCCCGCGCCCTGTTCTACGCTCACCGCATGGCTTCCATGATCACGCCGGACACTCCGGCGGCCGCCCCCGTGATCGATCTCAACGCCGACCTCGGCGAAGGCTTCGGGCGGTGGACGCTGACCGACGACGAGGCCCTGCTGTCCGTCGTCACGAGCGCCAACGTCGCCTGCGGCTTCCACGCCGGCGATCCGTCCATCATGCGGCGCGTCTGCGAGCTGGCGGCCGCGCGCGGGGTACGGATCGGCGCGCAGGTCTCGTACCGGGACCTGGCGGGCTTCGGCCGCCGTTCCATGGACGTGCCGGCCGGAGAGCTGGCCGACGAGGTGGCCTACCAGATCGGGGCGCTGGAGGTCTTCGCGCGGGCGGCCGGTTCCCGGGTGTCGTACGTGAAACCGCACGGTGCGCTCTACAACCGCACCGTGCACGACTCCGGCCAGGCCGCCGCCGTGGTGGCGGGCGTGCTGCTCGCCGCAGGTCCCGCCGGGCTCCCGGTGCTGGGGCTGCCCGGCTCACTGCTGCTCGCCGCCGCCGGGCGGGCCGGGCTGCCGGCCGTACCGGAGGCCTTCGCCGACCGCGCCTACACCCCCGCGGGCACCCTGGTACCGCGCGGTGAGCCGGGCGCCGTGGTCCACGACCCGGACGCGGTGGTGGCCCGCGCGGTGGACATGGCCGCCGGGCACGTCGTGACGGCCGCCGACGGCTCCCGGATCCCGGTGGCCGCCCGCTCCCTGTGCCTGCACGGGGACACCCCGGGGGCCGCGGAGCTGGCGCTGCGCGTGCGCGGGGCGCTCGGCGGGGCCGGGGTGCGGGTGGAGGCCTTCGCGTGAGGGCCCTGGAGGCCGGCGCCGAGGCGCTGCTGCTGGAGCTGGACTCCGGCGAGGAGGTGGCCGCGCTCCACGCGGAGCTGCTGCGCCGGCGGTACGCCGGCGACGTCGAGCTGGGCGGCGTACGGGAGATCGTGCCGGCGGCCAGGACCGTCCTGCTGGACGGGGTACGGGAGCCGCGCGCCCTCGCGGCCCGGATCGCCCGCTGGCGGGTCCCCCCGCTCGCCCCGGCCGACGGGCCGCCCCCGGTGACGGTCGCGGTGCGCTACGACGGCCCGGACCTCGCGGAGGTGGCCGGGCTGTGGGGGGTGGCCCCCGGGGAGGTGCCCGGGATCGTCGGCGCGATCACCTTCCGGGTGGCCTTCTGCGGTTTCGCCCCGGGCTTCGGCTACCTGACGGGCCTGCCCGCCCGCCTCCACCTCCCCCGGCGCGCGACGCCCCGTACGGCGGTACCGGCGGGCTCATTGGCCCTCGCGGGCGAGTACGCCGGGGTCTACCCGCGCTCCTCCCCCGGCGGCTGGCAGCTGATCGGATCCACCGACGCGGTGCTGTGGGACCCGGCGCGCGAGCCTGCGGCGCTGTTCGCGCCGGGGGTGCGGGTGCGGTTCGAGGAGGCCTCGTGACGGCGCTCGAGGTCGTACGGGCGGGCGCGCTGACCACCGTCCAGGACCTGGGGCGGCCCGGGTACGCCCACCTCGGCGTCCCCCGGTCGGGGGCCCTCGACACGGGGGCGCGGGCGCTGGCGAACCGGCTGCTCGGCAATCCGCCCGGGGCGGCCGTCCTGGAGACGACGGTGGACGGCGTGGCCCTGCGGGCGGTGGGCGGCGCGGTGACGGTGGCGGTGACCGGGGCGCCCTGCGCCGTACGGGTCTGCGGGCGCCCGGTGGCCTGGGGTGCCCCTGTCCTGCTGCGCGCGGGGGCGGAGCTGGAGGTGGGCCGGGCGGAGTCGGGGATGCGCGGCTACGTGGCGGTGCGGGGAGGTTTCGCGGTCGAGCCGGTGCTGGGCAGTCGCTCGACCGACCTGCTGTCGGGCCTCGGGCCGCCGGTCCTGGCGGCGGGGGCGCTGCTGCCGGTGGGCGAGCCGGGTCCGGATCCGGTGGCCGGGGTCGATGCCCTGGCGACGCCGGGTCCGCCATCGGAACTGGTGCTTCCGCTGCGGCTGGGGCCGCGGGCCGACTGGTTCACGGCGGAGTCGGTGACGGACCGGCTGCTGCGGGCGACGTACCGGGTCTCGGCCGCCTCGAACCGCATCGGGCTGCGGACGGAGGGGCCGGCCCTGGTTCGGGCGCGGGGTGGGGAGCTGGCCAGTGAGGGGATGGTGCTGGGGGCGGTGCAGGTGCCGCCCGATGGGCAGCCGGTGGTGTTCCTCGCGGATCATCCCGTGACCGGGGGGTATCCCGTCGTGGGGGTGGTGGCGGGCTTCGCGCTGGACGCGGTGGCGCAGGTGGGGCCGGGGGTGGCGGTGCGCTTCGTCCGACTCTGACCGGCCCCGGGGTGACTCCCCCGCCCCCGGCCGGGCCGGGCCCCGCTACGCCCCTCCCCGCTGCGCGGGGCCACACCCTCCGCCGGAGCCCGGCTGCGACCCTGCCGCTGCGCGGGGCTTGTCCCCTACCCGCCCTTCCACCGTTCCCCGGGCTCCGCCCGGACCCGCGCCTCAAACGCCGGCGGGGCTGGAGAAGGTCCCCGGGCTCCGCCCGGACCCCCTGGGGCTCCGCCCCAGACCCCGGTCCTCAAACGCCGGACGGCTGAAAAGCCAAACCCCGGCCGGGGCCAAATGTCCCCCCCGGCCGGGACCGAATGCCTCCGGGCCGGGAGTGAGCTGTCTCCCGGCCGGGGTCGGGGGCTGCGGCCAGGGCCGGGGACGGGGGCGGGGGCGGGGTGGGGTGTTGGCCGGGACGTAAAGCGTGATTTGTGGCGCACAAAGAAGCCGCGCCCTGTCGAAAGTCGGGGACAGGGCGCCTAAATCATGCAGTCCAGGCCGACACCCCACCCCGCCCCCGGCACCGGCCCCCACCCGCAGCCAACCCGCCGCACAGGCCAACCCCAGCCCCGCCGGCGCTTGAGGCGCAGGGGGCCGGGGCCCCGGCTACACCGCCGACTCCGGGGCTATGCGGCTGCGGACCGCCGACTGGACGTCTTCTTCCTCCGCCGGGTCGGCCGCCAGACGGCGCAGACGCGGGGCCACCCGGGCGTCGGCCGTTTCCGCGTGGCGGGCGGCCACCTCGCGGGTGGTCTCCTCGCAGTCCCAGAGGCACTCGACGGCGAAGCCCGCCGCGAAGGAGGGGTCCGTCGCCGCCAGCGCGCGTGCGGCGCGGCCGCGGAGGGCGGAGGAGGACGTCTCGCGGTAGATGTGGCGCAGGACGGGGGCCGCGCAGCCGATGCGGAGCCGGCCGGCCCCGTCGACCAGGGCGAACAGCGGCGTCGAGTCCGGGCCGGAGCCGCGGACGGTGGAGCGGAGGGCTCCGAGGACGAGAGGGGCGTCCCCGGCACCGCCCCGGGCTGCCAGGAGGGTCGCCGCAGCCGTTCCGAGGGCGTCGGGGCGCTGGACCCAGCGTCGGGCCCGTTCGGCGGCGGCGGGGCCGCACATGCGCTCGAAGGCGGCTACGGCCGGCTCGTCGCCGGCGGCTTCGATGAGGTCCAGTACGGCCGGGTTCTCCGGCTCGGCGAGGACCAGGTGGTGCAGCGCGGTGGCGCGGGCGGCCTCTCCGGAAGCGCCGGCGGCGGCCGCCAGGATCGCGGAGCGGTCCTCGGGGGTGGCCACGGCGGCGAGGCAGCGGGCGGCCGGGACGTGCAGGGGGGTGCCCCGGCGCAGTCCGTCGGCGGCCCAGTCGAAGACGGCCTGGACGCCCCAGCCCGGCTGGGGGCCGCGCGGGGTGAGCTGGCGCTGCCAGCGGTCGAAGGAGCCCTGTTGCCGGGCGGCGCGCAGCCGCTCGGCGTACTCGTTGGGCTGCGCAGCCTCTTCCCACAGGCACCAGGGCCGGGGCTCGTAGGCGTCGCGGACGGCCGCGGCGAGCAGCGCCTCGCCTTCGGGGGTGGCGGGGAAGCGGGCGAGGACGGGGGCGGCCAGCGAGCGCAGCCCCTCGTCGTCGTCGCGCAGGGCGAGCTCGTCGAGGGCCCAGGCCCAGTTGGCACCCGTGGCGGCGTACCGGCGCAGCAGCATGAGCGCGTCGTCCCGGCCGTACGAGGCCAGGTGGCCCAGTACGGACAGGGCGAGGCCCGTGCGGTGGTCGTCCTCGTCGAGGACGTCGTCGACGCCGAAGAGGTGGGCCTCGATCGCGCCCAGGGGGCCGTCGAGATCCAGGTACAGGCGTGCGTAGTACAGGGAGCGGTTCTCGACCTGCCAGTCCTGGCGCGGATCGCCGGCCACGCAGTGGTTGAGGGCCTCGAGGGCCTCGTCCCTGGGAGCCGCGAGTGCGTGCAGCGTGCCGTCGCCGCGGCCGCGCTGGAGGAGACCGAGCAGGGTACCGCTCGGCGCTATGACTGGTTCGAACATGGGAATGGCCTCAAATCAAGCTGGGGACGCAACCGGGAATCGGAATTCACAGGGCCGCGTAACAGCTTGTGAGGACGTCCGCCGTCAGGTTCCGCTCGATGTAGACCATTGCCTTCTCACTCTCGTCGGTGCTTCTCGGCCAGGGCGGCGGTCCCCCGGCAGGAGTGGGGGTCGGACACCCGTTGTGTCCTGCCCGCTCCTGCCCGTCCGTCCTGTCCGCGAATCGAATCCGACGCCATGATGACCCAGGCGGTTTGTGCGCCGCGACCACATTTAAGGCCGCCGTGACCAACCCGTGAGGTCTGGACCGGCCGAAGAACCGGCCAGGAACCGGCCAGGCACCGGGCACGGACCGGACACGGACCGGCCAGAAGCGGACTAGACGGCTCCGAAAAGTTCCAGCAGGTGGGCCTTGGCGAACATGCGCGCCGTGTCCACGGCGGAGGGCGTTCCGGCGTTCGGGTCGGCCCCGCCGGCGAGCAGCGCGCGGATGACGTCCTCCTCGCCCTTGAAGACCGCTCCGGCGAGCGGGGTCTGGCCGCGGTCGTTGGCGCGGTCGGCCTCGGCTCCGCGGGCCAGCAGGGCCGTGACCGCCTCGGCGTGCCCGTGGTACGCGGCGAGCATGACGAGGGTGTCGCCGCGGTCGTTGGTGAGGTTCGCCGGGACACCCGCGTCGACGTACGCGGCGAGGGCCTCGGTCTCGCCCCGGCGGGCGAGGTCGAAGATCTTGGTGGCCAGCTCGATGACGTCCTCGTCGGGAGCGCCCGCCGAGCCCTGGGAGGCCTGGGAGTCCTGGGAGCCGTTCTCGACGTGCTCACTCATCGGTCGTACCGCCTTTCACGGGCAGGGCTGCGCACGGCACTGCGTCCGTACGGGTGAAGCGTCAGAGTAGCGCCCGGACCTGCACATGAGAGGCACGGGCCGAGGCAATGATCACCTTGCGGCCCCTGTGCCCCCAACCCGCCAGGCGCGCCAGCCGGGATGGGCCGGTCAAGTGAAAAATTGCCGAATTCACCCGTATGCACCTTTTATCGCATTGATACTTCCTGTGAGCCTGGAAGAACTGATGGTGACTGTCCCCACCCACCAGGAGAACTGACTCATGGTCCTGTCCATCTCAGGTGTCGTCCTGCTCGGCATCATCTGCTTCCTGTTCTTCAAGAAGGACGGCATGAAGCTGACGCACGCGTTCGTGTGCGCGCTCTTCGGCTTCTTCCTCGCCGGCTCCGCCATCGCCCCCAGCATCACGGCGAGCACGGCGAGCCTCGCGAGCCTTCTCGGCGGGATCAAGCTCTAGCGCCCGGCCCCGGCACCCACCCCGAAGCATCCACAACTCCAGGAGACGCCCGTGGCCCGGCGCCCACTTCCCCGCATCCTCAGCAGCGGCACCGTGTCGCTGACCCGGGGCCGCGACTTCGCTCGCACGGCCGCCGACAGCGCCACGGACGTCCTCCATCCGCTCCTCACCATCGGACGCGGCCTGCGCGTCCTGGCCTCGGCCGGGCGGCGCAAATGGTGCGACACCCCCAAGGACAAGCGTGGTCCCGCGCTCTTCCTGGGGGCCGCCTGCGTCCTCGTGGTCGCGCTCGTCCCCTACGGCCCCCTCACCGCCCTGATCACCCTCATGGCGGCGGCGGCCTGGCAGGGACGCGACCGCACCCCGGCGAAGACCGGGCCCAGCGATGCCGAGACCGAACGGCTCGGCTCCCTCTACGAAGCCCTCGTGCCGTACTTCTCCATCCCGGAGGACCCGAGCCCCCTCTTCGCCCACGGCGGGGAGTGGGACAAGGCCTTCAGCGGCTACGAGTTCGACGAGGCGGGCCGGATCACCCGGCTCCACATCCGCTACCCGGCCTACTTCACCGATGGCGAGGCCGCGTCACGGGCCCGGATCGAGGCATTGCTGCACGCCAAGTCCGGGCGCGGACGGGAGTATCTCTTCGACTGGGACGAGGAGGGCAACCAGCTCGACCTGAGCGTGCTGGCGGCGCTGCCGACAGGCATCGCCGCCCAGCCTTTCGTCACCTCCCCCGGTGAGACCGTGCTCGGCTTCACCGACCCCGGCGGTGTGCAGCGCACCCTGCCCGTCCTGGACGGCGGCGAGCCCCGGGACGTCCCGCCGGTCATCTGGCGCACCGGCTCCCGCTCCGCCGAACCCCATCTGCTGGCCGTGGGCCAGCCCGGCAGCGGTACCTCCACACTGCTGCGCTCCATCGCCCTGCAGGCCCTGCGGCACGGGGGCGACGTCCTGATCGTGGAGGGCGGCGGCACCGGCGAGTACTCCTGCCTCTCCGGCCGCGCCGGCGTCCTCGCCGTGGAGTGCGGGCCGACCGGGGCGCTGGCCACCCTGGAATGGGCCGCCCGCGAGACCGAACGGCGCCTGATCGCCACCCACCGGGCCCGCGAAGCCGGCCGGCCCGCGCCCGAGGACACCCGGCGTCCGCTGTGGATCCTGCTCGACCGGCCCAGCGTGCTGGCCCACCTGGCCGCCGCCGAGGGCGCCCCCGACCCGATCGCGCAGCTCCAGGTGCCGCTGCGGCACGGGCGCGCCGCGCACGTCACCGTGGTGGTGGTCGAGCAGTTCGACCACCTGGAGCTGTTGAACGACTCCGTCTGGCAGCACACGCGGGCCCGGGCGGTGCTCGGAGCCGCCACGATCCAGCAGATCGCCGACGTCCTGGGACTGCCCCCGCACACCACGCCGACGGCGGTACTGCCGCCGGGGCGCGGGTACGCCCGGCTCGGCGCCGGTCCCGTGCACCGCCTCCAGGTCCCGGCCACCCCGGACCCGTACGACGAGGCCACCCACCCGGGGCACCGGCAGGCGGTACTGGACCTGCTGCCCGAGCGGCAGGCGCAGCCCAAGCCCGTCCCGGACCACGTCACCCCGGCCAAGCCGCTGCACATCGTCCAGCCGCCCGCCCAGGCGCAGGGCCCGGCGATCGACGCCTCGGAGATCCCCGAGGTCCCGGCGGACGCCCCGTAAGCACTTCTGCTCCTACGCGACGAAGGTGCGCGGCGGCTCCGCCCCGCCGCCGCCCGCTCCGGTGGCGACCAGCCGGGCCGCGGCGGCCAGCCGGGCCGCCGCTTCCTCGGCCACCGGGCCGCCGACGGTGAACGGGAGCCGGACGTACCCCTCGAAGGCCCCGTCGACGCCGAACCGGGGACCCGAGGGAACCCGTACGCCCACCCGCTCCCCGACCTCGGCCAGCCGGGAGCCGGAGAGCCCGCCCGCGCGGGCCCACAGGGTCAGGCCGCCGAGCGGGACCCGGAACTCCCAGTCGGGCAGCTCCCGGCGGACCGCCGCCACCAGCGCGTCCCGGTTCTCCCGGGCCTGGTCGCGGCGGATCTCCACGGCCTGCTCCCAGCCCCCGGTGCGCATCAGCCAGTCCACCGCGAGCTGTTCCAGCACGGGCGTGCCCAGGTCGGCGTAGGCCCGGGCGGCGACCAGGCTGCGGATGACGTCCGGGGCCGCGCGGACCCATCCGATGCGCATGCCGGCCCAGAAGGCCTTGCTGGCGGAGCCGACGGTGATGACGGTGGAGCCGGCCGGGTCGAAGGAACAGACCGGTCGGGGCATCTCCAGCGTCGGGTCGAGCTGGAGCTCGACCATGGTCTCGTCGGCGACGAGGACGGTGCCGGCCGAGCGGGCCGCCTCCACCATCGCGCGGCGCTGCTCGTCGGAGGCCAGGGCCCCGGTCGGATTGTGGAAGTCGGCGACCACGTAGGCGAGGCGGGGGGCCGAGTCGCGCAGGACCTGGCGCCAGACGTCCATGTCCCAGCCCGTCAGCCCCTCCCCCATGGCGACCGGCACGAGGCGGACTCCGGCGGCGCGCATCAGCTGGAGGATGTTGGCGTAGGACGGGGATTCGACGGCGATCCGCTCGCCGCGGCCCGCGAAGAGGCTGCAGATGGCGTCGATGGCCCCCATCGCGCCCGTGGTGACCATGATCTGCTCGGGCATGGTCGGGATGCCGCGCTCGGTGTAGCGGTCGGCGAGCATGCGGCGCAGCGCGGGCAGCCCGGCCGGGTAGTCCCCGTGGGTGTGGGCGTACGGCGGGAGTTCCTCCAGGGCGCCCTGGACGGCCTTGGTGAGCCAAGGCTCGGGGGCGGGGAGGGCGGCGCAGCCGAGGTCGATCATCGAGCCGAGGGACTCGGGGGGCAGCGGCTCCAGGCCGCGGGCCGGCATGGGGTTGCCGGCGGGCACGGAGGTCCAGCTGCCCGCGCCCCGGCGGGATTCGAGGAACCCCTCGCCGCGCAGGGCCTCGTAGGCGGCGGCGACGGTGGTGCGGCTGACGGAGAGGGCCACGGCCAGCTCCCGCTCGGCGGGGAGCCGGGCGGCGACGGGGATGCGGCCCTCCAGGACGAGCAGGCGGACGCCGTCGGCGAGCGTGCGGTACGCGGGCAGCTTCCGCCCGCCGGGCGGGGCGGTCCGGCCCTGCTGGGAGGTGATGAGCCGGCCGAGCTGTGCGGCACCGACGGCCGAGGTCCACTGCGCCATGTGTTCCGGTCCACCTTCGTCGAATTGGCTTCTGCCGGACCGTGACGGGCCGGTATTGGATCGCTTCTACCGGTCCAGAGTGCCACGGAGCGCTCCGCGTGAAAGAGGGAGCCTCGTGCACGGTCCCGTGTGTAGCGTCCGGCGGGTGACCATCAACCTCTTCCCCGGCGACATCCCGGGCGGGCTGACCCGGCGCGCCCAGTACTTCCTGGCCGTCCACTGCGTCCGCATGGACCCCGTGGGCATCGGCTCCTACAGGGATCGCTGGCTCGCCCACGGCGTCCCGGCGCGGGAGATCGACCGGGCGGCGGAGTACTCGGCGCGCTGGGGCGGGCTGCTCCTGCCACCCTCGCGCCAGTTCGAGGGCGGCCCCAAGGTCCTGGACACCGACCTCCCGGAGGGCTCGGCGGAGGAAGGATGGTGGATCACCGTGGGGTTTCCGCGGTGCTCGGTCAATTTCGGCTTCTTCATCGGACCGGACGGCGCGTTCGGCGTCGACGGCATCCGCTGGACCCCGCTGCACGCCACGGTCGAGGGATGGATCGAGTCACAGGCCCTGGACCAGCACGCGACCCGGTGGGCGAAGCGGGTCACCACGCTCAGCGGTGACGAGGCGGACGACTTCGACCTGACCGGATTCGAGCGGGTGCCCGAGGTCGTGGGGCTGGCGGACGACTGGTGGCGGGGGCCGGACTCCCTGGTGGCGGTCCACCGGGGCGAGGCCGAGTACTTCGGCGAGCCGCGGTACCGGACCGCGTACGTCTACTCCGGGCTCCCGGCGCACGCCCTGCGGGACTGATCCCCTGCGGCCGTTCACCGGCCGGCCACCGACCGCTCCCGCCCCAGGGGGAACAGGGGGCATACTGCCGCGGTGACGCACGTACGCCTACCCCACCCTTATCTCGACCACCCGGGTCCGATCCCGTTCGCGCACCGCGGCGGGGCCGCGGACGGGCTGGAGAACACCGCCGCGGCCTTCCAGCGGGCCGCCGCCGCGGGCTACCGGTACTTCGAGACCGACGTGCACGCCAGCGCCGACGGGAAGCTGGTCGCCTTCCACGACGCCACCCTGGACCGGATCACCGACGGCCGGGGCCGCATCCGGGAGCTGCCGTGGAGCCGGATCCGCGAGGTCCGGGCCGCCGGGAGCGAGCCCCTCGCGCTCTTCGAGGACCTGCTGGAGAAGTTCCCGGACGCCCGGTGGAACGTGGACATCAAGGACGAGTCCGCCGTGCACCCGCTGATCGGCCTGATCGCGCGGACCGGGGTCTGGGACCGGGTCTGCGTGGGCTCCTTCTCCGAGCGACGGGTCGCCCGGGCCCAGAAGATCGCCGGCCCCCGGCTGGCGACCTCGTACGGGGTCGCGGGGGTGTTCGGGCTGCGGCTGCGGTCGTACGCGATCCCCGCGGCGCTGCGCGCGGGCGCGGTGGCGGCGCAGGTGCCGGAGACCCAGGGGGGCATCCGCGTGGTGGACCGCAGGTTCGTGCGGACGGCCCACGAGCGGGGGCTCCAGGTGCACGTGTGGACCGTGAACGAACCGGAACGCATGGAGGCTCTCCTGGACCTGGGAGTCGATGGCATCATGACCGACCGGATCGACATCTTGCGCACGGTGCTCGACCGGCGCGGAGCCTGGGCCTGACCGGCCCGTTCGGCTGCGCGCCCGGTGGGCGGCGGCCGCGGCGGTACGGGGACCAGCGAGGGGGGCACCGATGAGTGCGCAGACGACGGAAGACGCGGAACCGGGGTCCGAGGACGGCAGATCGGAGGCCGCCGGGGCCGAGGCCGCGGCGGCGGCCCGCAAGCGCGAACAGCACGGCTGGTACTTCTACGACTTCGCCAGCTCGGTCTACTCGACGAGCGTGCTCACGGTGTTCCTCGGGCCGTACCTGACGGCGGTGGCCAAGGCGGCCGCCGATTCCGACGGGTACGTCCACCCGCTCGGCATCCCGGTGGCTGCGGGCTCGTACTTCGCGTACACCGTGTCGGCCTCGGTGATCGTGGCCGTCCTGATCATGCCGCTGGTCGGCGCCCTGGCCGACCGGACCGGCCGTAAGAAGCCGCTGCTGGCGGCGGCCGCGTACACGGGTGCGACGGCCACGGCCGGGATGTTCTTCCTGGGCGGCGACCGGTACCTGCTCGGCGGGCTGCTGCTGATCGTCGCGAACGCCTCGCTTTCGTGCTCCGTGGTGCTCTACAACGCCTATCTGCCGCAGATCTCCACCCCGGAGGAGCGGGACACCGTCTCCTCGCGCGGCTGGGCCTTCGGGTACACCTCGGGCGCCTTCGTGCTCGTCCTGAACCTGGTGCTCTTCCAGGGCCACGACTCCTTCGGGCTCTCCGAGGGCGAGGCCGTACGGATCTGCCTGGCCTCGGCGGGGCTGTGGTGGGGCGCCTTCACGATCGTCCCGCTGCGCCGGCTGCGGGACCGTGCCGTGGTCCGGGAGCCCGGGGAGGCTCCGCCCGTCAGCGGCTGGAAGCAGCTCGTGGTCACGCTGAAGGACATGCGGCGCCATCCACTGACCCTGTCGTTCCTGCTGGCGTACCTGATCTACAACGACGGCGTGCAGACCGTGATCTCCCAGGCCTCCGTCTACGGCTCCGAGGAGCTGGAGCTGGAGCAGTCCACGCTGATCGTGGCCGTTCTGCTGGTGCAGATCCTCGCGGTGGCGGGTGCGCTGGGGATGGGCCGGCTGGCCGTGCGGTACGGCGCCAAGCGAACGATTCTCGGCTCGCTGGTGGCCTGGGGCGTGACGCTGGCCGCCGGGTACTTCCTGCCGGCCCGGACCCCGGTGTGGTTCTTCGCGCTCGCCGCGATGATCGGACTGGTGCTGGGCGGCAGTCAGGCGCTGTCGCGCTCGCTGTTCTCGCACCTGGTTCCGGCGGGCAAGGAGGCCGAGTACTTCTCGGCGTACGAGATGAGCGACCGGGGCCTGAGCTGGGTGGGACCCCTGGTTTTCGGGCTCACGTACCAGGTCACGGGCAGTTACCGGGACGCGATCATCTCGTTGGTGGTCTTCTTCGCACTGGGTTTCGTGCTGCTCGCGCGAGTGCCGGTGCGGCGCGCCGTGGAGGCGGCGGGGAATCCTGTACCCGAGCGGATCTGACCTGGGATCCGACGGATCCGAGGGGCTACGGGCGCGCGAATTCGGAACGAATTTCGACGTTCAAGCTAAGGGCCGGTAGTGTACGCCTTTGGCCTGCCAGGCGGACCGTTACTGCGTGCTTATGAAGTGAAGACGTTGGGTGACATCTGCTGCCAGATGTGACAAAACGGGCACTGGTGGGTACAACAAGGGGCGGTACGACGGGCGACGCATGACCCGGAGCGGGAATCTATACCGCCGACCGGACGTTGACCGGATGACGACGACAGCGACACCTGTCCTGTGGGCGACAAGCCCGGGAGGCACGATTCATGAGTGAGCGAGCTCTCCGCGGTACGCGGCTCGTGGTTACCAGCTACGAGACGGACCGCGGCATCGATCTGGCCCCGCGCCAGGCGGTGGAGTACGCATGCCAGAACGGACATCGATTTGAGATGCCGTTCTCGGTTGAGGCAGAAATTCCGCCGGAGTGGGAGTGCAAGGCGTGTGGCGCCATGGCACTCCTGGTTGACGGGGATGGGCCCGAAGAGAAGAAGGGCAAGCCTGCGCGAACGCACTGGGACATGCTCATGGAGCGGCGCACCCGCGAGGAGCTGGAGGAAGTGCTGGCCGAAAGGCTTGCGGTCCTTCGTTCCGGCGCCATGAACATTGCCGTGCATCCGCGGGACAGCCGCAAGTCCGCCTGACAGCCGGACGCCACAGCGGCGCAGCAAGACAGCACGAAGCAGAGGGGCCCCACCACACGGTGTGTGGTGGGGCCCCTCTGCTTCGTGCTGTCCGGTCAGGGGGTCAGCGGCGGCCGGTAGCCGTTGTCGGGGCACTGCGGGCCGTCCTCGCGGATGACCTCGCCGTGGATGACCTCACCCGGGACGACCTTGCCGTCCGGGTAGTGGATCCGGGCCTGCTGGAAGGCGTCGCCGAAGGAGCCGGCCGGCGCGGAGGCCATCTTCCGCTCCAGGGAGCCGGCGGCCCGGCGGCCGATCCAGGTGCGGACCGGCGGGAGCATGAGCAGCAGACCGGCCGCGTCGGAGATCAGGCCCGGCATCATCAGGAGCAGCCCGGCCAGCATGGTCAGGCCGTTGCCCGTACCGGGCTTGCCGGGCTGCGGCGCAGTCGGCTGACGGCCCTCCTGGGCCTGCTGGAAGGTCTCCGTCAGGTTCTTGAAGGCGCGTCGCCCGGCCCGCTTGATGACCACCGCACCCAGCACCAGGCCGCCGGCGAGCAGCAGGGCGACACCGCCGCCGCCGATCACTCCGGCGACCTGGCCGAGCAGCCAGATCTCCAGGATCAGCCAGGCCGCGATGGCCAGGGGAAGGTACGTACGGGCGGGCGAACGCCGCCGGGGGGCCGTAGGGGTCGGAACTCCGGTCGTCATACCCCCAGTGTGCCTGGGACGGCGTAAAGACGTCCTCAGCCGGAGGTACCGGACATCCCCTAGGGGCCGGAGCGGACTACTTGCCCCGGGGCTTGCCCGTCAGCTTGTCCGAGAGCTTGCCCGCGTGCTCCTTGAGACCCCACTGGGTGACCCTCCAGAGGGCCTCCACCACGATGTCCTTGCTCATCTTGCTGTCGCCGAACTCGCGCTCGACGAAGGTGATGGGCACCTCGACCACGCGGAAGCCCTTCTGGACGGCCCGGCGGGCCAGGTCGACCTGGAAGCAGTAGCCGGCCGAGGCCACGTCGGCCAGGCCCAGCCCTTCGAGGGTCTCGCGGCGGAAGGCGCGGTAGCCGCCGGTCACGTCGCGGATCGGGACGCCCAGCATCAGCCGGGAGTACGTGGACCCGCCCCGGGAGAGGAACTCCCGGCTCTTGGGCCAGTTCACGACCCGGCCGCCCGGCACCCAGCGCGAGCCCAGCACCAGGTCGGCGCCCTCCAGGGCGGTGAGCAGCCTGGGCAGCTCCTCGGGCTGGTGGGAGCCGTCGGCGTCCATCTCGATGATGACGCCGTAGCCGTGCTCCAGACCCCACGCGAAGCCGGCCAGGTAGGCGGCTCCGAGCCCTTCCTTGCCCTTGCGGTGCAGGACGTGGACCTGGTCGTCCGCGCCCGCGAGCTCGTCGGCGAGCTTTCCGGTGCCGTCCGGGCTGTTGTCGTCGGCCACCAGGACGTGGGCCCCGGGTACAGCCGCGCGGACGCGGCCGACGATCAGCCCGATGTTCTCCGCCTCGTTGTAGGTCGGAATGATCACCAAGGCCGTGCCGAGCGGTCCGTAGCTTCGCTGTCCGCCGTCGCTCACTGATTCCCCTTTTGCGTTCTCGTACATCCAGTACGTCGTGTCGCAGAGGATGATTTTAGAACAGCGATCGGGGCCCGCGGTCCTTCGGGCCGGACCGGCTCCCGCTGGCTGCGGGCCGCCTGACCGTTGTCTACTGGACCGCGGGGCCCCGATCTGAGGCCACCGGCCCCCAAGTCTCCTGCGGAGCAGGGGGGACACCCTTGCGGCGAAACCTTCCCTCGCCCCCGAGGCGCGGGCGCGGCTGAGCGATCGGCTCCGTCCGGTTCGGACGTCCGGTGGTGGACCCGGCCGAACCTATCCGGGTCCGGCCGCCCTCACCGAACCACGGCCACCCGGATCACCCCTGTGGCCGTACGAATACCTCCCGGCCGCCGACGACGGTGGCCAGGCAGACCGGCAGCTCGCCGCCGGGGGTCAGGTCCGGCAGTCCGGGGGTCCCGGAGCGGGGGTCCGTGGACCAGCGGGCGACCCGGTCGTCGGGGGCCTGGACCACCAGCTCGGCCGTGTCCCAGACCGCGTAGTCGGCCGGGGCCCCGGGGACGAGGATGCCCGCGTCGTCGCGGCCCAGGGCCCGCCAGCCGCCGCGGGTGTGGGCGGCGAAGGCCGCCCGTGCGGAGATGCGGTGGGCCGGGGTGTGGTGGAAGGCGGCCGCCCGGACGGTGCCCCAGGGGTCCAGCGGGGTGACCGGTGCGTCGGAGCCGAAGGCCAGCGGGACGCCGGCCTTGAGCATGGCCGCGTACGGGTTGAGGGTGCGGGCGCGCTCGGCGCCGAGCCGGTCGGCGTACATGCCCTGCTCACCGCCCCACAGCGCGTCGAAGGCGGGCTGCACGGAGGCGGTCAGGCCCAGCTCCGCGAAGGCGGCGATGGTGGCCGGGGTCATCATTTCGGCGTGCTCGACCCGGTGCCGGGCGGCGCGCACGCGGTCCAGGCCGACCTTCTCCGCGGCGGCCCGCACCCCGGCCACGACGGCGGTGATCGCGGCGTCCCCGATGGCGTGGAAGCCCGCCTGGAGGCCCGCCTCGGTGCAGCCGGCGACGTGTTCGGCGACGGCCCGCGCGTCGAGGTAGTCCGTGCCGGTGTGCTCGGCGTCGGCGTACGGGGCGTGCAGGCAGGCGGTGTGCGAACCGAGGGCTCCGTCGACGAAGAGGTCGCCCGCCGCCCCGACGGCGCCGAGCTCCTTGACCAGGGCCAGGTCCCGGTCGGCCCAGTAGCCGAAGACCCGCGGGCCGGGGTGGGTCCGCGCCAGCTCCAGGAGGGCGGTGAAGTCCTCCGGGGAGGAGATGTCCGGGCCGCCGCACTCGTGGACGGAGCCGATCCCCAGGGAAGCGGCCCGGTCGAGGGCGGCCCGCTGGGCCTCGGCGCGCTGGGCGGGGGTGACCGCGGCCAGCGCGGCCCGCCGTACGGCGTGGTGGTCGTCCCGGGTCAGCGGCTCGTCCCCCGCCGGCCGCACCTGCGGGACGAGCTCCAGCAGGGCAGTAGTCACCACGGCCGAGTGGACGTCGATCCGGCTCAGGTACAGGGGGCGCCCGCCGGTGGCCCGGTCCAGCTCCTCCCGGCGCGGGGCGCGCCGCTCGGGCCAGCGGGCGGCGTCCCAGCCGTGGCCGAGGAGCACCCGGTCGGCGGGGCGGCGCTCCGCGTACGCGCGTACGAGCTCCAGCGCCTCCGGGAGCGAGCGGGCCCCGGTCAGGTCCAGGCCGGTCAGGGCGAGCCCCGCGGAGGTGGTGTGCACGTGGGCGTCGGTGAAGGCGGGGGTGACGAGGGCCCCGCCGAGGTCGACGACCTCGTCCACGCCCTGCGCGAAGGCGTCGGCGGCGCCCTCGGAGCCGACCCAGGCGATGTGGCCGCGCTCGACGACCATCGCGGTGGCGAAGGGGTCGGCGGGGCTGTGGACCTCGCCGCCGCGGAGGAGGACCGTGCGGGGGCCTCCGGCGGTGGGGGCGGCGGTGCGGGGGCCTCCGGCGGTGGGGGCGGCGGTGCGGGGGCCTCCGGCGGCGTTGGCGGAGTCGGCGGTGCTGTCTGTCATGCCGACAGTCTGGCGGGTGTGTTGCCGGGCCCGGACCGCGGCCCCTGCGGGGCTGTCCCCTACCCGCCCTTCCACCGTTCCCCGGGCTTCGCCCGGACCCCTTGCCGTGTGCGGCGCCGTTGCCGGGGGCCGGCCCCCGGACCCCCGCTCCTCAAACGCCGGAGGGGCTGGATGTGGCCGGGAGGGGCTGAAGTGGGCCGGAGGGGCTGGATGGGTCGCCGGAGGGGGATCCCGGGGCTCAGATGCGGGGCGGGCGGGCCTCGTACGGGGTGGAGAGGACCACCGTGGTGCGGGTGGAGACGTGGGCCAGGGCTCGTAGGCGGCCCAGGAGGTCTTCCAGTTCCAGCGGGGTGGCCACGCGGACCTTGAGGATGTAGTTCTCGTCGCCCGCGACGCTGTGGCAGGCCTCGATCTCGGGAACCCCGGCCAGCCGCTCCGCGATGTCGTCCGGATCGCTCGGGTCGAAGGGCTTGACCGAGATGAAGGCCGTGAGGGGAAGACCGACGGCCTCGGGGTCGACGACCGCCGCGTAACCGCGGATCACCCCGCGCTGCTCCAGCCGGCGTACTCGCTGATGGACCGCCGACGTGGACAGGCCCGTGGCCTTGCCCAGGTCCGTGTAGCTCATCCGCCCGTCCCGTACGAGCAGATCCACGATCTGGCGGTCCAGCTCCTCCATTGCGCTCATAGCCGCACAACTTACGGCCCCGAACCGTTCAGGCCCAGCCGTGTCCACGGATTGAGGCGGCACCTGCGGCGGGCATGTGACCAAGGCCACAGGGGTAAGCGGGCGTACGGCGGCCGGATGTGGTTACTCGTGCCGCGCGACGGGAAGTGCTTGGGGTGGCCGTGGCCGAAGAACCTGCCCGCCCGGCCCACCCAAGGGGGAGTACATCCATGCTGAACACCAAGCGCGCCGGTCGCACCGAACCGGAGCCCCTGGAAATCGTCGAGAGCGGTTACGCCGACGACGACGAGTACCTCGAATACGACGCCGAGGGCTTCGAGATCCACCACGCGACCTGCCCCGACTGCGGCCAGTCGATCGCCCTCGTCGCGGACGAGGAGTTCCTGCCGGAGCACGCCCTCTGCCTGACCCCGTGGAACCCCTTCGGGCTCACGGTGTGCGCGGGCACGGGGCGGCCCGCCTCCGACGCGCTGCCCACCCTCGACTTCGGTGACGGCGAGGCCACGGACCTGGAGCCCGTCGTCCTCCTGGCGCTGCCGCAGGGGCTGGACTGGCGGACGCAGCCCTTCTCGCACGTCGGCGGCCCGGGCTCGCGGCCCGTGCGCATGCCGGCGCCCGCGGCGATGCCGCAGATGCGCCAGCACGCGCAGGCCGCCTGAGCCGGGGGCCGCTACCAGTACGTTCCCTGCACCATGGCGGTGAGGCTGGCATGGTGCAGGATCAGGCTGTCGGGATCCGCCGGGATCTCGACCTCCCCGAAGTGCGCCTGCCGGTAGGCGATGCGCAGCATCACGATCCCGTGCCGCAGGGCGGCGTAGAGCGTGTGGAACTCCATGTCCCGCGGCGTGTGCCCGGTGAGTTCGGCGTACCGGCGTTCGATGTCCTCGCG